>DATLQW010000232.1:0-5959 GCA_035535035.1 Acetobacteraceae bacterium
GAACACGCGGCGGAGCAGATTGGCGAGGCGGTGTGGGGTGGGCGCGCTGGTGGGGGCCCGATCGGGATCGGGGTGGGGGGTTGGCTCGGGAGGGGAGGCGGTGGCGGGCATTTGATGGGATTTTAAGCATATATAGGGAAAGTTGTCAAGGGGGGTTACGGAGGTGCCGGGCTGGTCGCGGATGGGGCGGGCCGCTGGCGTGCGGCTGCGCGGAGACGCGGCGGCGGGCGGGGGCGACCGGGACGGACCGGTGGTTCGTTGCGGTGCTTGCCCACGGGTCTCAGACCAGGCTGCGGGGTGCGTCGGTTTGAACGCCACACAGACGGGGGAGATCTGGGCTTGCATTCATTTTTCGTTCGCTTGATGTTCCGATATACTCGCTTGTCTGTCAAATCTGCGCGTTTCGTTAGTTCCGGCCTGTCGGGTCGTTGGCCGTAAAGGCTGTGGCCTTAGCCCGTGGGGCGAGCAGAATCCCGATTCGCCGGCATGGAAGCGACAGGAATCATGTCCGCCAGTCAATCAACCGTTGCCGAATTCTATCGCCGCATCATCGCCGCGCGCGACAGCAATCAATTTATTCGCCGGGAGTCGCGGCAGGACAAGGAATTCCACTTTCAGAACTGGGTCAAGCAACGGCTGGTTGAGCTAGAGGTGCCGTTCGAACAGGGTGGGCACAACAGCTATCCTGATTTCGGAATTGTCCCAGTGACCGAGGGGTATGATGATCGGCGAGCTTGTGCGCGTTGAGGCGGCGAACCTCGTTGTTGCCTATCGCTTCGATCTGCGCACGAACGATCTCGCGCCCGACACAATTCCAAACCCGGATGCCGGCCACGAACACCGCTTTCGGGCCTGGCGGCTGGAAGGGGAGGCTGGGGAACGCCGCGTCGAGATGACACCACGGCCGGAGCAGGCTTTGCCGGGTTCCTCCGACCCGGAGGTCGATGATGAGTGAGGCGGTACGCATCCGGGCACGTAAGCCGCGGCCCCAGGATCAAGGCGCGCTGTGCCTCGCGCCGCAGCCGGCAACCGTCGAGCTGCTCGGGCAGCCACCTATACCGTCGCAACCTCCGGCGCCGCGGCGGCGCGCGCCGCCTCGACCAGCCGCTCCACCGCCGGATAATCCGCCTTCCCGGTTGCGAGCAGTGGAATGGTCGCGACCGGGTGGATGACACGCGGCACCAGCAATTCCGGCATGCCGCGCGCGCGGGCGAACGCCAACAGCTCGCGTGGCTCGGCAGCCTTGTGCGTGGTGACCAGCAGCAGGGCCTCGCCCTTGCGCGCGTCCGGCACGCTGACCACCGCGTGGCGTGCGTCCGGCCATAGCGCCGCGACCAGCGATTCTGCCGCGGCCATCGACACCATTTCGCCGCCGATCTTGGCGAACCGGCTTACGCGGCCGGTGATCGATACGAACCCGGCGGCGTCCACCGACGCGACGTCGCCGGTGTCGTACCAGCCATCCGCCAGGGTTTCCACCACGCCGGGCGCGGTGTCCCGCAGATAGCCCAGCATGACGGTCGGGCCGCGCACCTGCAGTTTCCCGCCCTCGGCTACGCCAGGCACCGGTTGCAGCCGCCATTCGATGCCCGGCAGGAAGCGCCCCACCGTGCCCGGCCGGCAGTGCATCGCGGTGTTCAGCGCCAGCACCGGCGAGGTTTCGGTCACGCCATAGCCTTCCAATATGCGCACGCCGAAGCGGTCGGCGAACGTGCGCCGGGTTTCCTCCTGCACCTTCTCCGCGCCGGCGAAGATGTAGCGCATGGCGTAGAAGTCGTAGGGATGCGCATAATGCGCCCAGCCGCGCAGGAAGGTGTCGGTGCCGAAGCAGATCGTCGCGTCGGTGTCGTAGATCAGCGCCGGCACGACGCGATAGTGCAGCGGACTCGGGTAGTGGAACGCGCGCACGCCGAACACCAGCGGCAGGATAGTGCCGCCGGTCAGGCCGAAGGCGTGGAACATCGGCATCGCGTTGAACACGATGTCGCTGCCATTGAAGTCGATCACCGATGACAACTGCGCGCAGTTCGTCAGCACGTTGCGGTGGCTGAGCGCCACGCCCTTGGGGCTGCCCTCCGACCCGCTGGTAAACAGCACGACAGCGGCGGAGTCCGGCGACACGCGCGCACCCGGCAGCCGGCGGGCGCCCCACGCGTCGCGTTTGGCGCGCAGTTTCGCGCGCGGCCCGATCGCGTCGCGCAAATCCTCCAGCCAGATGAACCGCATTTCGGCGGCCAGCCGTTCCACCACCCCTCCCAACCGCCCCTTCTCTACAAATGTCCTGCTTGACACGACATAATTCGCACCGGCGGCGCGGCAGGCGAACAGCATGTTCGCCGCGCCGGCCGTGACGTTCAGCAGGCACGGGACCACCCCGAAAGCCTGCAGCCCGATCAACGTCACCACGGAACCGACCGCATTGGGCAGGAGCAGCGCGACATGCGTCTCGCCCGGCGCCGCGGCGGCCAGCGCGCGCCCCAGCGCCACGGCACCCAGCAGCAACCGGTCGTAGCCGATCGGCGCGCGCTGGATGTCCTCGAGAATGAGCGTCCGGCCGCCATAGGCCGCACGCGCGTCCAGCACCGCGGCGAACAGGGTCTTGTCACTATCCCGGGAACGGAACATCGCCGCCACCATCGCGTCCTGCAAGACGCGGCCGGTCACCTCACGGCGCTGGCGCGGCGTCAGATGGCCGGCATCCGGCGGTGCCAGGGTCACCGGCGGCAGGATGGTCACCCGCACCGGGGGGAACCAGCGGCGGCGCAGCTTGCCGCGCATATGGCTGAGGCGGCTGAACTGCAATCCCTCGATGCTGATCGGCACGATTCTCGCGCCCGCCTTGTCGGCGACCATGGCCGCGCCTTCATAGATTTTCATCAGCGCGCCGGTGTGGGTCATGCGGCCTTCGGGAAACACCATCAGCTTGCGGCCATGGTCGCGCACCGCCTCGATCATGCGCTTCACCGCATAGGGCGACTGCACGTTCAACGGAAAAGTATCGACCGCGGCGAGGAACGGCCTGAAATACCACTTGGCCGCCTGCGCCGTATGGATGGCGAAGCTGGGGCTGTCGGGCAGGCAGGCGGCGATCAGCGGCGCATCGAGATAGGATTGATGGTTGGCGACGATCACCACGCGGTCGCCGGCCGCATGGTAGTTCTCCAGGCCGCTGATCCGCAGGCGGTGGAACGTGGTGAAATACCAGCGCAGCAGCGCGCGATAAAAATCCTGTGGCAGCATGCGAACGATCCAGCCGGCGGCGACAACGTTCGCCAGGGCGGCGAGTTCCAGCACGGCCGGCGCGCGCAAGCCGGATGCCGCGAGGCCGGCGGCCGCCGCGGCGCCCGCCACCATGAACAGCGCGTTCATGATGTTGTTGGCCGCCACCATGCGCGCGCGCTCGGACGGTGCCGCCTGGTCCTGGATGATGGCGTAGAGCGGCACCGAAAACATGCCGCCGCACCCGGCCAGCAGGAACAGGTCGGCGACCATCCGCCAGCCGGCGAACGACCCCAGGGCAGCCGCGGCCGTGGCGAAGCCGCCCGCGGCGCCGGCACTCGCGGCGGCCGAGGCGAAGTCCCAGCAGAACAGCGAAATGCCCAGTGCGGCGAACGGTACCAGCCGCGCGGACACCTCGCCGTGCAGCAAGCGGGCACATTGCATCGAGCCGATGCCGACGCCCACCGCGAACACCGTCAGCAGCAGGGTCAGCATGCTGCCGCCGGCGTGCAGCGTGTCGCGCGCGACCACCGGAAACTCGGTCAGCAAGGTGGCGCCCATGGTCCAGAACCAGGAAAGCCCAAGCACCGACCGCCAGATCGGCCGGATCGACGCGGCGTGGCGCAGCACGCGCCAGGTTTCCGCGAACAGGTTGGGCGACAGGCGCAGCATTGGATCGGCGGCCGGCACGGCAGGGATGCGCCATGCGGCAAGCAGCCCGACCAGCGACAGCACTACGCCGGTCGCGCCGACCACCGCCGCGCCGTCGGCGAGCAGCATCAGCGCGCCGCCGGCGACGGTGCCGCAGACGATGGACAGGAAGGTGGTCGCCTCGATCATGCCGTTGCCGGCGAGCAGCTCATCCTCGGCAAGATGTTCCGGAAGCACACCGTATTTCACGGGGCCGAACAGCGCCGCCTGCACGCCGAGCGCGAACAGCACGCCCAGCAAGCCGGGCACGCTGGCGGCCAGGAAGGCGGCGGCGGCGGCCAGCATCAGCAGGAGTTCAAGCGCCTTGTAGGCCAGGATGACGCGCGGCTTGGGGAAACGATCGGCCAGTTGTCCGGCCGAGGCCGAAAGCAGAATGTAGGGCGCGATGAACAGCGCGCCGGCCAGGGCGGACAACCCGGCGCCACCGATGCCCAGTTTGAACAGCGCCAGGACCAACATGGCGTTCTTCACCAGGTTGTCGTTCAGGGCGCCGCAGGACTGGGTGAGCGCCAGCGGCCACAGACGGCGGGTCTTCAGCAGGGCGAGCGGCGATAGGGACATCGCGGGTCCTTGAGGCAGTTCGGTCGCCATTTGCTAGGAAAGCAAGCTTTTAACACGGAGGAAGATAGAGAACCGCGGAGGGCCACGGAGGCATCGTGCCGCTTCGGTTGCGGTGGATAACATGGTATACTGTATTGTTGTTGTCTCCGTGGTCCTCCGCGGTTCTCTATCTTCCTCCGTATTAAAAGCTTGCTTGCCGGACCATGGTTGTACGAATGAGGGCCGGCTACACCGACACCGGCGGCACGCCCGGCCGCGCGGTCAGCGCCTCGCGCGCCGCTTCGGCGAAGGCCACGCCGTCCGGCAGCACCAGCGCGGCCGAGCGCACGCGATGCGTCGCCGGATCGGTGCCCGGCGGCGCCACGCCTTGCGCGGCCAGCGCCTGCGCCGCGCGCAGCAGGCAGCGCCGGGCCATGATGATGCCGTTATCGGTGCTGACCAGGTTCTCGCGCGCGCGATCGACGATCGGCCCCATGCTTTCCTGCAACGAGGCGTCCTGCATGGCGATACCCGCCACGCCGCTATAGGTCGCGCCGGCCTGCTGCGCGGCGCGGTCAACCAGGTAGTCGTTGTCGCGGTTCGCCTCCGGGATGAACGTGCCGGGCACGTAACGCACATGGATGCCCTTGCCGTCGCGCATCGCCTGAAGCTCGGCGTCGGTCAGGTCGCGGGTCGGGTGGTAGTCGAAGCTCCAGGCCCAGCAATTGTCGTCGTCGATCGGAATCCAGAAATGGCCGTGCACGGGATGGTTGCCGCGCGGCGGGATCATGGTGAAGGACGGCATGCACCATGGCGTGATGCGCCAATAGAAGCTGTCCGCCTCGGCCTTGCGCCGCGCGCCGATGAACAGCCCGGCCGCATGCTCCGCCACCTCGAAGCGCACCATGGCGTCACCCATGTTGTACTGGTTGCCGCGCGAACCCCGCATCAGCGGATCGGAGTGCAGCGCGTCGCGGTGCAGGAAGGAAACATGGCTGGAATCGATGCCGCCCTCCATCGCCTGCAGCCAGTTGCTGTATTGCAGCCGCTTCGAGGTGAAGGTCCGTTGCGGCGGAACCCTGGCGAATTCGAATTCCGGCAGGTCCGGCTGGTGGTCCGGCGGGCCCATATAGGTCCATAGCACGCCGCCCTGCGCGACCAGAGGATAGGCGCGCAGTCTGATCCGGCGGCGGAAGCCGTTGTCCTCCGGTTCCGACGGCAGGTCCACGCACTGGCCGGTCACGTCGTATTTCCAGCCGTGATAGGCGCAGCGCAGGCCGCATTCCTCGTTGCGCCCGAACCACAGCGAGACGCGGCGATGGGCGCAGAACTCTTCCAGCAATCCGTAGCGCCCCATCGTGTCGCGGAAGGCGATGAGTTTCTCGGACAGAAGCTGCACGCGCACCGGCGGCCCGTCGTTCTCGGGCAGTTCCTCGGCCAGCAGGGCGGGAATCCAGTAGCGCCGGAACATCTCGCCCATCGGCGTTCC
>DATLQW010000233.1:0-13475 GCA_035535035.1 Acetobacteraceae bacterium
CCGGCCAGCGTCACGAGCGCAGCGCGTTGTTCGTCGGTTGCCGTGAGCGGCGATTTTCCAGCCATGCTTTGCACCTGCGAATCGGTGCCGGCAGTGAGCCAGAGCGCCATCCGTTGGTCAACCCGCCGGATTCTGCTTAGCCGCGTTCGCCGCCGGCCGCCGCTACACCGGCGCCGGCGCCAGCCGGGCCCGGCTCAGCCAGTGCCAGGCGAGCAACGAGACCGCGATGATGACCGGCGGCACCACGGTCAGGTTCAGCGCCGCCCAACCGGCAGTGGCCTGCACCGCGCCGGAGGTGAACGCCGTGCACGCCACCGTGCCGAACACGATGAAGTCGTTGGTCGCCTGAACCCGCACCCGCTCGGCGGGCTCGTATGCCGTGGTCAGCAGCGCTGTGCCGCCGACGAACATGAAGTTCCAGCCGACCCCAAGCAGCGTCAGCGCCACCAGGAACGTCGCATAACTGGGGCTGAACGCCACGTTGACCGCAACGCAAAGCAGGGTGAGCACGCCGCCCGCGAAGATGATCGGATGCGCGCCCAGGCGCTGGATCAACCGGCCGGTGACGAAGCCCGGCAGGAACATCGCGATCGAGTGCGCGCGGATCACATCGGCGCTGGGGCCGATGCCGAAGCCGCAGAACATCATCTCCAGCGGGGTCGAGGCCATCACCAGGTTCATTGTGCCGTAGCCGACCATGCAGCACACCACCGCGGCGACGAAATTCGGCCGTGCGAGGATGGCGCGGATCGGCACCGGCGCACCCTCGGCGCGCACCGCCGGCGGCAGCCTGGTGAACAGCAGCAGGATCGCGGCGATCACCGGCAGCACCGTGAGGCACGCGTACGTGCCGAGGAACGCCAGCGGCGGGATCAGCATGTTGGTGCGCTTCACCAGCTCCGGCCCGATGATGGCGGCCAGCACGCCGCCGGTCATCACCAATGCGATGGCGCGCGGGCGGGCCTCCGCGTCGGCCACCTCGGCGGCGGCGAAGCGCAAATGCTGCGCGATGCCCCAGCCCAGTCCGGCCGGCACCGCGCCGAGGCAATACAGCGGGAAGCTGCCGTACCAGACGCCCAGCGCGAAGATCGCGCTGCCGGCCAGCGAACCGAGGCAGCCCAGCCAAAAGCCCGGCTTCCGGCCGAGCCGCGCGAACACCATGCTGGCGGGGATCGACGCGCACATCATCGCCGTCATCTGGATCGCCATCGGCAGCGTGTTGAGCGCCTTGTCCACCGCCAGCGAATGGCCGATCAGCGCAGCCATCACCGTCTGGCCCGACATGATGGCGTTCATCAGCGCCTGACAGCAGAACAGCAGCCAGACGTTCCTGTTCATTCTCTCGACGCGCCCCCGGTCGGTTAGAAATGGCTCCAGCCGCCCCGATCGAAAGCAAGCGTTTTCCCGTCGGGGCCATGCACCATGACACCGAGCGGCCCGGCACGGAAGCCACCGATGCGGGTAACCGGTATGCCGGCGGCCGCGGCGGCCCGGCGCAGCGCGGCCTCCTGGTCGGGCGCGACCGCCAGCAGCAGTTCGTAGTCATCGCCGCCGGTCAGGATGGTGGGCAGCCAGTCCGCGCCGGCCTGTCGTGCCGGCGGCGAGAGCGGCAGCAGCGCGGCGTCGATGGTGGCGGCGAGGCCGCCGGCGCGACACAGATGCCCGAGGTCCTGCACCAGCCCATCGGACACGTCCATGCCCGCCGACGCCACGCCGGTGATCGCCAGCCCGACGCGCGGCTGCGGCAGAAGGTAGCGGCGGTGCAGGTGGCCGGTGGGATCGGCGAGCCTCCCCTGCGCCACCGCGAGGCCGAGCGCGCCGTCGCCGATGGTGCCGGTGACCCACACGCCGTCGCCCGGCCGCGCCCCGGCCCGTCGCACCATCGTTCCCGGTGCGACATGGCCGATGATGGTCAGCGACAGGGCGATCGGGCCGGGCGTGGACGTGGTGTCGCCGCCAAGCAGGGAGACGGCGAATGCGTGTTGGTCTTGCGCGAGGCCGGCGGCGAAGCCGGCGAACCAGTCGTCCGGCGTGTCGCGCGGCGCGGCGACGGTCATCAGGTAGCCGAGCGGCGTGGCGCCCTTCGCCGCGAGGTCCGACAAATTCACCCGCAGCAGCTTGCGCCCGACCAGGTCCGGTGGATCGTCGGGCAGGAAATGCACGCCGCCGATCATCGCATCAACGGTCAGCACCAGCTCGCGCCCGGGTGGCGGCAGCAGCAATGCGGCGTCGTCGCCGAGATCGAGCGCGCCCGGTCCGGCGAGCGGACGGAAATGCCGCGCGATCAGTGCGAATTCGGCGGGCAGCGTCGGATCGGACATCGCATTCATCATCGGTTCAGTTTTACCGAATAGAGCAAGTGCGGCGTGCCGGGAAGCGATCGTCCGCACGCAGTTGTATGGAGAAGCATTGTGCCGGATTCGACGCTTGAACGTGCGGGCGGCAACCCCTACGATCGCGGCATGGAACAGCGGGTTTCTCGGCTGGAAGAAGCCATGCGCGACAATACGGCGGCGATCGCGCGGATTGACGTCGCGGTGGCCGAGATACGCACCGTGCTTCCGTCCTTGGCGACCAAGGCCGAGGTGGTGCAACTCGCGACCAGGGCGGAGGTCGCCGCAATCAAAGTTGACATCGCGCAACTCGCGACCAAGGCGGAGGTCGCCGAGATCAAGCTCGACATTGCCGGCTTGAGCGCAAGAATGGACCACCAGATGGCGACCAAGTCCGACGTCGCGCTGCTGCGCGAGGACATCGCCGAGCTGCGCGGCTATGTGAAGGGCCTGCCGACCACCTGGGTCATGGTGACCGCGATCGTCGCCGGCCAGATCGGCATCACCGGAATCATTGCCGGCGCCCTGCTCGCCGCGGCGCGGATGTTCCTGCATACGTGATCGGCCAGGCCACGGGACGCGTTCCGGCGGGATAGCGCGCTGCGTCGCCTACGCCTCGCCCGACCCCGGCGGCAGTCCCAACAGCAAGCGCCCGTACGGCACCAGAGTCGCCAACGGACTGAACGCCTGATGCGTAGCGATGGTCAGCACGTCGCGCAGCATCGGCTGCAACGAATCCGCATCTTGCACCGCGCGTGAACCGCACAGCTCCCACAAACTTTGCACCGCATCGCGAATCTGTCGCATGCCGAACGTAAGATCGCGGCGATTGCGCACCACCTCCTGCAACGTGATCGCACGCCCCGACGCCAGCGCCGCCAGGCTTTGCTCGCGGCGGGTTTCCAGCACCAGCGACGCCACCTCGATCGAGGCCGCCGCTTCCGCCAGGCGCAACTGCACGATCTCCGAGTCCGCCAGCCGCGTCACGCCGCGCGACAGCCGTCCGGACAGCGCCGCGGCGGCGGTCGCCAGCGCGCGACGACCCAGTGCGAAGCCCACCGGCGGCAGCGAAAACACGACCAGGTAGCCACGCGGCGCGCGCACGATGTCGTACTCGGGATGCACCCGCGCGCCGGGCGGCGTGCCCTCCAGCAGGTCGCGCAGCAGCACTGAGCGATGCGCCGGCACGAACACGTCACGCAACAGCAGCGTGCGGCTGCCGGTACCGCGCAGGCCGAGCACATGCCAGTCGTCGATGATCTCGATCTCGCGCATCGGCACCAGCAGGTAGCGTGTCGCGACATTGCCGGCCGCGTCCGGGCAACGTGCGCCGATGATCGCCCATTGCGCGTGCGTGCAGCCGCTGGAAAACGGGAAGCGTCCCGACAGGCGCCAGCCGCCGTCGCCGCGCGTTGCGGTCTCGCGCGGCGCCAGCGAGGACGACGCCACCGCCGATGGATCGTCGCCCCACACGTCGATCTGCCCCTGTTCCGGCAGCGAAGCGATGATCCACTGGTGCTCCGCCAGGACCGCATAGACCCAGGCGCTGGAGGCGCAACCTTCCGTCAGGATCTCGATGATGCGCGAGAACACGCCGAACGATTGCTGCAAGCCGCCGAAGCGCCGCGGCTGCAGCGCGCGCAGGAGGCCGGCGGAATGGAACTCGGCGACAGTCGCGGCGGGCACGTCGCGGGCGGCGTTGGTCGCCGCCTCGCGCCCGGCCAGCCGCGGGACCAGCGCGCGGGCACGCGCCAGCAATTGGTCCACTTCGGCCGGCCCGGCGTCGTGCATGACCTGCGTCAGGCCGGATCGACGGCGAAGCGCCTGAGGTCCTCCAGGGCGCACCAGCGCAGGGCGCCGGCCTCGGTGGCGCGCAGCACGACTCGCGGTGCCTGGCCAGCCTCCAGCGCCTCCTGCCAGCGCGGCGCGCACAGGCACCAGCGGTCGCCCGCGTTCAGCCCGTCGAACCCGAATTCCGGGTGCGGGGTGGACAGGTCGTTGCCGCTGCGCTTGCTGAACGCCAGGAACCCCTCGGTCATCACCACGCAGACCGTGTGGCTGCCGACATCTTCCGGCGCGGTGTCGCAGCAGCCGTTGCGAAAGAAGCCGGTCAGCGGGCGGACCGAGCAACTCTCCAGCACGCCGCCGAGCACGTTGCGGGACGGGCGGCGGCCGGGGCGGCCAGCGGTTTCGTCGAACGGCATGGTTGCCTCCGGGGCTGGAGCGTCGGGATTCGCCGGATGATGCTAGTCCGGTTGGGGGATTGGTGCCATGCCCTGGCGGCACGGGCGGCCTGGCTTCCAGCCGGACAAAAAAATGGCGGCCCTTATGGGGCCGCCAAGTTTAGGGAGGAAACGTCCAAGAAAGCAGACAGCGCGGCCAGGGGCCGCATTGCTGCGACGCACAACCTAGGCGATTGGTCATTCGTGTGCAAGCGATATTTTGCATCGCAGCATAGAAAAATTCTGGACAGCCAGGCTACTGCCTGGTAGCCAACCTGCCGGCCAAGTTTAGGTCCCCGAGGAAACGTCAACACGCCCTGCCTGTCCGGCAGGGCGTTGTCGTTCGGGGCCGCCCGATCACAACTCGCACGCTCCTGGAAATCGCCTTGCCGCCGCCCCGGGCCGTCTGTCGTCAGCCCGACAATGAGCGTGCGGCCGGTGAAGCATTCACCTCGAAGCATGCAGAGCGCGCCGAGGTTGCCGTAGGCATCTGCATCGAAACTGCGCGGCGGATCGTAAACCAGCACTCACATCGGCGGCACCCTGCAACAAGCGGCACCATGACCAGCGCGAGAGAATGACCAGCGCAAGAGCATTCCGTCGCGGCGGCGAATGCGTCTGAATTGGATGGAGACCTTGGCGCGAGGGGCTACCAATGCGCATGGCGCCGGCGACGGCCGCCGGCCAGGCGGCATTCCCCTCCGCAAGACACACGTCGCATGCAGTCACCCGGCAAGCGAAGGAGGCAACGACCATGTTCGACCTCGATCAGTTCATCGCCGATCTCCGCGTCACGCTCGCCGAGCAGTCCCGCCAGGCAATGAGGGAGGTGGTGGCGCGCGCCGTCGCCGACCCCGCTTCGCTGTTTCGCCAACTCGGCGAGCCGGACAAGGGCGGGATCAAGGTGCTGCATCATGCCACTGACCTCACGGTCATCAACGTCGCCTGGGGGCCCCATCAGGTCACGTTTCCGCACAACCACCTGCTCTCGGCGGTGATCGGCATGTATGGCGGGCGGGAGGACAACATGTTCTGGCGCCGTGTCCCGAACCCGGCGAAATACCAGATCGAGGCGGCCGGCGGCACTGCCCTGGGCACCGGCGATGTCGCGATACTGAGCCGCGACGTGATCCACTCCGTGGTCAACCCGCTGGCGAAGATCAGCGGTGCCATCCACGTCTATGATGGGGATTTCTTCGGTATCCAGCGCAGCATGTGGGATGCCGAGACCCTGGCGGAGCAGCCTTACGACATCAACGCCGTGGCGAGAGGAATGCCGTTGCAGGGCGCGCATTAGGGGGCCGGGCGGGACGTTGCGCGTTCGTCCATGACGGCCGACGCCCGACCTTCGTTGCATGGCGGGGGACAGTCGGCATGACCGGGGACGTCGGCGGCGAGACGAACCGCCGCCGATCCGCTACGCTCCTCCCACCAACCAGGGAGGCAACCGTGGCTCGCCTGCTGTTCAAGAACTGCCGCGTGTGGGACGGCTCCGGCGTACCCGCGTTCCCGGCCGACGTCCTGATCGAGGGCGACCGCATCCGCGCCGTCGCGACCCGTCGCGGCCAGCTTGAAGCGGCCGGCGCCGAGGCGATCGAAACCAACGGCATGACCTTGATGCCCGGCCTGGTCGAAGGCCACGCCCACATCACGTTCGTCAACGGTGCCCGCCCCACCGACCTCGGCGACACGCCGCCCGAGGAACACACCCTGATCGCTGCGCGCAACGCCCGCATCCTGCTGGAGCATGGCTTCACCAGCGCCTACAGCGCGGCCAGCGCCAAGCTGCGCATCGACGTGGTCATCCGCAACGCCATCGAGGCCGGCGACCTGCCTGGCCCGCGCCTGCGCGCCTGCGGGCCGGAGATCACCGTCACCGGCGGCCTCGGCGACGAGCGCCGCGCGCACCAGTTCCGCGACAGCTTCGCCATGTTCGCCGATGGCCCGGCCGAGGTGACGAAGCTCGCGCGGCTCTGCGTGCGGGAAGGCGTGGACAGCATCAAGCTCAACATTTCCGGCGATGACCACACGCGCACCGGCGCCCTGCCGCGCACCGTGATGAGCGAGGATGAAATCCGCGCCGGCGTCACCGTGGCGCGCGACTTCCACCGCATGGTCAACGCGCACTGCCGCGCCGCCGAATCGGTGAAGCGCGCCGTGCGCTGCGGCGTCGATGTGATCTACCATTGCGAGCATGCCGACGAGGAAGCGCTCGACCTGCTGGAATCGGTGAAGGACCGCGTGTTCGTCGGTCCGGCGATCGGCCTGCTGCACGCCGCTGCCTACGAGGCGCCCGAGGGCACGCTGCACCAGGGCGTGCGCCGCGGCATCGAACTCGGCCTGGAAGCGGCGTCGCGCGCCTATCCGGAAATGAAGAAGCGCGGCATCCGCGTCGTGATCGGCGGCGACTATGGTTTTGCCCGCACGCCGCAAGGCGAGAACGCGCGTGACATCGCGCATTTCGTGCGGCATCTCGGCTACAGCCCGAGCGAGGCGCTGGTCTGCGCGACCCGCTACGGCGCCGAGCTGATGGGGCTGGGCGACGCGGCCGGCCAGGTGCGCGAGGGCTTCCTCGCCGACCTGCTGCTGGTGGACGGCGACCCGGTCGCCGATGTGAGCCTGTTGCAGGACAAGGACAAGCTGGTGGCGATCCTCAAGGGCGGGGAGGCTTGCAAGTTGGATCGCGCCGCACTGGCGCGGCGGCAGACGCGCGCGGCCGAGTAGCCGCCAGCCGCATTGCGTGACATCCCGGGTTCGGCCGTGCCCGAGGGTCCGCGGCCGGGCATCGCCGGCAGAACCCGTTCGGCCCGATGGATCGGACAAGGAGCCAACGTCGCATGAAGAATTTGTGGGCCGCGGGGAAACTGCTGCTGCTCGACATGGCATCGACGCTGGTGTTCCTGATCCTCTATCTGCTGACCAGGAACATTCCGCTCGCGGTTGCCCTCGGCATGGTCCTGGGATTCGGCCAGATCGCCTGGGAGGTCGCGCGGAAACAGCCGATCGACACCATGCAATGGGTGAGCCTGGTGCTTGTCGTGGCCTCGGGCAGCGCGACACTGATCGCCAACGATGCCCGCTTCATGATGCTCAAGCCCAGCCTGGTTTACCTCGCTGTCGGTGCCGCCATGCTGAAGCCCGGATGGATGAACCGCTACCTGCCGGCGATCGCCCGGGAGCTGGTGCCGGACATCGCCGTCATGTTCGGGTTCGTCTGGTCGGGACTCATGTTTTTTTCCGCGGCGCTGAACGTGATCGCCGCTTTAAGCTTCAGCGTCGCGACCTGGGCCTCGTTCATGTCGGCTTACGCTATCGTCAGCAAGCTCGGCCTGTTCCTGATCCAGTACGCGGCGATGCGTTCCATTGGCGCCCGCCGCCGTCGGGCCCAGTCCGCCGCACTGGCGATGACCTGACACCCGCGCGCGACGCTGACACATCCGTCACCCCTGCTTTCATGGCGGCGACGCCTTGGCCGCGGTCCTCGCTCGACGGGTCATCATCACGGGCGGTCGGTATAATGGCAGCGTCGCCTCCGCGGTCGTGCAGCGGCAGCCACACCAGGCGACATTCAATACTGGAACTCATAGGTCAACCCGACGCTCGCCCCCTGGCCGGTGCTCGCCGCACCCGTCGCCGAGCCCGCGCCCGAGCCGGCCGTGGTGACCGCCTTCAACCCCTTGGCGATGTCGATCTGCACCGTCGCCTGCGTGCCGCCGCCCGTGGCCGCATGCGACGCACCGATATATACGCCCGGCGCCAGGTAGCGGCCCGCTTGCAGCGTGGGAGCGCCCGTGCTGCTGGAACCCACCGAAAGCCGGTCCAGGCCCAGCGCGTTGCGCAGGCCGCCGAGCGGATCGCCCACGCCGGACGTGGCGCCCGACAGTTGCACGAGGCCCGCGGCAATCTCCGCCACCTGGAACGGGCTGAGGCTGCCGACGCTTTGCTGGAACAGCAGTTGCGCCAGGATCTGGTCCTGCGGAAGCTGCGGCACGCTCGACAGCGTGATCTTCGGGTCCTTGGCGCTGCCGTCCACCGTCAGCGTCGCGGCGATGCTGTTGGTGCTCGATGTGGCGACAAGGTGGATGGACGGGTCGGTGATCCCGGCACCGGTGAAGTCGATGCTGCCCGCGGTGAAGGTCAGTGTCTGTCCGACCAGGCTCAATGTACCGCGGCGCAGGGTCAGCCCACCGCTGGGCAACGGGTGCGCGCTGGTGCCGTCGAGGTGAACCGTGCCGCCCAGCGTGACGTCCAGGCCGCGGCCGCGGATGAACGCCTCCTGTGCAATCAACGTGACGTCCAGGGCGATGTCAGGGACCGGCCCGGCCGCCGCGGGCGGTGCCGGCGGCGGGGCGCCGGCATTGCGCACCGGCAGCACCGCCACGCTGGCCGGCAGCCTGTCGGGCACCTGGATCTCGGCGCGGCGCAGGGTCAGCGTGCCCGCGACTGCCAGATTGCCCTCGAGCGCGCCCCGCACGCTCAGGTGCGAGTCGGCCGTCGCCGTGAGCAGATTGCTGGCGACCAGCCGGGCGTTTTCCGCAATGAAGGTCAGGTTGACCGGCATTGGCGCCGCCAGGCCGATCGTGCCGCTGCCGCCCAGCGTGCCCGGGCCGGCCCGCCCGCTGAACCGTGTCAGCCGCAGGCGGTCTCCGTCCGCTTGCAGCGTGGCGTCGATGTCGGTGACGTGGACGCCCAACGGGTAGTCCTGCGCGTCGCCGCCGGTGAGCCTCGCGGTGCCGGTCACCCGTGGCGCCGATGCGGTGCCGGCGACAATGGCATCCAGGGTCACCTGTCCGCGCAGCCGTCGGCCCTCGGCGGCGAGGATCGGATCGAGCATGGCCAGGTCGAGCGTGCCTCCGGCGTGCAGGTCCAGCTTCCCGGCCGCGACCAGCGGCGCCGTGCCGCTCAGGGTCAGGCGCGACGCGCCGGCGGTCGCCCGGATGTCGAGTCGGGCGCTGGTTCCGTTCAGCGTCGCGCCGGCGGTCAGGTTGGCGGCGGGCAGCGCCCGGCCAGGGCCGTTGCGTTGCCGCAGGCCGGTGGCGGTCAGCCGGATTGTTCCCTCCGGCCGGGCAATGCTGCCGGTCAGGCGCGCCTCCGCCGCGATGCTGCCGTCGGCGGCGAACCCGGGAGAGGCGACCGCGGCGATGCCGGCCGGCAGGTTGCGCAGGCTGGCGATCAGGTCGAGCGTCGGACTGATCCGCCCGTTCACCGCCAGCACCGCCTGCCCCAGCCCAAGCCGCGCGTGCCCGACCGCGGCGCCGCCATTGGCGAAGTCCAGCCTGGCCGGCGCGAGCAAGCGCAGGGTCTGCCGCTTCCAGGCGGCGTGCAGCGAGCCGATTGTGACCGAACGGGCGGCCACGTCGAGCGTCGCGGCGGCATCGACCCGTGCCGGCGACCCGGCCAGGCCGGGCGCGCTGGCCGACAGCGTCACGGCCAGCGCGGTCTGCGTGCCATGCGCCTCCAGCTTGGCGGCGGCACCGGAAATCCCGCCGGCGGCGATCCCCTCCGCCGTCAGCGTGGCTTGCAGCGAGGGATCGCCCTGCGGACCGGTGATGGTGGCGTCCAGCGCGGCGCGCGACACCGCGGCGGTGCCGGGCAGGGCGAGGCCCCGGGCGGTCAGCGTCAGCCTGGCCACGGCGGGGCCGGAGTCCAGCGCAGCCTCGATGCTGCCGGCCAACTTGCGGCCCAGCAAGGGCGCCAGATCGGCGAGCCGCATCATGCGCAGCCGCAGCGTGCCTTGCGGGATCGTGGCGCCGGCCGGCAGCGTCAGCGTGCCCTCGGCGTGCATGCTCTGCCAATCCGCGCGCTGCACCGCCAGCCGTATGCCGCCGGCGTCCCGGCTGGCCGTCAGCGCCAGGTCGATCGGGGCATTCAGCAGGGCTCCCTGGGCGGTCAGCGTGCCGCTTGGGCGGTTCGGCAGGCCCCGGGCGGCGATGCTGACCGTGACCGGTCCGGACTCGACGCCACGGGCGCCGATGGTGCCATGCAGTTCGGCCGCGGCGGCGAGGTCGTTCTCCGGGCCGCTGACCTGGCCGGACGCGTCGATCCGGCCGGTCAATGCCGGGGCCAGCGCGGACAGGTCGGTGATGGCGGCCGTCCAGTCCAGATTGGCGCGCGCGTCCGCCAGGCGGCCATGCGCCGACACGGCAACCCCGCGGCCGGTGACGCGCAGGCGCGTCAGGCGCGCGTCCCGGCCGTTCAGGCTTGCCGCCAGGTCCACCCGCGCTGCGTCGCCCAGCAGTGCCCGCGCCTGGCGCTGGCCGCCGGTCACCCCGATCGTGCCGCGCAGCGCGAGCGTCGTGGTCGTGCCCTCCCGGGCCACGTCCAGGGTCAGCGCGGAGCGCCCCTGCACGTCGGTGCCGCCCGCGGCGGCGACCGGCGCGAGGTCCGGCAGGGTCAGCGACACGTGTGCGGCGAGCCCGTCCGCCGTCCGGACCACGCCCTGTGCCTGCAGCAAAGGGTGCCGCAGCGTGAAGGCGACGGGCCGCCCCGGGGCATCGAGCGACGCCGTCGCGTCGATCGTCACCGGGGCGGCGGCGAACAGGTCCGGCCGCTGGCCCGGCAGGGTCAGCCCATCCAGCGCCGCATGCAGGCGCGCGGTCCCCGCATCGCCGGCGAGATCGGCGGCAAGCCGGCCGATGCCCACCCCAACCACCCGCAATCCGTCGATCCGCAGGTGCCCGGACAGCTCCGGACGGGTGAACGGGCCCTGCATGTGCGCGTCCAGGCTGACGTCCCGCCAGGCGATGTCGGGCCGCGGCGCCATCGCCGGCGCGGTCGCCGCAACCGTCAGGTCGGCGGCGCCCCGCACCAGGTCCAGCGTGCCCGTGGCATGCGCGCGCAGCTTGCCGCCGCTGGCGGTCAGGCTGGCGGCGACCGCGTTGCGCGGCCCGTCCAGTCTGGCGTCGATGGTGACCGGGCCAAGCTCCGGCAGCCCGGCCAAGCCCGAGATCAGCCCGTGCGATTGCTCGCGCGCCGTGATCGTGGCCTCGAGGCGGTGCACGCCGGCGCTGCCGATGAGCGTGTAGTCCCCCTGGCCGTTCAACAGCCGCACCGCCAGGGTGGCGTGGCCCTCGGTGACGGAGTCGAGCGCGCCGGCGCCGGTCGCCGAGAGCAATACGCTGTGGCCCGCCATCGCCGGGCCGAGCGCCAGCCGGCCGACGCGCAGGTCGTGTACTGCCACCCGCACCGGCAAGCCGGAGCTGCTCTGGCCGCTTGACACCGGCATGCGGGCGAAGTCGGCGGTTTGCACGTCCAGCCGGTCGATGTCGAGCACCCCGTGCAGCAACCGCGTGGGCGACCAGTCGAAGGTCAGGCCGTCAACGGTGAGATAGGCGCCGTGCTTGTCGGCGAGTTGCAGCCGTGCCGCGCGCAGCCGGTCCGGGAAGCGTCCGGCGAGTCCGGCGAGGTGGATTTCGCCGCCTGTGAGGCTGGGGACGAGCCGCTCGATCAGGCGACGCCCGGGACCGGTATTGCCGGCGATCAGGATCAGCGCCGCCAGCAGCAGCGGCACCCCGAGCATGAGTGCCGCCGTCCAGGCGAGAATTCTGCCGATCCGGGTCATGCGGGCTGCGACCTCCTGCTTGGGTGGGGGGATGCAAGATCGGGCCGGATCGGGACGCGGTCCGAATCACAAGGTCCGGCGGCCGGACGGGCTCATGTCAGGGTGTATCGGCCGGCTGCGGTCCGTGTCATCGCTGGGGGCGGAGCGATGAAGCAACCCGCGCCCCGCGGGAGATTGCTCCGTCGCTGCATCGCGACAATGACAGGAACGTGTCATCACAGACGGAGCGTGGCGATGTGCCGGGCCAGGGTTCGGCGGGCCGCGGCAGCGTCGGCCGCCAGCCGCAGCAGCGCGGGGATCTGTCCAGGGCGGGATGCGAGCGAACCCGCTATCCGCGCCAGCCCGATCGCACCGCGTGCATCCAGCGCGACCAGTGCGGCCGGCGGCAGGTCGCGCTCCGCCGGGTCGCAGATCGCACGCAGCACGGCGAAGGGCAGGCCATGCGCCGCCGCGACACGCGCCACGGCGCCGCTCTCCAGGTCCACGGCCGCGGCGCCGGTCCGCTGCCACAGGCATCGCCTGGCCGCGGCATCCGCGGCGATGGCATCGGCTCCGAGCAAGCGGTCCGACGCCGTGCCGCCGATGCGTGCCGCCAAGGCGGCATCGGCGTTGAACACCACGCCGCGGCTGACCACCGCCGACGGCACGACAAGATCGCCGGGACGCAGCGCCGGGTCCAATCCCCCGGCCAGGCCGAAACTGAGCAATGCCGTGGCTCCGGCGGCGACCGCGCGTGCCGCGGCGGCGTCGGCACCAGCCGCCGTGCCGCCGCCGACAAACACCGAGACGCCGAGTCGCCGGGCCAGCCGCGCCTCGGCGTGCAGGCCAACGACGATTGCCAGGATGCGGTCTCCCGGCCGTGCGGACGGTGTGAGGGGCGAACTCTCCTTCCGGGTGCGCAGTGGGATCTGTCTCCGTTGCGGCGTGGCGGCGTGGCGGCGTGGCGGCCAACATGGCGCGATGCGCCGCTCGGTCAATGACGCGTAGTGCCCTGCGTCGTTGATTCTGCGGGCTGACCTCTGGATGGACGCCACCGTCGGCGCCCGCGCAAGATTGACTCCGGCGCTCGGTTGGGTCGGGGGGGTGCCGTTTGGTCCTCGGGGTTCAGCGTTTCTTAAGATCGAGCATTTATTAGCCTTCCCATAATAATTGCCATGAAGTCGCCGGCAAAATAGCCGTGGCCAACAGGCTGCCCGAGAGCGCATGCAAGACAACTATCTCGCGAGTCCGGAGTTCTGCCCCAATCCCGGCTCAGGACGCGAGCCGGAACGCCTGCATATGATCGCTGTCCTGCCGTTCGATGACGAAATTCGCGAAGCTGTTGCCTGAGGCGGAATTCAGGAGAAATTCCGGCATACT
>DATLQW010000234.1:0-4920 GCA_035535035.1 Acetobacteraceae bacterium
CTGCGCGCCGGCGGGATGATGGGAGGCCCCGGCATGATGCGCGGCGGTGTCGGGGGCCCGCCGTCCACGCCACCCGCCGCGCCGCGCTGATCGGCCTTCCGGCGCTCCGCAAAGGCGCCCCCGAGGATCAGAAAGCGTCGCGGCGGGCCCCGGTCTCCGTGACGCCAGCCGGGGCGGAGGTAGGCGGCATGACAGTTCGACGATCGCCACCGGTCGATACGCCGGGGGCGCCTGTCGCAACGATGCGCCTACCGATCGGGATGGTGCTCGGCGGTTCGGCGGCGTGTGGCTGCCGCCTTCTTCGCCGACGCCGAGCGGCTTGCCGCGGGGCGCGAGGCCGCGGCGGCACCGCCCTTGCGTCCTCCCTTGTGCGCCGCCGGGTGGCCGGTTTCCTTGCCTTGCCCCGAACCGCCGGCGCGCTTGCCGCCGCCATCGTCCCGGTTGACGGTCGCCCAGGCTCGCCGCTCGGCTTCCGGCTCCGGCACGCCGCGATGCTCGTAGCTCTCGGCGATGTGGTCGGCTTTCCGTTCCTGCTTGTCGGTGTATTTGGACTTGTCTCCGCGCGGCATGAGGGTTCTCCTCCTGGTGTGGATCGCGGCGACGCGCTATGCCCGGCGCGTCGGAAGCCGCGTGATGCTGCCTGCCCCTAGGCAGACCGGAACACGCGCACCGGCACGGACTTGGCCGCCGGAACCTTGCTTCGCTCGGCATGATGCCACAGCGGGATCAGCGCATTGGCCTCGGGATAATAGGTGCCGATGCAGCCATCCGGAATATCGTACTGGACCACCCGGAATCCGGCCATGCGACGGTCGCGATCGTCGGCGGCGGTTGCGATCGTTACGTCGACGCCCTCGTCCAGTCCCAGACGATCGATATCATTCCGGTTCATCAGCACCACCATGCGGCTGCCGTGGATGCCGCGAAAGCGGTCATCGTAGCCATAGACCGTCGTATTGAATTGGTCATTGCTCCGCAGGGTCATCATGCGCAGCACATCCCGCCGATCCTCCGGCATGTCGCGGTCTTCACGCATGCTTTTTGGCACGACGAAGTTGGCTCGCCCGGTCGACGTGTTCCAGACGCGGTCCCGCGCCGCGATCGGCCGGTGAAATCCCCCGGGCTGCCCGAAGCGGCGGTTGAACTCGTGGAAGCGGTCGGGGTACGTCGTCTCGATCGCATCGCGGATCAGGCTGTAGTCGCCGGTCCACGCATCCCAATCCACGCGCGAATTCGGGGCCAGGGTCGCCTTGGCGAGCCCGGCGACGATGCGGATTTCCGAGCGCAGATGCGGGCTGGCCGGCTCCCGTACTCCGCGCGAGCGGTGGATGCAGGCGGTGCTGTCCTCGACGCTCACATCCTGCTTGCCGGTCGCCTGGACGTCGACCTCGATGCGGCCGAGGCAGGGCAGCAGGTAGGACACGGCGCCGTGGACCAGGTGGCTGCGGTTGAGCTTGGTGGCCACCTGCACGGTCAATCCCAGCCGTTCCCAGGCATCCTCCATGGCCTCCCGCTCGGGAATCGCGCGGACGAAATTGCCGCCGAGCCCGATGAAGCCTTTCACCTTTCCGTCCAGGATGGCTTCGCAGGCTTCGATCGTGTTCAGCCCTTTCTCGCGCGGCGGCTGGAAGTCGTATTGCTCGGCCAGACTATCGAGCGGCACCAGCTCCGGCTTTTCGGTGATGCCCACCGTCCGCTGGCCCTGGACGTTGGAATGCCCGCGGACCGGGCAGACGCCGGCGCCGACCTTGCCGATATTGCCACGTAACAACAAAAGATTGATGACCATCTGCACCGCCTCGACGCCGGCGCGATGCTGGGTTAGCCCCATGCCGTAGATGCCGATGACGCGATCGGACCGGGCGTACACCGCGGCTGCCGCTTCCATGGCGGTGCGGGTGATGCCGGAGCGGCTCTCCAGCGCGGACCACGTATGCGCGCGCGCCTCGGTGGCGAAGGCTTCGAAGCCGTGCGTGTGTTCGGCGAGGAACGCGTGATCCAGCACGCGCTGACCGTCCGCCTCGGCGGCGGCGTCATCGGCTTCGATCAGCGCCTTGCAGATGCCGAGAATGGCAGCGATGTCGCCGCCGGCCTTGACCTGATGGTATTGCGAACTGACCCGCGTGGAGGCGTCGGTGATCATCTCGGTCGGCGACTGCGGATTGACGAAGCGTTCCAGTCCGCGTTCGCGCAGCGGATTGAAGGTGACGATCGGCACCCCCCGGCGGCTCGCGTCCTGCAGGTCGTGCAGCATCCGCGGGCTGTTGGAGCCGACGTTCTGACCGAAGAAAAAGATGCAATCGGTCGCCGTGAAATCCTCCAGGGTCACGGTGCCGACCGGCACGCCGATGCTCTCGGGCAGGGCAACGGAGGTGCTTTCGTGGCACATGTTCGAGCTGTCGGGCAGGTTGTTGGTGCCGTACATGCGGGCGAACAGCGCGTACATGTAAGACGCCTCCAGGGAGGCACGGCCGGAGGTGTAGAACACCACCTGGGCCGGATCCAGCTTGCGCAGTTCCTGGCCGATGTCGCGGAATGCCGCTTCCCACGACACCGGGACGTAGGTGTCCGTGGCGGCGTCCCACCGCAGCGGCTCGGTCAGCCGTCCCTGCATCTCCAGGTCGTGGTCTGTCCATTTCCGCAAGGCGGCAACCGTGTGGGCGGCAAAAAATTCCGGGGTGCATCGCGCCCGTGTGATCTCCCACGCCGTCGCCTTGGCGCCGTTCTCGCAATATTCGAATGGCCGCGGGCGTGCCGGCTTGGCCCAGGCGCAGCTCACGCAGGCGAATCCGCCCGGCTTGTTTTGATGCGTCAGAACGAGGCTCCCGCCGAACGGCACGCCGGTCCGCAGCAGGATGCCGGCCAAAGACCTCACTGACCCCCAGCCGCCCGCCGGTCCGACGTGCTGGCTGATCGTGAGCTTGCGGTTCATGGGCTGGCCCCCCTCCTGTCGTGTCACGCACCCCGAGATGCGGCCGCGGCGCGTCCGGCATCATGTGCATCCGGGAACCCGGCGCTACATGAGGTCGCCGGTTCAAATATTCGGCAGACGCATGTAGCGACCGCGGCGAGGGCCCTGCGCGCGACTGCCGCCGGAACGAGCGGGCCTGATCCGATCCCGACGCCCGCACGCACGACGGCTTGATCCAGGTCAAGTCCCATGACCCGCCGCTCTGGCAGGATGCCTGGGTTACTCGCCGCTCGGAGTGCGAGGAGCCAGGAGAAGACCAATGCTGCAACAAGGCAGGAGCATCCGTCGCTTCGCCGTCGCCGCGGTCATGGCAGTGCTGGCCGGTGGGACCGGCGTCGCCCTCGGTCAGCCCGGCGGGATGGGAATGATGGGGGGCAGCATGGGCGGGGGCGCCTGGGGTGGGCTGGACGCCCATCGCGGCGGTGGCGACATGGCCTCCTACCTGGACGCGCTGAAGGCGCAGCTTGTGATCACCAGGGAGGACGAGCCGCGCTGGAAGCAATATGCCGAGACGGTGTCCGGCGCCGCCACCCAGATGCAGGGACTGCACCAGGCGTTCGCCGCGCAGATGCCGCAGGCGACGTGGGCGCAGCGCCGGGAGCGGATGAACCAGATGTTCCAGGCGCGGCAGCAGGCGTTCGATACCGTTCATGCCGCGGCGGAGAAATTGCTGGCGACGCTTGATCCGCAGCAGCGGGCCACGGCCGGGGCGATCCTGCCGGGCCTCGGCGCCGGCGGGATGATGGGTGGTGGTGCGGGGAGGCCTTCGGCCGCCAGGCCGTGAAGGCTGGCCCCTCCCAGCCCATCGCTCCGGTTCAGAAGCGGTAGCCGATGCCGGCGCCGATCACGAGCGGGTCGAGCGCCGTTTTCGCCAGGATGACGCCGCCGTTCAGATGCGCCGTCGTGCTGAGGAATATCTGCTTCACGTCGAAATTGGCGAACCAGTGGCCGGAGACGTTGTAGTCGAACCCGGCCTGCAGCGCCGGCCCCACCGCGTTGTCCAGCCCGAGCTTGGTCACCGTCCCGCCCGCGGCGTGGCTGGCGTAGAAGAAGCTCACGTTCAATCCGGCGCCGAGATAGGGGCTGAACCGGCTGTGCGGCATGAAATGGTACTGCACGGTCAGGGTGGGCGGCAGGATCCATGTGCTGCCCACGTCGACCTTCCCGAGCGCCGTGTTGGTGGCCGTGATCGTGTGTTCGGTGGAGGCGGCGATCAGCTCGAAAGCAATATGGTCGGTGAGGAAATAGGAGACATCTACCTCCGGCGCCGCCTGGGCGGAGGCGTGTACCGAGCCGCCGATCAGGGAGATGGAGCTCGAATTGTCCTCCGGGATCACCCCGATCGCCCGCAGCCGAACCATGAAGGTGCCCGCTGCCAGGCCGACCGGCGCCTCCGGCGCGGTCTGCGCCTGCGCTGTCCCCAGGGCGAACGGCAGAGCGAGCAGCAGACCGGCGGCCAAACGTCGCAATGTCATTGTCTTTGCTCCTTGCGTGCGGCGCTGCCGATGCTGCGCCGCGTCAGGAGAAAGCGCATGAGTCCGAAGCGGTCCTTGATCTCGGTCAATCGGCTCGCTTCGGACCTTGACCGCCCGACCGGTCGCGCACACGCAACGATCGCAGCCGCCCGCGGAGTTTGCCCGCCGATGGCCGAGCCCGTTGGTCTCGCTTCCGAAGGGCGACGCCCTCGGACCCGAGGGGCCTCCACCGTTCCGGAGCGACATCGCTTGAGGTCATGTCTGCGGAACGTCTGTCCGCGTCGATCGCGCCCTCGTGCTTTGACACCAACAGATGATTCAGCATGGGTCAGAGCACGAGCTTGTTTTTGTGGGCCGATTCAGCCAACGCCCCGAAGCAGGCGTTGGCATCGGACCACTAGCCCATGCAGACCGCTTCGATGTTGTTGCCGTCCGGATCGATCAGGAACGCCGCATAGTAGGTCGGCGCATAGT
>DATLQW010000235.1:0-41282 GCA_035535035.1 Acetobacteraceae bacterium
GCCGCGATGATCAGCCCAGGCACCGGGCGTCCTTGGTGAAATCTCCATAGCGCCTGTCCGCCGCCCAACGCCCCGCGTTCGTCCAACGGAGCTTCTGCGGCGGCTTCGCGCCGCAGAAGCTCTTCATTCGTTTTCGGGACAGGCCTGAGCGGGGCGCCGGTCCGGCCTGCCTCCAGGAATTCCGCCCGTCCAGACTTTGATACTGAGCCACTACCCGCCTGAGGCAGGTGACTGATCCGACGGTAAAGCCGCCGCCGGCCCGGCGTTGAACCGCGGCCCGCGATGGTAGGGTGTGTTCGGATGCAACAGCCTGTCATCGCACGCAATCCGGACGTCATGGGCGGCACGCAGTGTTCCGCGGAACGCGGAACACGGGTTCCCGTGCAGACATTGCTCGGCTATCTGGAGGCCGAAGAAGCCATCGACGACGTCCTCGACGGTTTTCCGTCGGTCTCACGGATGCGGCGGCCGGTATGTCTCAGCCATTCGGGCAGTTCGTATTAATCCACCGAACCTGTGGACAAGTCTGTGGGGGAACCCCCTGACGCATGCGTGAAAGCCGCGGTATCCCTGGCGCTCCTAATGATTGCACAAAATTTAGTCATCATCTATCGCGCTGATTTCGCTTGATTTTTATAGCGCCGGTTGTCACACGATTGAAAACAATCGAACAACCGCCGAGTGCGGTTAACCCGATCCTCATCGCGTGGACAAATCGGCTTGCCGCCGCTCGATTTCCACTCCGGCCGATGTTGCATCGGCGAATATGTCGAGCTTCTCCACGCGGATGCGGGCGAGGTGAACGCGCGGGTCGGCCAGACAGGCTTCGGCGATCCGCTCGGCCAGCGTCTCCACCAGCCGGACATGACCGGCGGCGACGATGCCCCGCACCGTGTCGGCGACCTTCTCATAATCCACCACCCGCGACAACTCGTCCCGCCCCACCCGGGCGCGCGACAGGGCGCGAGCGCCGTCGTCCTCCACCCCCAGGTCAACGTTGATCCGCACTCGTTGGCGCGCCGCGTGTTCATGCGGATAGATGCCGATGCTGGCGGACAACACGATGTCGCGCAGGAAGACGTGACGTAACGCGCGCGTGCTGGAGGCGATGCGGGACGCGTCCATTGGACTATTCCTCCGACGGCGGTGCGCCGCACCCGGCGGCCCATTGCAGGTGCTGTCCGCCATCCAGTGCCAGCATCTGCCCGGTCATTGCCGGCAAAGCGAGGATGGCGACGATAGCGCGGCCGATCTCCTCCGGGCCGGCGCCATGCCGCAGCGGCACCGAGTCCGCCTGGCGGCCGAATTGCTCCTGGCTCTGGCGCGCGTTGGGCAGCGAGGGGCCGGGGCCGATGGCGTTCACCCGGATGCGCGGGGCCAGCGCCAGGGCCATGCTCTGCGTCAGCGCCCACAACCCGGCCTTGGACAGCGTGTAGGAGACGAAATGCGGGGTGATCGACCAGACCCGCTGATCGAGCATGTTGATGATGGCACCCTGGGCGGTGTCGGGCAGGAGGCGGGAGAAGTGCTGGGTCAGTACGAAGGGCGCGCGCAGGTTGGGTCCGAGATGGGCGTCCCAGGAGGTACGGGTGGCGTCGTACCACTCGTCGCGCTCGAAGCGGCTGGCATTGTTGACCAGCACGCCGATCGGGCCGAGCGCCGCGGTGGCCTGCGGCAGCAAGGCGGCCGTTTCCGCCTCGTCGCCGAGGTCGGCCTGCAGCGGTGCGGCGCGGCGGCCGAGGCGGATTATGTCGTCGCAGGTCGCGACGCAGGCGGCGCGGCTGGCACGGCAGTGCACGGCGACGTCGAACCCCGCCTCGGCCAGGGCGAGCGCGATGGCGCGGCCGATCCGCTGCGCGCCGCCGGTGACCAGGGCGGCACGCGGGATGGCGGGGGGGATCGCGGCGGAAAGTGGTGGCATGAAGGTGTCGTCGCCCGCCTTGCTGCGGTGGTTGAGCGGGGTGGCATAGCGCGGATGGCGGCGGGCGTGCAAAAGCCGCACGCCGCGTGGCGGGAGAACCAAGCGTGCGCAAGATGGCCGCGGGAAGCGCAAAGCCGGTCGCACCGGGACAATTTCGTACTGCCGCAGGGCGACATGCACGCGCGACGCATGCCATTTCAGGTAGTCGTTCGGGCCGAATCGCACGCGGGAGCCAGGCGATGGCGGCGATGATCGAGGTTCTCGGCGTTGTGAAGCGGTTCGGCAGGTTCAACGCCGCCGACCGCCTCCGCTTCAGCGTTGACGCAGATGCGATCCGCCCGTTGCCCGGGCCGAACGGCGCCGGCACGACGACCACGATCAAGCTCCAGGATCGCCATCAGCCGCGCTTCGCCCGGCCCAAACGTTGGGAATTTGTCACAGGAGGCACATTGGCGCCCAACCTTGCTTTGCCTAACCTGCTTGCAATGGCCAACCCTGCGAACACCCAGGGACGCCCGGCGCGCCGGACGTCTGCCACGGCGGCCGGAGCCGGCCGTTGCGCACGTCCGCCCGCCGGGCGCAGGTTCGGGAACGGAACCTGTGCCGGCAATCCGCCATGGGCGCCGGCACTCCTGGGAGTGGCGCTCGCGATCGGCCTGCTGGCGGGCTCCGCCCCGGCCCGGGCGGGCAACGGCACGGTGGTTGCCGAAGCGAAACCCTTCGTCACCCATTTCACGGCCTACGGCCAAGTGGAGCCTATCACCATCCTCAAGCTCCGGGCGGCAACCACCGGCGTGGTGGACGGGCTCGATGTCGTGCCCGGCGCCGAGGTGACTGCCCAGACGATGCTCGCCCGCCTGACGGGTCCGACGGCCGCGGCCGAACTCGCGGATCGCACGGCGGCCGTCGCCAGTGCGAAGGCCGTCTTCGCGACGGCCCGAAAGGCGTTCGGCATCCAGCGCCAGAACCTTGGTCTCCATCTCAGCACGGAGCAGACCGTATTCCAGGCGAGAGCTGCACTGCTCACGGCCCGGGCCGGTCTCGACAGTGCGCAATCCCGGCTTCAGGCGGTTCGCAGCGAACTGGCCGTGCGATCTCCGAAATCCGGACATGTGCTCACCGTCGCCGTCGCCGACGGGGAGCGCGTCGAGGCGGGCCAGACCGTCCTCACCATCGAGCCGGCCGATGACCTGTGGCTCAAGGCGTCGTTCTATGGAGCGGATGCGGGTGCGATCCGGCCGGGGATGCAGGGCCGGTTCCGGCCGGCCGGCGGCGGCCCAACCATCCCCATCGAGGTCCGCAGCATCCTTGGCACGCTGCGCCCGGACGGCGGGCTGGTTGCCGGATCCGTGGCGGCGCTGCCGGCGCCGGAATGGCGAAGCGGCGAGTCCGGGGCGGTAGTGCTGGATGGTCAAAAAGGGACGTTGCCGGCCGTGCCGACCCGCGCCTTGATCCTCGACCAGGGAAGCTGGTGGGTGATGGTCCACAGCAGCCGCGGCAACGAGCGGCGAGCCGTGGTCCCGGGAGCCACGCAGGGCGACCTGACGCTGATCCGCCACGGTCTCGCCGCCGGTTCGGAGGTGGTTGTCGAGAATCCCTACCTCGAATTCCACAAAGATTTCTCCCGTGCTTACCAGCAGCCCGATTGATGCCGGTATCGGAACGGTTCTCCCGGCTGTCGGCGCACCCCGTGCTATGGGGTTTGGTCTATGGCGGGCTCATCGCCTATGGCGTGCACGCACTGCTTGCCATGCCTGTCGAGGTGCTTCCGCCATTCGACTTTCCGCAGATCAGCGTCATCATGCACGAGCCGGGCGCGACCGCGACCGAGCTGGAAACGCTGGTCGTTCGCCCGCTCGAAGGCCGCATCCTGACGCTGCCGGACGTGTCGGGCGTGCGCTCCACAATGGGGCGCGGCTCGGTCGAGATCGATGTCCAGTTCCACCAGGGAACCAACGCGCAGCAGGATCTGCAGGCGGTGCAGACCGCGATCGACCGTGCCCGCGCACGGTTGCCGGCTGCGGTCCACCCGTACGCGCAGGTGATGGGCAACGCGATCAACGAGGTCGCGGACTATGCGCTGACCGTTCCGCCGGCGCTCGATCCGGCGGAGGTGGAGCGCATGGTGCGCACGCGGGTGGTTCCTGCGCTGCGGGCGTTGCCCGGCGTCCGGCAGGTAGAAATCTACGGCGTGGGCGACGAGGCTCTGTGGATCCAGCCGAACCTGCAGGCGCTGCAGCGCTACGGCGTCGCGGTCACGGCCATCGCCAAGGCGGTCCGGGCGCAGGTGCTGCTGGCGCCCGGCGGCTACCTGGGTATCGGCCACCAGGACGTGCTGATCGAAGCACGCAACCTGCCGGCGCGCGCGGCGGACCTCGCCCGGGTTCCCGTCGCGGGACCGGACGGGCCGATTCCGCTGGAGAATCTGGCGCGAATCGTACGGGCGCCGGTTCCCACCAAAAACGCCGCGCTGTTCGACGGGCGCCCGAGCATCGCCCTGACCGTGTTCAAACAGGCCAACGCCTCGACGGTGCCGGTCACCGCGGCGGTCGCACGCACGGTGTCCGGGATGCGCGGCCAGCTTCCGCCGGGCGTGCGCTGGGTGCGGATCTATAGCCAGGGCTATCTGGTCCATCTCATCGGCACCGATCTCGGCCGGAACCTGCTCATCGGCGCTGTTCTGGCGATTGGCGTGTTGGTCTGGGTGCTGGGCGCCGGGCGGGGCATCTGGACGCTGGCACTCAGCATCCCGCTCGCCTTGCTGTTCGGCATCGCCGGTCTCCATGCCGTCGGCCAGACACTCAACCTCATGACGCTCGGCGCGCTGACGGTCGCCGTCGGCATGCTCGCCGACGACGCGGTCATCGTGCTGGAGAGCATCTATTACCGCTGGGAGCAGGGAGACGAGCGCTGGGCAGGAATCCGGCATGGTCTCCGGGACATCGCCGGCCCCGACGTGACGGGCACGCTGACCGCCGTGGCGGTCTTTGTTCCGCTGGTGTTTGTCGGGGGACTTGCGGGCCTGTTCTTTGTCCCCTTCGCGCTGGCGATGACGCTGGCATTGCTCGGCTCGCTGATTATCTCGCTCAGCATGATTCCGCTGGGGCTGGGCTTCCTGAAGGCGCGGCCGGCGGCGGCGCAGACCGCGGGCGGCCGCGCGGTGGACCGGCTGCGCCGCTGGAACGGACGCGTGCTGGACCTGGCGATCCGGCACCCGCGCCTCAGCCTGGCGTTCTGCGTGGCGTTCCTGCTGGTTTGCCTGGCCGGGCTGGCGGTGGTCCCGGTCGATTTCCTCCCGCTGCCGAACGAAGGCGTGCTGCTGGACAGCTTCACGCTGCCTCCGGGCAGTTCGTTGCTGGATACGGAAGCCGCCGTCGCGACCATCACGAAGCGGCTGCGCGCCGATCCCGCCGTCGCGCATGTTTTCGCGCGCATCGGGTCTCCGGCCAGCAGCGCGTACACGGAGCCGGCCTATGCCGGAGAGATCCAGATCATGCTCCGGCCCGGCCTGGCGGTGAACTCGCTCGACCGGATCGGCGACCGGCTGCTGGCCAGGAGCCAAATGAGGGGCGTGCAGCAGGCGATCGACACACCGACGATCGAGCGGCTGGGCGAAAGCCTGTCCGGGCTGCCGCAACCCTTCGTGATTCACCTGTATGGCAGCGACATCCCGACGCTGCGGGCGATTTCGGAGCGCGCCGTCGCGGCGCTGCGCAAGATTCCAGCGTTGTCGGACGTCTTCAACAACGATGCCTATCCGGTCACCCAGTTGCGGGTGGTCCCCAAATCCGGCGCGCTGACCGCCTACGGCGTGACGCCGGCGCAACTCTATGACCAGCTCAGGCTGCTGGTAGCGGGAGAGGTCATCGGGACGGTGCCGCAGGGCGATTACTCTCTCGCGCTGTATTTGCGACTGGCCGGCGCTCCCGGCCTGTCGCTTGCGTCGCTTCGGAGCCTGCCGATCCGCACCGACGGGTGGACCCCGCTTGGGCAGCTCGCCGATATCGAGATGCTGCCGACGCCGAACCAGATCCGCCATATCGACGGCGCCCGCGCGCTCGACATCCTTGCCACGCCGACGGGTTCGCCGGGCGCGGCGATCAGCGCGGCAAAACGGGCCCTCGCGCAACTGAACCTGCCGGCCGGCTACCGGGTCGGTTTCGGCGGGCTCTACCTGGAACTCGAACACACCGCGATCGAGCTGGGAATTGCCGCGGTCGCGGCGGTCGTCCTCATGGCCGGCATTCTCGTTCTGCAATTCGACGGCGCACTGGTGCCGGGCCTGCTGCTGCTGCAGATCCCGCTGGCACTGACGGGTGGGGCGTTTGCCCTGGTCGTGAGCGGTGTCGGCCTGAACGCGACGGGCATGATCGCGTTCCTGACATTGATCGGCATCGGACTGAACCACGGCATCGTGCTGCTTTACCGGGCGCGCCGGAACGAGGCGGAGGGACTGTCCCCGGAGGCCGCGACAAGGGAAGCCGTGCGCGTGCGTTTCCGGCCGATCCTGCTGACCACGCTGACCGCCGTGGCGGGGATGCTGCCGACCGCCCTGGGCTGGGGCGAAGGCGCCGCCCCCGAGCAGGGCCTAGCGCTGGTCATCCTCGGCGGCATCGTCTGGAGCGCGATGCTGAGCACCAACCTGATTCCCGCCCTGTATATCCATCGTCGCCGGCGAACGACGGGCGCACGCATTGCAGGCCCGCCCGGCGCGGGCGAACGAACCCCGCCTCCGCCAGGGTGAGCGCGCGGGCGTGGCCGATCCGCTGCGCGCTGCCGGTGGCCGGAACGGCGGGTGGAGGCGGCGGCGGGGATGTCGCCTGATCCGGTCAATTCCCGGCGAGCCCCAAGCCGATATCTGGGAGGAGCATGCGCGATGGCGGCGATGATCGAGGTTCTCGACGTTGTGAAGCAGTTCGGGACGTTCAGGGCCTTGGACCGCATCTCGTTCAGCGTTGCCGAAGGCACGATCCGGGCGTTCCTCGGCCCGAACGGCGCCGGCAAGACGACCACGATCAAGATCTTGACCACCGTGCTCGCACCGACCTCGGGACGGATCAAGGTCGCCGGCTACGATCCGGTGCGCGAGCCCACCGCGGTCCGCCGCGCCTTCGGCATCGTCTTCCAGGACCCGAGCCTGGACGACGAACTCACGGCGTACGAAAACATGCAGTTGCACGGCGTACTCTACGGCGTGCCGCGCAAGGAGCTGCGCGATCGGACGGAGGCGCTGCTTGGCTTCGTCGGGCTGTGGGAACGGCGGAACGACTACGTCAAGCAGTTCTCCGGCGGCATGAAGCGCCGGCTGGAGATCGCGCGGGCCTTCCTGCATCAGCCGCGCCTGCTGTTCCTCGACGAACCGACGCTCGGGCTGGACCCGCAGACACGCAGCCACATCTGGGAATTCGTGCGCGGGCTGTCCCGCGAACACCAGGTCACCGTGTTCTTCACCACCCACGGGATGGAAGAGGCCGAGCGCGTGGCTGACGACATCACGGTGATCGATCACGGCCGGGTGGTCGCGGAGGGCACCGCCGCATCGCTGAAAGACCAGACCGGCACCGGCACCCTGGAAGAAGCGTTCATCGCGCTCACCGGGCGGGACATTCGCGAGGACGCAGCGGGTCCGGCCGACCGGATGCGGATGATGCGCCGCGCGTGGCGAGGCCGATGATGCGCGCGGTGTGGATTCTCTGGCTGCGCCAGATCAAGCGCTACTCGCGGTCGCGCTCGCGGATGATCGGCTCGCTCGGCCAGCCGATCCTGTTCCTGTTCGCGCTGGGGTTTGGTTTCGGTCCGATCTTCGCGCGCGCCGGTCATGGCAACTATCTGGAGTTCGTGGCACCGGGCATCATCGCGATGGGGATCATCTTCAACGCGGTGTTCGGCGGCATCGAGATCATCTGGGACCGGCAGTTCGGGTTCCTCAAGGAAACGCTGGTGGCGCCGGTGCCGCGGCTTGCCATCGTGCTCGGTCGCACGCTTGGGGGCGCGACGACGGCACTGCTGCAAGGCGTTATCGTCCTGGTCATCTGCCTTCTAGCAGGCTTTCGCATCCACCATCCCCTGCTCGCACCGCTCGCGCTGGTCTTCATGTTCCTGATCGCGCTGGTGTTCAGCGCGATCGGCACGGCGATCGGCTCGGTGCTGAAGGACATGCAGGGGTTTCAGCTCATCATGAATTTCCTTGTCCTTCCGTTGTTCTTCTTCTCGAACGCATTGTTCCCGGTGACCGGGCTGCCGGCACCGCTGCGGATCGCCGTCCGGCTGAACCCGCTGAGCTACGGCGTTGCCGGCATGCGCGATGCACTCGCCGGCAACGCGTCGCTGAACATGGTGGCGGACCTTGGCGTGCTTGGGGCGCTGGCGGCCGTGCTGCTCGGCGTCAGCAGCCTGCTGTTCTCCCGGATCGAGGTTTGAGGCGGAAAAACGGGCGGGATGCGCCGGTCGAGGGAGGCCGCGAAAGCGCGGCCCCGGTCCGCTTCGACCCCATGTTGCCGGCGCCGGCCCGGCGTTTGTGGCGGCAACATGGTGGCCGCCGCCGGGCTCCGGCGGGTCGGTGGCGCGGGCGCCTGGCATTGCCGACGCGAAGGCGCCACGCGACGCATTAAATTCCTAGATTTTATACTTATAGGAAATTTTTGCTTGACATCGCGTTAGTCTCCTGTTATAACCCAAAACGACATCGCGCCGTGCCTGCCATCGCCATCGCCGCCTTATTGCACCCGAACGCCGCATTCATCAGGAGTCTAACCGTGAATTTCAGCCTTGGCACGTGGATCGGCGAAGTGACGACCGGGCACGGCGCGATGATCCTTGGACCGACGTTGCTGGCAGCGTCATCCGGCACCATGAGCTGGCCGACGGCGGTGCCGTTGCTTGCCGCCGGCGTCATCGGGCTGCTGTGGCCGGAGAATACGGCGCTGGAGCGCGCCGCGATGACCACCGCCATCGACATCGAGGCGCTGATTGTCGCATACCGCACCGGGCTGAGCCATGGTGCCGTCGGCGATGCGCCCGACGCGATCGCGGCACCGCCGGTGTCTCAGCCGCACGGCGGCGCGGCGGCTTCGGCACTTGCCATGCTGGTCGCGGCCGGGCTGACACTCACCGCTTGCGCGAACCCGACGCCGGCACAGCAGGCTGCTGCCGAGACGACGATCGCGTCCGGCCTGCTGTGCCTCGCCGATGCCTCCGGCAGGATCGTCGCCACTGCCAGCACGAACGATCCGAACTCGCTGAAGGCGGTAAACGCCGCGATCGCCGCCGGCAACGTGTTGCTGACGGATGCCGCCTGCCAGATCGCCTTCGCCAGGGGGGCGGTGGCGATGCCGGCGGGCGGCACGACCAAGCCGTGATATTCGTGTCTGCACGCAGCGCGGCCGGTAACGACGTGACGGCCACGCCGCGGAGCAATGCTTCGCATCTTCCGGCCGCGCTCCCATTGCCATGGCCGGGCCGACCTGGACCATCCGCCGGGGGGCGGATGGTCGGGGTGGTTGGGCAGGTCAGGCCCGGCCATGACGAGGGGAGCGCGGCGCGGTGAGACGGCAGCCGGGCAGCGACCGCGGGAACGCGGCCCGCTGCCCGGCCGCCCGGTTTACCAGCCTTCTGGATCCTGCCGCTGGTTTTGCCGCGGCGGCGCCCTCACCAACGTCGCTTCGCGACCCGACCGTTCCGGCTTCGCGGGCGAGATGCACTCATGCGGCCGCGGTCCTGCGGCGCTTGCGCAACGGCGTCACCACCGGGTGCGGCGCCTCCTCGTCGTCGGGCGGCGCCAGCGCGGCAAGCAGTGCATCGCGCAACTGCGCCAGCTTGCGTTCGTTCTCCACCTTCAGCCCGAACACGTCCTTCACGTAGAACACATCCACCGCGCGCACGCCGTAGGTCGTGACGTGCGCCGAGGCGATCTGCAGCCCCTGCTCGCTGATCGCCGCGGTGACGTCGTGCAGCAGGCCGGGGCGGTCGCGGCCGTTCACCTCCAGCACGGTGAAGGTGTTGGACGCGTGATTGTCGATGACCACCCGCGGCGGGACGTGGATGGCACGCATGCGCCGCCCGATCAGCGCCTTCGACATGCGCAGGATTTCCGCATTGACCCGCAGGCGTCCCGACAGCGCCTGCTCGATCAGCACGGCCAGACGCGCCAGCCGATGCGGCGCCTCGAACGTGCCGCCAGCCGCGTCCTGGATCCAGAACGTGTCCAGCGCCATGCCGTTGGTCATGGTGTGGATGCGCGCATCGACGATCGAGGCTCCCGCCACCGCCAAAGCGCCGGAAATCTGGCTGAACAGACCGGCATGGTCGGCGCAATACACCGTCACTTCGGTCACCGCGCGCGCCGGCAGCGGCTCGGTATCCACGGTCAGCGGTGCCTGCCGCGCCTCGGCCTCGCGGATCAGCCGCGCATGGCGTGCATGCGTCTCAGGATCGAACGACAGCCAGTAGCCTGGGTAGCCGAGTTCGAAGAAATGCGCCAGATCGTCCTTCGACCAGTCCGACAACTGGCCCGCCGCCGCGTGCCTGGCACGCTGCACCCGGACGTCCCGCTCGGTGGTGGACAGGCCGCCGGCCAGCACCTCGGCCACGCGCGCATACAACTCGCGCAGCAGGGTGGCCTTCCAGCCGTTCCATACCTTGGCGGACACCGCGCGCATGTCGGCGACGGTCAGGATCAGCAACAGCCGCAGCCGCTCCGGCGACTGGATCGTGTCGGCCAGGTCGAGGATCGTCTTCGGATCGTCGATGTCGCGCTTGAACGCGGTCTGGCTCAACATGAGGTGGTGCAGCACCAGCCAGGAGACGGTTTCCGTCTCCTCGGCGGTGAGGCCCAGCGCGGGCCCGACCTCCAGCGCGATCTCCGCGCCGATCTGCGAATGGTCGCCGCCGCGCCCCTTGGCGATGTCGTGCAGCAGCATCGCCAGGTACAGCGCACGGCGCGACTGCAGATGCTCCACCAGCTCCGAGGCGACCGGCGCGATCTCCGCCAGCTCGCCGCGCTCCATGGCGTTCAGCACGCGGACCGCCTCGATCGTGTGCTCATCGACGGTGAATATGTGGTAGGTGTCGAACTGCATCTGGCCGACGATGCGCGCCCAGTCGGGAATGAAGCGGCCGAGGAACCCGGTCTCGTTCAGCACCGCGAGCCAGCGCGCGCCGTCGGGATGCGAGCCCGACGGATGGCCGCCGCGATGATATTCGGGTTCGTGGCCGCACATCAGGTCCATGTAGAGGTCGGCGGCTTTCGGATCGCCGCGCAACTCGATCGCCCGGCGCTCGTTCTGCACCATCGAACGCAGGGCCAGCGGGTGCAGCTCCAGCCCGCGATCGCGCGCCACTTGCAGGATGCGCAGCATCTGGATCGGCTCGGCATCGAAATCGCGACCGCCGATCGGCAGCAGCTTGCCCTCCGCGAGCAGAAAACCGGCTTCGACCAGGGCCTTGTCGGTTTCCGCCGCCACCGCCGGCGGGCCCAGCGCGGCGCGCAGGATGCCCGGCTCCAGGATCCGCGTCAGCCGCACCACCTCGCGCGCGATCAGGAAATAGTGGCGCATGAAGCGCTCGACGCCGTCCTGCTTGCCGTGCCGCGTGTAGCCCATGCGCGCGCCGACCACCGGCTGCATGTCGAAGGTCAGGCGTTCCTCGGCGCGGCCGGCAACGTAGTGCAGATGGAAGCGCACGGCCCACAGGAATTCCCAGGCACGCCGACCATGCCGCGCTTCGGCCTGGGTCAGCACGTCGCCGACATCGGCAAGCTCGCCCATGGTCTGGGTGTCGTAAACGTAGCGCGCGATCCAATACAGCGTCTGCAGGTCGCGCAGCCCGCCGCGGCCTTCCTTGACGTTCGGCTCGACGAGGAACGGGCTGTCGCCGTAGCGCCGGTGGCGCACCGCGCGTTCGTCCTGCTTGGCCGCGATGTATTCCGCCACGCCCGCGTCCTTGCAGCCCTGCCGGAAACGCCGGTGGAAATCGGCGAACAATGAGCTGTCGCCGGCGAGATGCCGCGCGTCGAGCAAAGCGGTACGAATCGTGGTATCCTTGCCGCCTTCCACCAGGCAGTCCTCGATCGACCGCGTGGCGTGACCGACTTTCAGACCGAGATCCCAGAGGAAGTAGAGGATGTACTCCACCACCCGCAGGGTTTCCGGCGCGGGTGCCTCGGCGGTGAGAAACAGCAGGTCGATGTCGCTGAACGGCGCCAGCACGCCGCGGCCGTAGCCGCCGGTCGCCGCCACGCTGAGTTGCTCCGGCTCTGCCAACCCGGTGTCGGTGGTCGCATGCTCGTACAGTGCGCCGATCACGCCATCCACCAGCTTGCCCAGCAGCCGCGCCGCCTGCAGTCCGTTGAGTTGCTCCTGCTCGAACGCGTGCTGTACATGGGTCTGGATGCGGGCGAGATGGCGCCGGAAGGCGCCGAGCGCGGCGTCGCGCGGGACTCCGCCTTCCGGGTTGACCAGCGCGGCCAGCGCGTCGGTCAGGAACGAGGCGGCGGCCTCCGGGGCCTTTGGCAGGATGGCGGGCATCAACATCGCAGTGACCGTACTATGTCCCGGCGGTTGCGGAAACCGGCAGCAGCGCCTTGAGGCGGTACAACGCCTCCAGCGCTTCGCGCGGACTCAGGCGATCGGGGTCCAGATCGGTCATGGCGGCATGCAACGGATCGATCTCGCCGGCCGCCGGAAGTGGCGCCTCGGCAGCGGCGCCGGCAAACAAGGGCAGCGCGCCCAACGGTGCGCCGGCACCCAGAGGCCCGCCATGTTTCTCCATTAAAGCAAGCAGTTGCGCGGAACGCCGCACCACGGGCGCGGGCACTCCGGCGAGTTCCGCGACATGCACACCCCACGACCGTTTGGCCGCGCCCTCTGCCACTTCGTGCAGAAATACCACAGTGCCCTTCCATTCCTTCACCCGCATCGTATGTGGCGCCAGCCGCGGCAGGCGATCCGCGAGTTCCGCAAGCTCATGGAAATGTGTGGCGAAAATGGTGCGGCAGCGGATCGCCGAGTGCAATGCCTCCAGCACCGCCCAGGCAATCGCCAGGCCATCGAGTGTCGCGGTGCCGCGGCCGATCTCGTCCACCACCACCAGGGAGCGCGGTCCAGCCTGGTGCAGGATCGCCGCGGTCTCGGTCATCTCGACCATGAAGGTGGAGCGTCCGCGCGCCAGGTCGTCGGATGCGCCGACCCGGCTGAACAGCCGGTCAACCACGCCGATGCGCGCCGCTTCCGCCGGCACCGGCAGACCGGCCTGCGCCAGCACGACGATCAGCGCATTCTGCCGGAGGTAGGTGGACTTGCCGGCCATGTTCGGCCCGGTCAGCAGCAAAACGCGCCGTTCGGGCGAGAGGTCGCAGTGGTTGGGGACGAAGGCCGTGTGACCGGCCAGTGCCGCTTCCACCACCGGATGACGGCCGCCACGGATCTGGAAGTCGTCGCCATCGGTCACCACAGGACGGCACCAGGTGCCGGATTCCGCCAGCTTCCCCGCCGATTGGGCCGCGTCCAGCAGGGCGAGCGCGCCGGCGCAGGCAGCGAGCGCCTCGGCGTGGTCCAGCGCGCTCCGCACCAGATGCGCGAACACGGCGCGTTCGCGCGCGGCGGCGCGCTCGCCGGCCTCGGCGATGCGCCGGTCGAGTTCGGCGAGGTCGGGGTTGGTGAAGCGCGCGCCGTTGGCCATGCCCTGGCGCAAGGTGAGTTCTGGAAAGCCGCGCAGCTTCTCCACCGCGGCGGCGGCCACCTCGATGACGTAGCCGAACTGGGCGTGGTGCCTGATCTTCAGGCTCGCCACACCATAGCGCTGCGCACAATCGAGCTGCATCGTCGCCAGCACGCGACGTGAATCGTCGCGCAGGCTGCGTTCGGCGTCGAGTTCCCCGTCGAAACCGGGGCGGATGACGTTGCCGTCGTCCAGCCGGTGCGGCGCCGGATCGGCCAATGCGCGGGTCAGCGTTTCCCGCAGCGCCGGATCGGTCGCCAGCGCGGTGCGTGCCGTCACCAGTACCGGCGGCAGCGGCCCTTCCAGCGCGGCCTCGGCGTGCTGCGCCGCGGCCAACCCGTCGCGCAGTGCGGCGAGATCGCGCGGGGCCCCGCGGTTCAGCGACAGCCGCGCCAGGGCGCGGGCGATGTCGGACGCCGAGCGCAGGGCCGCGCGGAGCTTTGCCGCGGCATCCGGATTGGCCAGCAGCCAGGACCAGGCGTCCTGCCGGTCAGCGATCGCGGCGGGGTCGGTCAGCGGTGCGCTGAGCCAGCCGGCCAGCATGCGCGCCCCCGCGGGGGTGAGCGTGCGCTGCACGGCAGCGTAGAGCGTATGTTGCCCGCCGCCGTCGCGGGCCCGCTGGATTTCCAGGCTGGTGCGCGTCGCCGCGTCCATCGCCAGCACTCCGGCACGGCCCTGCGGTGAAGGGCGGGCGAGCCGGGGCAGGCTGCCCGCCTGGGTGGCGCGGACATAATCCAACGCCAGAGCGGCGGCGACCGCCTCGCCGTCGGTGAAGCTGCCGAATGCGTCCAGGCTGGCGGCGCCGAACGCCTCGGCGAGCCGGCGGCGGGCGACCAGCGGCGGCGAGGCGGCCGGCTCGGGTGCGCGTTTGTCCGCCCAGTCGCCCAGCGCGATGGTGGCGGGGGAGAGGATTTCCGCCGGCTCCAGGCGGCCGAGCAACGCGGGGAGTTCGGGCGGGAGCAGCGCGGCGGTTTCGAACAGGCCGGTGGAGACGTCCAGCCAGGCGGCGCCGATCCCGTCCTGGCCCTGGGCGAGCGCGAGCAGCAGGTTGGGACGGCCGGCGTCGAGCAGGGCTTCCTCGGTGATGGTTCCGGGGGTGATGAGGCGGACCACCTCGCGGCGGATCGGCGCCTTGCCGGTGCGGGATTTCGGATCCTCCATCTGCTCCGCCACGGCGACGCGGAAGCCGCGGCGGATCAGGCGGGCGAGGTAGGCTTCCGCGGCGTGGTACGGCACGCCGCACATCGGGACGGGCACGCCGGCATGCTCGCCGCGATGGGTCAGGGCGATGTCGAGGGCGGCGGCGGCGGCTTCCGCGTCGGCGAAGAACAGCTCATAGAAGTCGCCCATGCGGAAGAAAAGCAGGGCGTCGGGATGCGTCGCCTTGGCGGCGAACCATTGCGCCATCGCGGGGGAGGCGCCTTCGGCGCGGGGGACGGAGGCCATGGGGGTGATGTAGAGCATGTTTCGGCTGACTGGAAACGACACTCGCAGACCCCTGCTGCGAGGCGGCCCAGCCGCTGGGTTCGCCGCGCCGATATGGCCAGTGACGTGCAAAATCGACGGTGCGCCGATGCGGCCGTTCGCGCACGCGGACGGTCCGGCTGGGCCGAGCCTGTCCGCCCGACGGGTCCGGCCTGGAATTTCACTTGACAGCACCCATGTCGGGCCACCCAGAACATGTCGCACTCTGGCCAGGGATCGCGCTGATTATGCTCACAATTATCCCGTTCCCCTTCCTTCCCGGCGACGCCCCTATCCCCTCGCAAATTCCGGCGAAGCCGAGGGACGCGCCCACCTGCGCGTGGTGATCCGGAGCTTTGCCGGTTTCCGGCCCGAAGCTCGGCGCTCCAATCAGGGACGCCGGAAGCGACTGTCGAATTTCACTGCCAAATCCTCGAACGACGCATAGGCGTTAGGAACCGACGTATAGCCATTGCGTTGCGTCTGCCTTCTCACGGTCTCCCGCACTGAGGTTACGTGCGACGAGAGTGTGTCATACGTATAGACGCACACTCCGCCCATCAATGGTTCCAGATGCTTAATATCGACGAAGCCATTGGCTTCAAACATGCCAATGGCTTCCAGGTAGTCCACGACGCTCATAAAAAGCATTTATCGCCGGTAATTGGTGCGCTGCATTGCTTGCAGCTCTCGATCGAAAAGGTCTGATATTGTCAGCGGCTGGGTGCCGCCACGCTGCGCGTCTGCCAGGTGTTCCTGGTATTTTGTCACCATCTCGCGAAACATGACCCGGCTTGCGAGCATGCCCGGAGTCGACCACCTCGGCGTCGAACCGGCATGATCCAGCAGCAGCGGTTGGAGGCCCGCGCGACCATTATGGCAGCTTCACCAGCTTCTGCAGGCACCTGATGTCCTGCTCCGGCGGGATCGGCGTGCCGCGGTTCGACATGGCGGTGCGCGACACCTCGCCGACATAGATGTCGCCGCGGGAATCGATCGCCACGCCGTGCGGCGCGACGAACTGGCTCGGGCGGTCGCGCGACGCGTCACCCAGACGTGCGACCGGCTTGCCTTCGTGTGTCCAGATGCTGACCCGCGGGCCGATGCCGGGCACACGCGCATTGATCGCCAGGCCGGGACCGCTCTCGCCGATATAGGCCAGCGGGTTGCGCCCGCGCGCCATGCACAAGCCGCACGGGCGATGCATGTTGTTCCACTGGGCGTGGTAGGCGCCTTTGCCGTCGAACACCTGAACGCGGTGGTTCTCGCGGTCGGCGACATAGACCCAGCCGTCGGGATCGCAGCAGATGTTGTGCACGATGTTGAACTTGCCGGGGTCGGTGCCTGGCTCGCCCCACGAGAACAGCAGCTTCCCGTCCGGCGTGTACTTGTGCACGCGGGCATTGCCATAGCCGTCCGCCACGTAGAGATCGCCGTCCGGCGACAGCGCGGTGTGCGTGCAGCGGTTCAGCGGATCGCCGCTCATATAGGGTGCCGGTTCGCCCGGCACGCCGATCTCCAGCAGCATGCGGCCCTTCGGGGTCATGCGGCGCACCGTGTGGTCGCCGTCATCGGTGCAATAGATCGTGTCGTCGTCGGCGATGTGCACGCCGTGCGGGCGGCGGAACAGGCCCTCGCCCCACGAGCGGAGAAAATTGCCCGCGCGGTCGAACACCAGCATCGGATGCTCGCCGCGGGCGAAGACGTAAACGTTGTCCTTGCTGTCCACACCGACCGCGGCGACTTCGCCGTAACGCCAGCCATCCGGCAGTTTGCCCCAGTTCTCGATGACCTCGTAGCGGTACTCGCCCTCTCCGACGATGATCGCCATTGCCGTTTCCTCCGTGGACGCTTTAGGCAGCATGGTAGGCTGCGGGCTCGGCGGAAGCCAACCTCATCGGCCATTGGGTAGGGGGGGCAGTATCAAGACAGAAATTCTTTGACGATCGCCGTGCCGATTTGATGCAGCATGGCGTTCCCCGCTCGTCCGGGGAATTCTGGTGGTGTTCAGGAGCGCCGGCAACGGCCCCCTATGAGCCGAAGGCGAATGCCTGGATGGATCGCGTCAACTCTTCAGGTCCAACAACCTGAACCGCCGGCGCCTCACCTTCCGCCTGGCCCCTGCCGGTCCAGCTTTGCGCTACCCTTCCGGCTCCCCCGGAATCGGCACCTTGCCAAATCCGGCGATCAGCGCGGTCACTTCGGCAATCGCCGCTTCCGCCGCGGCGACATCCGTGCCCTTGGCGACCAGCGCCACGCCGTTGCCGCCCGGGCGGTAGAACGGATAGCTGCCCAGGTCGATCTGCGGGTAACGCGCCTGGATCGCGCCCAGCCCCTCGGCAATCACGCCTTCCGGCAGGGCGATCGCGTGCACCGCGCGCGACTCGATCTTCGGGCCGCCCCGCAGCGTCGGCGCCAGCCATTCGAACATCGACTGCATGACACGCGGCACGCCCGCCATCACATACACGTTGCCGATCTGGAATCCCGGAGCCACCGACAGCGCGTTGTCGATCAGCGTCGCGCCGCGCGGCATCGTCGCCATGCGCTGCCGCGCCGCATTGAAGTCGCCCTGCCGGTAGCTGCGGTCCATGCGTGCCCAGGCCACCGGATGCGGCTCCCACGGCACGCCGAACGCCGCGGCGACGCACTCGCTGGTGATGTCGTCATGCGTCGGGCCGATGCCACCGGTGGTGAACACGTAGTCGAATTTCGCCCGCGCCTCGTTCACCGTATCGATGATGGTCCGCGGCACGTCGGGGATCACCCGCACCTCGCGCAGCGGTATCCCCAGTTCGCCCAGGCCGACGGCAAGAAATCGGATATTGGCGTCCTGCGTGCGGCCCGAGAGCACCTCGTTGCCGATCACCAGCAGGCACGCGGTGGGATTTGTCGCAGCCATCGTCCGGCCCCCCATTCAAAGAAAATCGCGCAGCATGGCAATCAGCGGCTTGTCGGCCGGCGGCACATCGTAGTCGGGCAGGCGGTCCGGCCGCACCCATTTCAGCGTCTGGTTCTCGCGCGGCATGGCCAGGCCCTTCCAGCGGCGGCACAGGTACAGCGGCATCAGCAGATGGAACCGCTCATAGGCGTGCGAGGCGAACGCGAACGGCGCCAGGCAGGCGGCCGACACGTCGATGCCCAGCTCCTCCTTCAATTCGCGGATCAGCGCGACCTCCGGCGTCTCCCCCGGATGCAGCTTGCCGCCGGGAAACTCCCACAGACCGGCCATCGTCTTGCCTTCCGGCCGGCGGGCCAGCAACACCCGGCCGTCGCTGTCGATCAGCGCGCAGGCGGCGACCAGCAGCATCGGCCGCGTGCCGGGTTCGCTGCTTGCCGCGCCGGGCACGCCGAACACGTCGTCGCGGCCGGCCTCGAAGCGCCAGACCGGCCGCTCGCCGCCGCTGGCGACCGAGTGTTCGGCGCCTTTCCCGGTCTGGCGAAAGCCGATGCGGCGCAGCACCGCCGCCGAGGCCGGATTGTCGGTCGCCACGTTGGCGAGCACGCGGTCGATGGCGAGATTGGCGAAGCCCCAGCGCACCACCCGGCCGGCGGCCTCGGTGGCCACGCCGTGCCCCCAGAAGCGGCGACCGACCCAGTAGCCCAGCGCGGCGGTCCGCGCCTTGGCATCGAGTCGCAGCCCGACTACGCCGACCAGGATTTCCTGGTCGCCATCGCGGCCGGTGACGGCGAGGTTGTAGGCATCGCCGGCGGCGAGTTCCCGGGCGGTGGACGCGATCCAGTCGTCGGCCAGCGCGCGCGGATAGGGGAACGGCACGACCGCGAGGTTGCGCGTGACTTCCCAGTCGTTGACCAGGCGGTGCAGCGACTCGGCGTCGTGCGGCAGCAGAGGGCGCAGGATCAGCCGCTCGGTGATCAGCGGCGCGAAGGCTTCTTCCGGCGCCAGCGCGTGGAGGCGCGGCGGCGGTTCCGCGGCTTTGGCCGCGGCGCGGCGCGGGCCGCGAGTGCGGCCAGGCTTCGGCTCGGCCGACGGAGTGGCAGGGCGGGGTTGGCGCGGCATGGGGGATGGCAAGGTGGCGCAGGCCGGTATGGGCGCGCAAGCGCCGCGGTTCGGGCGGTTCGGTGCCCACTGTCATGGCCCGGCTTTACGTTGTCACCGGCCGGCGCGTGGCACAATATCGCCCCAAGACGGGCTTTCCGGGAGATCACGTCCATGACCCAGGCGCTCAGCTACGCGCACGGCGCATCCGCGGTGCCCCTGCTCGGCGAGACGATCGGCGCGAGTTTCGCCGGCACGGTGGCGCGCTGGGGCGACCGGCCCGGGCTGATCGCGCGCCAGCAGGGCGTGCGCTGGAGCTATCGCGAGCTGGGCGAGCGCGTGGACGCCTTCGCCGCCGGCCTGCTGGCACTCGGCCTGACGCCGGGCGAGCGCATCGGCATCTGGTCGCCGAACAACGCCGAATGGGTGGTGACGCAGTTCGCCACCGCCAAGGCCGGGTTGATTCTCGTCAACATCAACCCCGCCTACCGGTTGGCGGAACTGGAATACGCGCTGAACAAGGTGGGCTGCCGCGCGCTGGTCACCGCCATGTCGTTCCGGACCAGCGACTATGTCGGCATGCTCAACACCCTGGCGCCAGAGCTGCGCCACGCACGCCCCGGCCACCTGGACGCGGCGAAGCTGCCGTCGCTGCGCATCGTCATCCAGATCGGCGACGCGCCGGCACCCGGCACGATTCCGTTCGGCAATGTTTACGCCATGGGCGAGGCGCCGCATCGCGCCCGTCTCGACGCGCTGGCGAACAAGCTGCAATTCGACGAGCCGATCAACATCCAGTTCACCTCCGGCACCACCGGCCTGCCGAAGGGCGCCACGCTGACGCATCACAACATCCTGAACAACGGCTACTTCATCGGCGAGGCGATGCACTACACGGAGCATGACAAGGTGTGCATCCCGGTGCCGCTGTACCATTGCTTCGGCATGGTGATCGGCAACCTGGCCTGCATCACGCATGGCGCGGCGATGGTGTATCCCGGCGAGGGTTTCGATGCCCTCGCCACCTTGCGGACCGTGGCGGAGGAGCGCTGCACGTCGCTGTACGGCGTGCCCACAATGTTCATCGCCGAGCTGGACCACGCGGACTTCGCGAAATTCGACCTGGGCAGCCTGCGCACCGGCATGATGGCCGGCGCGCCCTGTCCCATCGAGGTGATGCGCCGCTGCATCCGCGACATGCACCTGAGCGAGATGACCATCGGGTACGGCATGACGGAGACCAGCCCGGTCAGCACGCAGACCGCGCTGGACGACCCGATCGAACGCCGTGTCTCCACCGTCGGCCAGGTGCACCCGCATGTCGAAATCAAGATCATCGACACCGAGGGCCGCATCGTGCCGCGTGGCACACCGGGCGAGTTCTGCACCCGCGGCTATTCGGTGATGCTCGGCTACTGGGACGACCCCGAACGCACTGCGCAGGCGAAGGATGCCGCCGGCTGGATGCACACCGGCGACCTGGCGACGATGGATGAAGACAGCTACTGCAACATCGTCGGCCGCATCAAGGACATGGTGATCCGCGGCGGCGAGAACGTCTATCCGCGCGAGATCGAGGAATTTCTCTACCGCCATCCGAAGATCCAGGACGTGCAGGTGTTCGGCGTGCCGGATGCGCGCTATGGCGAGGAGCTGTGCGCCTGGGTGAAGCTGCGTCCCGGCGAGACGCTGACCGCGGAAGACGTGCGCGAGTTCTGCCGCGAGCAGATCGCGCATTACAAGGTGCCGCGGCATATCCGTTTCGTGGACGAGTTCCCGATGACGGTGACGGGGAAGGTACAAAAATTCATCATGCGCGAGCGGATGACGGCGGAGCTGGGGGCGAAGGAAGCTGCCACGGCATAGCGCTGCGATCGAGCCGGAGCCATGACATTCCACTTCGGCTGACTGCCGTTCCGGGCCAGGCGCAGGGATGCGCAGGCGGTCTATGTCGGTGGAACCGCGCCGCTGACGCTGCGGCCGAGCGATGACATGAAGAGCAGCCGGTTCTTCCGCAGCATCGAGCACCACGAAGGCAGGGACGTGTTTAGCGACGTCTGCCGCTTCCTTGGCGACGACGTGCTGACGTACGCCTCGGACCATCCGCATTCCGAGTGCCGGTTCCCCGACTCGGTTGCGAATATTGTTGCCCGGGTCGAGCCTCGGACCGGACCAGCAGCGCAGATTGCTGGCGGAGAATGCGAACCGTTCCTTCCGGCAGACGTAGTGCTTCCCAGGTGACCCTTTCCCGGTTGGCGGGGTTCTTTTACACAGAGTTTCACCGAGTTCGCACAGAGTTTCACAGACCTGTTCTTTCTGTGAAACTCTGTGCGGACTCGGCGAAACTCTGTATCATGAATCCCCTGCCCCCCGCACGGTCCTTGCGTGATTAACCAGATGGAAACCGTTGCCTGACAGACGGGGACCATGGAAACCCTCGAACCGATTGATGTCAACGGCCTGACCCACCGGATCATCGGCCTGGCGATGCGTGTTCATGCCCGCCTCGGCCCTGGTCTTCTGGAAAATGCTTACGAGCCCTGCCTTTGCCACGAATTTAACCAGCACGCGGTGCCCTATGCGCGCCAGGTGGACCTGACCATCGCCTATGACGACCTGAAACTGGACTGCGGCTAGCGCGCCGACATCATCGTCGCCGGCGCGGTCATCCTGGAGGTCAAGTCGATTGACCGCATCCTCCCGGTTCACGAAGCGCAGTTGCTGACCTGCCTCCGCATCAGCACTTATCGCGTTGGCCTGTCGCTGAACTTCAACACCATGTCGTTGCGCAACGGTATCCGCCGCCGCGTCATGTGAGGGGGGCGTCCTGCTATGCGCGGCCCGGCGGGCGGCCTCGCGCGCCCACCTCCGTTCTGGCACGTGCGGGCCAGGCATGTTATCGAACCGACACCACAGAAACCGCAACACCCGAGAGGATCCGCACATGCGCTGGGCACGCTTCCACCTGAACGGCGCGCCGACCTATGGCGTGGTGGAAGGCGACACGGTCATCCCGGTCCGCGGCTCCCCGTTCGACGCCTGGGAGCGCACCCCCACGCGGCTGCCGTTCTCGGGGGTCAAGCTGCTGGTGCCGGTGGTGCCGCCGACCTTCTACGCCTGCGGCATGAACTACCCGGAGCATGTCCGCGAGTTCGCCGAAAAGCTCGGCCTGAAGCCGGACCTGCCGACCCAGCCCGACATCGGCTACCGCGCCAACAACGCGCTGATCGCCCACGGCGAGACCATCGTCATCCCGCAGGATGCGACCGACCAGGTGCAATACGAGGGCGAGCTGGTCGCGGTGATCGGCCGCAAGTGCACGCACCTGACGCGCGACAACGCGCTGTCCGCGGTGATGGGCTGGACGATCGGCAACGACGTGTCAGAGCGAAACTGGCAGAAGAGCGACCGCACGATGTGGCGGTCGAAGAACACCGACACGTTCAAGCCGATGGGTCCGTGGATCGAGACCGATGTGGACCTTGAGAGCCTGGTCACCAGGATCCGCCTCAACGGCAAGCAACTGATCGAATTCCACACCAATCACATGGTGTTCGGCGTGGTGGACTTCCTGGTGGCGATGACCCGCTACCTGACGCTGTATCCCGGCGACGTGGTGTGGATGGGCACCGAGGGCGCCACCGCGAACATGCGGCATGGCGACACGATCGAGGTGGAGATCAGCCAGATCGGCACGCTGCGCAATCCGGTGGTGCGGGAGGCATAAGCGCCGCGTCACGGCCGGTTTGCCTTACCACCGCGGGTTGTCGAACGCGCCCCAGGCAACGACGCAAATCTTTCAATCCCATTGCGTTCCCGCCGGATAACTGATCAGACTGCTCCGGACCGACCAAGTCCGGAGCGCGTCAATGGCAGCCGTCGAGGAGTTCCACGCGGAGCAGACCGTCACGTTCCACGCACCCGCCGGGTGGGGCGCCGGGACGGGTGCCGACGATCCGGTGCATTTCCTGGTCCTCCTCGCGGACAACGCGGCGCCCCGGCGGATTCCGCTGCCCTCCCTGCCGACGACGATCGGCCGCGCTGCTCCGGCCGACATCATTCTGGAAGGCGGCACGGTGTCCCGCCGCCACTGCCGTCTGGAACTCGCCGGCGACCGCCTGCTGGTGAGCGATCTCGGCTCCACCAACGGGACCTTTGTCAATGGCCAACCGGTCACGTCAGCCGTCGCGTTGCAGGATGGCGCCGTCATCGGCGTCGGCGCCCACCGGCTGCGATACCATCGCCGCAGCGTTGACGAGACGGCCGAAGTCGACGCGATGGAACGCGAGCTCAAGGACGCCGCCGACTACGTCGCCTCCATCCTTCCGGCCCCGCTCACCGAAGGCCCCGTGCTCGCCGAGTGGTTCTTCCAGCCATGCGCGCGGCTCGGCGGCGACGCGTTCGGCTACCAGATGCTCGACCGTCGGCATTTCGCCGCTTTCGTGCTGGATGTCGCCGGGCACGGCACGGCCGCGGCTCTGCATTCGGTCTCCGTGGTCAACGTGCTGCGCCAGCGGATGCTGCCGGGCGTCGATTTCTGCGATCCGGCCGCGGTGGTCCGCAGCCTCAACCGCATGTTTCCGATGGAGCAGCACAACGCGCTGTTCTTTACGATCTGGTATGGCGTGTACGATATCGAGCAGCGCGTGCTGACCTTCGCGACCGGCGGCCATCACCCCGCCTGGCTGCTGCCGCCGGCGCCGTTGCAGCCGGTGGCGCTGAGCACGCGCAATCCGTCCATCGGCATTGTGCCGGACCGCGAGGTCGCCGCGGCGCGCGTTGACATTCCACCGGGCAGCGCGCTGCACCTGTTCAGCGACGGCGTGTTCGAAATCGTCGATCGGGACGAGCGGCAATGGGGGATCGAGCAAGTGCTGACGCTGCTGCCGGAGGCATCCGGATCCGGCGGGCCAAAACTGCTGTTTGACCAGGTGCGCGCCGCCGCCCGCGTGGGACCGCTGGAGGACGACTTCTCCGCCCTGTTGCTGCGCTTCCCCTGAGGCTCATGATGAGTCACGCTACGGGCAGCGGCGGAAGGATGACACCGGTGGGCGTTGGGCCGCGGCTGCTGATCGACACGGAGGAGGTCGCGCCAGGCGTCACCAAGGTGAACCTGCGCGGGCGGCTGGATGCGAATGGCGTGCAGACGATCAGCACCACCTTCGATCGCGTGGCGCGGACGCAGGTGCAACTCATTGTCGATCTGTCGCGTGTGAGCTTCATTGCTTCGACCGGCTTGCGCACGCTGATCAGCGCGGCCCGCGCGGTGGCGTCGCGTGAGGGGCACATGGTGTTCCTGGGGCCGGAGCCGTCGGTGGAATCCGTGCTGATCACCAGCGGCACCGACGCGGTGGTGCCGATCTACCAGGACCTGGTGGAGGCGATCTGCGCCGTCAGCATGGGCGGTGTTGACGATGACGACCGGCCGGCGACAAGCCTGCCATTCTCGTTGCAGATCGATCGCAGCATGCGCGGCGTCGCGCGCGCCGGCGCCTGGGTGGACGAGCTCGCAATTCTGCTCAATCTGTCGCACCGCACCGAATACGCGCTGCGGCTGTGCCTGGAGGAGGCGGTCACCAACCTGGTGACCCACGCCAGGCCGGTGCCGGGGCTGGACGCGGAAAAAGTGGGCCTGCGATTGATCGCCGAACCGGGCCAGCTATGCCTGACGCTGCAGGACCAGTGCGAAGAGTACAACCCGCTGCAAAGCGGCTATGTTGGCGCGGCCCAGGACGTGTCCGGCGAGGGCGGCCTGGGCATCGGCCTGTTGCGTCAGCACGCACGCGATGTAACCTGGTCGCGCGTCGGCCCGGCCAACCGGCTGACGCTGACGATCCCACGTTGAGGAGCCGCAGCCGATGCGCCTCGAGACTGAAGAAGTTGCGCCTGGGGTCACCAAGGCGAACCTGACCGGACGGCTCGACATCGGCGGGTCGCAGGAGATCGACCTCGCCTTCAATGTACTCGCCGGTTCGCAGCGGGCGCTGATCGTCGATCTCTCGCAGGTGGACTTCATTGCCTCGCTGGGACTGCGGTTGCTCATCGTCGGCGCGCGCACCGTGCAGCGGAAGGGCGGCCGGATGATCCTGTTGCGGCCGCCGATCGCGGTGGAAGCGGTGCTGGTCAGCAGCGGCACCGACAACGTGGTGGGGATCCTGCGCAATCTTGACGAAGCGATCCATGCGGTCAGCGGCTGACGCCGGCCACATCGACACGCTGCGGATCGAGCGCAGCATGGCGGGGCTGGCACAGTTGGGCGACTGGGTGGACACGGTCACCGCGGCACTCGGCCTGGGCAAGGCGGCCGAGTATGCGGTGCGGCTGTGCGTGGAGGAGGCGACGGTTAACGTGGTGATGCACGGGGTGGCGGAGGGTGCGGCGGATAACGATGCGGGTTTCGTCGTGCTGCGGGTCGAGCCGGCGCAGGACGCGCTGCGCGTCACCGTCGAGGATCGCTGCGGCGCGTTCGATCCGTTGCACGCGCCGCCGCCTGAGCCTCCCATCGATCTGGAGACCGCGCGGGTTGGCGGGTTGGGCATTCACCTGATGCGGCAATACGCGCGCGCGATCAGCTATGAGCGCGCCGGCGACACCAACCGGCTGACACTGACGATCGCGCGTTAACTCCCCACGTCAGCGAGACCGTGCGTGCGGAGTCACAGGCGGCGGATCAGGCCGCATCAACCAATTCCTCGAGCTGTTCGGACCCGAAATCCTGGCGGTGAAGCCGTTCGAGACGATGCCGCCCGAGCACGCCCTTATTCACGAGGACTGTGCGCACGACGCGCTCCGACACATGGAAATGCTGAGCAGCGGCGGATATATCCGCTTCGACCGGCTGGTCGGTGCCAACATAGGAGATCAAATCCTCGTATGGGCACAGAAGGCTTTGTGCGAAGGCTCGCTGGAATTTCTGCCGTGCCGTCTTCGACGCTGCCAACGGCCCCAAGCGATCCTCATTAGCCCAAATGGCGTCGCCAAGCGCTCTGACCATTTCGAACCTACGGTCATGTGGCCAGCGGGAACGGATGGCGACGCGGTCGCGACGACCGTCTTCCGATGCCAGGCGAAGCCCATAGGGAAGAGTGTTGGCGGCAGCCGGTGAGGTCATCCTGAAGTTTTCCACGCTAGTCGCGAGCAATTCCCCCAGGGCCCTATTGCGCAGCGGGCCGCTGCCAAGTCCAAGTGCCAGTCTGAGAGACGTCGCGGTGTATTCCGCAAGCGTCCAGGGAGCCTCGCCGCCATCAGAGGATTGCCACAGCGACACTGAGCTGCCCTGAAGGCCTAGGGGCAACGAGACGACACCGCCGGAGTTATCCAAGTCCGAGGCAGCGCACTGGATTATACCGAATCTGGAGCCCGTGCATGCCCTGACAGCTTCGTTGAATCCACACTCGACGCGAGACGCCTGAGCGGCCTCGATTTCTGCCGCCAGAGCGTCCGCCGCGTGCGCACCGGGCGTTGCCATCGCTGCTTCCTCAACCCCAGCGTCGCCGTATCGGGTCGCAAAGGCCGCCAACCTCTCGATTGTCTTCTCGGGAGCCTCATCAGGGTCAAAGCCCAGGCGAGCCTCCATGCGGCGCCAGGCCGCCACGTCCGAATCCTCGCGTTCGGACCTGAGCGCACGAACCTGCGCTCGCAGTGCACCCCGATCCGTATCGGTTTCCGCGACGGCGTCTATCGCATTCGACAGGAATTCGTCCGTCGCCGTTTCGAATTGTGATGCCGCAATGAACAGCAGCGCGTCGGTCAAGTACCGAACCGGACCGACCACCCCCGACGGGTCGCTGCGCGACAACAATCCAATCCGGCTGCCCTCGCCCCAAATCGCCAGGCGCGGCCAAACATATCCACCACCGATGGCACTCAGCTCGTGGGACAGACGCCACTCGGATGGCATCCCAACAGGCGGTATGCACTCCCAGCGAATGCGCCACCAGTTATCGACCAACCAGAACGCCAGTTGAGCCGGAGGCGCGAGCAGATAATCATCGGCCTCTCGCTCATGCGGTCGGATCAGACGAGTTAGCACCACCTCGCCAACACGCAGTGCAACACCGAGCGGCCCGCCACTGCTCGTTGTCGGATCGCTGCGTACTTTGATCTCCAGGTCAGTCATCGCTGAACCCATACAATGCGCGGCAGTTAACCACGGCCCGACGGTCCGCGTCTCCTGCCTGTGTACCGACCCAATCCCTGAATCGGCTATAGACCTGCTCGGCGATACTCTCCGAGGCCCGCACCGGGTATCCATGATAGTCCGCCAAGCCAACGTTTGTGACCCGAGCCTCGAATATCCAGCCTTGGTCAGAGACCGTCCATAGCATCGTCGGCACGCCTTGGGCCTCGACCTTCCCAATCAAGCCCGCCCTGATCCCTTCGGTCAACAATTCAGAGATCGTCCTCCAGTCGCCCAGATCAAAGACGGCATGCTGATCGCACAAGCTTTCGTCACCCCGTCTGCCGGTGTAGGGAAGCAGCCCGAACTTCAATGGTTCGGCTTTGTGTTTCGATATCCCGTTGTACACCGCGCGCGAAGCAAGCTGACCAAGGGCAACGCCATCGGGCGAGGGATGCAACCGGCGCTTGTCGTTGTCCGAGCGACGGGTAGGCAGCGTCGGCCGTGTTGCTGGCTTCCTCAACCGCTTACCCCTCTCATCTCGGTGCGGCGCGGCGCGCATCAGATTCGCCGCGCGGTTTGCCTTGCCCTACTCCGCCGCCACCCGTGCCTCGCCGCCGATCGCGCCCGAGGCCTGGATCTCCGCCACTTTCGCGTCGTCGAACCGCAGCACCTGGCGCAGGATCTCGTCGGTGTGCTCGCCCAGCAACGGCGAGCGTTTCACTTCGGAAATGCTGTCCGACATCTTAATCGGATTGCCCACGGACAGGTACTTGCCGCGCGTCGGATGGTCCACTTCCACCACCGTCCCGGTATCGCGCAGCGATTGGTCTTCGGCGATTTCCTTCATTGACAGGATCGGCCCGCAGGGGATGTCGTATTCGTTGAGGATGTCCATGGCCTCGAACTTCGTCTTGGTCATGGTCCACTCTTCGATCGTACCGAATATCTCCTTCAGCTTCGGCAGCCGTGCCGGCGGCTTGGCATACTCCGGATCGGTCTTCCATTCCGGCTTGCCGATGACGTCGCAGATCGACTCCCACACCGGCGCCTGGGTGATGAAGTAGATGTAGGCGTTGGGGTCGGTCTCCCAGCCCTTGCATTTCAGGATCCAGCCCGGCTGCCCGCCACCGGACGCATTGCCCGAGCGTGGCACCGCCTCGCCGAACGAGCCATGCGGATACTGCGGAAATTCGGTCAGCGGCCCGTGCGCCAGGCGCTGCTGGTCGCGCAGTTTCACGCGGCACAGGTTCAGCACGCCGTCCTGCATCGCCACCGCAACCTTCTGGCCGCGGCCGGTGCTGTTGCGCTGGAACAACGCGGCGACGATGCCCAGCGCCAGATGCAGCCCGGTGCCGGAATCGCCGATCTGCGCACCGGTGACCAGCGGCGGACCGTCGTCAAAGCCGGTGGTGGAGGCCGAGCCGCCGGCGCACTGCGCGACGTTCTCGTACACCTTGCAGTCCTCGTACGGCCCGGGGCCGAAGCCCTTGATCGAGGCCAGGATCATGCGCGGGTTGAGTCCCTGGATGCGCTCCCAGGTAAAGCCCATGCGGTCCAGCGCGCCGGGGGCGAAGTTCTCCACCATCACGTCGCAGGTCTGCACCAATCCCTCAAGGATTTCCTTGCCCTTGGGATTGCGCGCATCGATGGTGATCGAGCGCTTGTTGTGGTTCAGCATGGTGAAATACAGGCTGTCCACCTTGGGAATATCCTGCAACTGCCCACGCGTGATATCGCCGGTGCCCGGGCGTTCCACCTTGATCACGTCGGCGCCGAACCAGGCAAGCAACTGCGTGCAGGTCGGCCCCGACTGCACATGGGTGAAGTCGAGAATACGAACGCCGTCGAGTGCTTTAGACATCCTATGCTCCTGCCTTCTTCGTCAGCGCGCTTTTCGGGTTGAGATTGCCGATATTGCCGCTCTCGCTGCCCGCCGCCGGGTCGATCACCGCGTTGATCAGCGTGGGCTTACCGGAATCCATGGCGACATCGACGGCGCGCTTCAACTCGTCCGGCGTGGTCGCATTGACGCCGACCCCGCCGAACCCCTCGATCATCCTGTCGTAGCGGGCGCCCTTCACGAACGCCGTCGTGGCTGGATCGGTACCGCCGCCCGGATTGACGCCGTCGCCGCGATAGATGCCGTCGTTGTTGAACACCACGACGCAGACCGGCAGGTTGTAGCGGCAAACCGTTTCCACCTCCATGCCGGAGAAGCCGAACGCGCTGTCGCCAACGACGGCGAGTACCGGCTTTCCGGTCTCGATCGCCGCGGCGATGGCAAAGCCCATGCCGATGCCCATCACGCCCCAGGTGCCGACATCGAGGCGCTTGCGCGGCTGATACATGTCGATCACGCCGCGGGCCTGGTCGAGCGTGTTCGCACCCTCGTTCACCAGGATCGCGTCCGGCCGTTGCTTGATCACGTCGCGCAGCACGCGCAATGCGGAGTGGTAGTCCATCGGGATCGAGTTCTTGCCAAGCCGGGTCGCCATCCTGGCGATGTTGGTCTCTTTCTTCTCCCGGATCGCGTCGGTCCACGCCGCCGCCGGCTGCTTCCAGTCATCGCCCATGCCGCGCAGCAGCGCGGCCACGCAGGAGCCGATATCGCCCACCAGCGGCGCGGCGATCTCGACATTGCTGTCCATCTCCCGCGGTTCGATGTCGATCTGGATGAACTTCTTCGAGCCCGGCGTCCCCCACTGCCTGCCTTTGCCGTGACCGAGCAACCAGTTGAGCCGGGCGCCGATCATCAGCACCACATCGCTGTCGGCCAGCACGGTCGAACGCGCGGCGGCGGCGCATTGCGGATGCGTGTCGGGCAGCAGGCCCTTGGCCATGCTCATCGGGATGTATGGAATGCCACTCTTTTCGACCAGGGATCGGATATCGTCGTCGGCCTGCGCATAGGCGGCGCCCTTGCCGAGGATGATCAACGGACGGTTCGCTCCGCGCAGCACGTCAAGCGCACGCTCGACGGCGACGGGCGCCGGAATCTGCGCCGGTGCCGGGTCGATCACCTTGACGAGCGAGCGGCTTGCGGCCTCGGCCTCCATCACCTGGCCGAACAGCTTGCCCGGCAGGTCAAGATATACGCCGCCCGGGCGGCCCGAAACCGCGGCGCGGATTGCGCGCGCGACGCCGATGCCGATGTCCGCCGCATGCAGCACGCGGAACGCCGCCTTGCACAGCGTCCTGGCAACGGCGAGCTGGTCCATCTCCTCGTAGTCGCCCTGCTGCAGGTCCACGACCTCGCGTTCGGACGAGCCGCTGATCAGGATCATCGGAAAGCAGTTCGTCGTCGCATTGGCGAGCGCGACCAGGCCGTTCAGGAACCCCGGCGCCGAGACCGTGAGGCACACGCCCGGCGACTTTGTCAGGAAGCCTGCGATCGCCGCCGCATTGCCCGCGTTCTGCTCGTGCCGGAACGAGATCACCCGCATCCCCGCTTCCTGTGCCAAACGGCCCAGATCGGTGATCGGGATGCCCGGGACGCCATAGATCGTCTTGATGCCGTTCAGCTTCAGCGCGTCGATGACCAGGTGGAACCCGTCCGTCAGTTCGGCTTCGCGTTCGCCGACAATGTTTTCGGCCGTCGAACTCGGGGGCGGTGCCGTTGCGGTTGACATGGGCGTTCCTCCTTCAATTGATCCTGTCATAGCGAGTGATCCTGTCATTGCGAGGAGCGGAGCGACGAAGCAATCTCCGGCCCGGCGAATCCAGGCTTCCCAGGCGGGGGATTGCCGCGTCGCTTCGTTCCTCGCAATGACAAAGTGACCGTCGTCACGCGTCCATCCGTCGCTTTTCGTCAGCCAGCACCGGCGCATCGAGAAAGTCCCCGAACTTCTCGACATGCGCCGCCAGGCCCATCGTGTGCTCGCGCACCAGACGTTCCGCCCGGTCCGCGTCGTGCGCCGCCAGCGCGGCAATGATGTCGCGGTGATCGGCGATCGAACGCTGCGCGCGGTTGTCCTGCGTCATCGTAACCGCGCGCACCGCACGCATGTGGATGAACAGGTTTTCGGTCAGGCTGGCCATCAGCGCGATGCCGCCCATGCGGATGATCGCCTTATGGAACTGCATGTTGGCGTGCGAGTACTCGCTGATGTGTCCGGACGGGTCGTCGTCGAACGCATCGACCAGGGCGCGCAGCGCTGCGACCTCGGCCGCGGCGACGCGCGGCGCGGCCAGCCGCGCGGCCATGCTCTCCAGCGCCGCCCACACGGCGATCATCTCGACCACTTCGCGCTTGGTCTTGCGCACCACCGTCACGCCGCGCCGCGGCATGGTGCGCACGAACCCCTCCTGCTCGAGCACCGACAGCGCCTCGCGGATCGGCGTGCGGGAGACGCCGAGGTCGTGCGACAACTGCCGCTCGTCCAGGCGGATTTCGCCGGGGTGCCGGTAGATGTCCATTTCGGTGATCGCGCGCTTGATCGCGTCACAGGCCTGCTTGCGCAGGCCGATACTGACTTCCAGCGGTTCGACCCGCAGGCGCGGATAGGCGGCGTCGTCAGGCACCCTTCTCTCCTCGCAGGTGGCCGCATATTGTATCTGGCATGCCAGATGGCTGGCAAGCGGCCCTGGCCGCGGATCTGCAACGACGCTTTGATCTTCACCCTTCGACAACGCTATTCTTGCATGATGCGAGCCAGGCCGCAGGCGGCAACTCGCGATCCCCGGAGGAGTAGATGCCGTGACCACGCCAACGGCTACGGCAGAAGCACGCGCACCGGACGCCGCTGCCGTACTGACCGCGCTGGACACCGCGCCGGCGGTCATTCGCGACCTGGACGGCACTATCCGCTTCTGGAGCACCGGCGCCGAACGGCTATATGGCTGGTCGCGGGATGAGGCTGTCGGCAGGCGATCCCACGATCTGCTGGCGACGCGGTTGCCGCAATTGCTTGAAATCGTCCAGGCGACGCTGCTGGCGAACGGCGAGTGGCACGGCGAACTGTGGCAAGAGACGCGCGACGGCCGCGCACTGGTCGTCGCCAGCCACTGGACCTTGCAGCGTGGCGCGGACGGACAACCCAGCCATGTTATCGAGATCACCCACGACATCGGCTTGCAGCAGCCGGAGATCGCGGCGATGCGCCGGCTGGCGGCCATCGTCGAGTCGTCCGACGATGCCATCATCGGCAAGGACCTGAACGGCATCGTCACCCACTGGAACCCCGCCGCCGAGGCGATGTTCGGCTATCGCGCCGAGGAGATCGTCGGCCGCCCCATCGTCGTGTTGTTTCCGCCCGACCGCGTGGCGGAAGAAGCGACGCTCCTGGAGCGCATCCGCCGGGGCGAGAAGGTGGCGCACTGCGAAACGGTCCGGCAGCGCAAGGACGGCAGCACGTTCCCGGCGTCGCTGACTCTGTCGCCGATCCGCGACGATTCGGGCGCGATCGTCGGCGCCTCGAAGATTCTGCGCGATCTCTCCGAACGGCAGGAGCGGGAGCGGCGGCTGCGGGAGGCGCAGTCGGAGCTGTTTCACGTGCAGCGGCTGACCGAGCTTGGCCAGCTCGTTTCGGCACTGGTGCACGAGGTGAACCAGCCGCTGGCGGCGATCGGCAATTATGCCGGCGCCGGCAAACGGCTGCTGACGGCCGGCAATGCCGGGGCGACCCAGACCGCCCTGCAGAAGATCACCGAGCAGACCGAACGCGCGCACCAGATCATCCAGCGGCTGCGGAATTTTGTGAAAAAAAGTGACAGCGCACACCGACCGGAAAACCTGCCGGCGATGATTCGGGATGCCGTCGCGTTGGCAACGGTCAGTCTAAAAAAAGAGCAGGTGGCGATCGAGACGCGGCTCGACGTGGGCGCGGCCGTGGTGACGGCGGACCGCGTGCAGATCCAGCAGGTGCTGTTCAACCTGCTGCGCAACGCCATGGAGGCGATGGAACAATCCGCGCGGCGTGAGATCGTGATCGCCACCACCGTTTGCGACACTGGCATGGTCGAGGTTGCTGTCGCCGATACCGGCCCGGGGCTTGCCCCGGAGGTGCGTGCCAACCTGTTCCGGGCCTTCGTCACCACCAAGGACAGCGGCATGGGTGTCGGCCTGTCGATCTGCCGTTCCATTATCGAGGCGCATGGCGGACGGCTGTGGGCCGAGGACGACCCCGATGGCGGCACGGTGTTCCGGTTTACCCTGCCGCGCGTGCCGGCTGCCGGCGTGGTCTCGCCGATGTAAGGCGACGCCCAGTCATCGGTGAGCCGGCTGTCATGGGACGAGCATGACTCCCGTCATACACGCGCAAGCGGGGATCGCGATCGGGCACCCGGGACCGCTCGACGGCCAGCTCACAACCTGACACCGTGCCGGGAGTCCCATGCCTATAGCCGCAGATGGCGCAGCCGGAGCGCATTGGTCACAACGGACACCGAACTCAGCGACATGGCCAGTGCGGCGATGATCGGACTCAGCAGGATGCCGAACGCCGGATAGAGGGCGCCGGCGGCAATCGGCACGCCAAGCGCGTTATAGACGAACGCGAAGAACAGGTTCTGGCGGATATTGCGCATGGTGGCGCGGCTGAGATGCCGGGCGCGCGCGATCCCGGCAAGATCGCCCTTCACCAGTGTCACGCCGGCGCTCTGGATGGCGACCTCGGTCCCGGTGCCCATGGCGATGCCGACATCCGCCTCCGCCAGTGCCGGCGCGTCGTTCACTCCGTCGCCGGCCATCGCGACGATGCGGCCTTCGCTTCGCAGGCGGCGCACCACGCGGTGCTTGTCTTCCGGCAGCACGTCCGCCTCGACATCGGTGATCTTCAACTGGCTTGCCACCGCTTCCGCGGTCCGGCGATTGTCGCCGGTGAGCATGACGATGCGCACACCATCCATGCGCAACGCTTCCAGCGCTGCGGGGGTAGTTTCCTTGATCGGATCAGCCACCGCGATCATGCCGCCCAGCCGGCCGTTCACCGCGGCAAACAACACCGTTGCTCCGCTCGCGCGCAGTTGGTTGGCGGCTTCGGTCAGGGAACTGACATCGACCTTTCCGGCCTGCATCAGCGTGGCGTTGCCCAATGCCACGCGCCGGCCGCCGATGCTGCCCTGGACGCCCTGTCCGGTGACGGATTGGAACCCGGCCGGTTCTTCCAGCGCGAGGCCGCGCTCCCGCGCCGAGGCGACGATGGCGGCGGCAAGCGGATGCTCGCTCGATTGTTCGAGGCACGCGGCAAGGCGCAGCATGTCCTGCTCGGCAAAGCCGGAGGCAGGCACGATGTTGGTGACGCGCGGCTTGCCCATGGTCAACGTGCCGGTCTTGTCCACCACAAGGGTGTCCACGCGCTCCAGCCGCTCCAGTGCCTCGGCGGAACGGATCAGCACGCCGGCCGTCGCGCCCTTGCCCACGCCGACCTGAATCGACATGGGCGTTGCGAGGCCAAGAGCGCAGGGGCAGGCGATGATCAGCACCGATACTGCCGCCGCCAGACCGTAGGCCAGCGCCGGCGCAGGCCCCCAGATCGCCCAGGCGATGAAGGCCACGACGGCGGCCGCCACCACCGCCGGCACGAAATAGCCGGCCACCGTGTCGGCGAGCCGCTGAATGGGCGCGCGGGACCGCTGCGCTTCGGCGACCATGGCGACGATGCGGGCAAGCACCGTGTCCGCGCCGACCTTCTCGGCGCGCATGATCAGCGCGCCGGTGCCGTTCACCGTGCCGCCGATCAGTTTGGAGCCGGGCTCCTTGGCCACGGCCATCGATTCGCCGGTGACCAGAGACTCGTCCACGCTGCTCCGCCCTTCCAGCGCCGTGCCGTCCACCGGCACGCCGTCGCCCGGTCGGACGCGCAGCCGATCGCCCGCCTGGACTCGATCGAGCGTGATCTCTTCATCCGTGCCGTCGGCTCGGATGCGTCGGGTGGTCTTCGGCGCCAGGTTGAGCAAGGCGCGGATGGCGCCGCCGGTCTGCTCGCGTGCCCGGAGTTCCAGAACCTGGCCAAGCAGGACAAGCACGGTAATCACGGCGGCGGCCTCGAAATACGTGGCAACCGTCCCGTCCGGGCCGCGGAATCCCACCGGGAAGATGCCCGGCGTGAAGGCCGCAACCAAGCTGTAGATGTAGGCGGTGCCGACGCCGAGCGCGATAAGGCTGAACATATTGAGATGGCGTCGCATCACGGATTTCCAGCCGCGCACGAAAAACGGCCATCCCGCCCACAGCACGACGGGCGTTGCGAGCACGAACTGCAGCCACATCGACGCGCGCGCCGGCACCAGCCGGCCGAGCTGCACGCCCGGGATAAAGTCGGCCATGGCCAGCACAAACACCGGGACGGCGAGCGCCAGGCCGAGCCAGAACCTGCGGGTCATATCAAGAAGTTCAGGATTGGGGCCAACTTCGGCGGATGGCGCCACGGCTTCGAGCGCCATGCCGCAGATGGGGCAGTTGCCCGGATGATCCTGGCGTATCTCCGGGTGCATCGGACAGGTCCAGGTCGCACCTGGCGTGGCAACCGGCGCCGGAGCGGATTCGGCGCGCGGCAGATACGTCCCCGGCTCGGCGACAAACTTCTCGCGGCACCGTGCCGAGCAGAAATGGAAGGTCTCTCCCTGATACTCGAAGCGATGCTTCGAGGTTCGAGGATCGACGGCCATGCCGCAGACCGGGTCGGTGACGGTTGCTGTCCCGCCGGGCGCGGCAACCGCCGCCGCGTGATGGTCATGCGCTGCATGCGGGTGGCGGTCGTGCCCGGCATCGGGCGCGCCGCGTGACAGGGTTTCGTTCATGGCTCGGCCTCCACGGAACAGCAGCCGCATTGACAGCGATCCGCTACCGCCTTTATATACCCCTCATGGGTATGGTATGCAACCATGCATGAGATAACAAGGCGGGCAGTGTCGCTCCGGCTCAAGCGGATCGAGGGCCAGGTCAGCGGCCTGCTCCGCATGGTAGAAGGCGACCGTTACTGCGTGGACGTCTTGATCCAGATCAATGCGGTCCGCGCGGCGCTGCATAAGGTGGAGCAGCAAATCCTGAAGGATCATGTATCGCACTGTGTGGCGGGTGCTTTCGCGTCGGGTAATCCGATCGAGCAGCAGCACAAGGTCGAGGAATTGGTCGAGACGATCGGGCGCATGACGAGGTGACGGTCCATGCCGGGAGGCGCGGTGCGCAGGGTGCGGGGGATGATCGCGGGGCTGTTGGTCCTGGCGATCCTGCTGTCGTCCGGCACACCGGCGGCGCTGGCGATGCTCCGCGGTTCCAACCACCACGATGCGAATCTGGCGGGCCAGACCGTTTCCGCGGCCGGCAATGGTGTAACGACGCCGGCGCGTGATCGTGACCACGGACTGCCGTGTTGCATCGCGGGCCAGTGCACACTGCACGCATATTGGGTATCGGCCCGGCCCAGCAATGCCGCCTGTCTTTCGGTGTTTGCCATTGTGTATCGGCCGAGCCGCGATGCATCGCCGCCGGGCACCGCGGCGAGGCCAGTGTCACCGCCGCCGCGAGCGGCCGTCTGACCGGCCTCGGGATTGCCGCGGGTTGCTGGCCGTCTGACTGGCCTCCCCGTTCTCCCCGGGTTGGAGCCTGGCCCGTCGCGGACGCTCAGGCGTCTGCCGTCGCTCACACCAGACGAATCGCGAGCCCACACATGGCTTCCCACTTGTCCGGGCGTCATCCTCCGACGACCGCGGCCGCTTTCGGAGCGCTCGGCGACGCGCTCATACCCGGCCAGGGTCGCGGTCAGGCCGCGGCGGGCCACGCCCCTGCCGGTCTTGTCGCCGGACACCGAACGATCGAGCCGCGTGAGACAGGTCCGCGCTGGAGGGCCGAGCGCGGCGCGGCGCCATACGGGGCACGGTCCTGGTACCGGCACGCGGCATCGTCACCGTTGCCTTCGACGCCGGCACTCCTGGCCGCTGCTGCCGCACTGTCACAACTTGTTCCACATGGCGACCGGCATGATGGCCGAGATCGCCTGCGACCACGTTGCCTGATTCAAATCGAGGAAAGGAACTCCCCCATGCTCTCCGCCACCCGTACCGCCGTCACGGCGATCATCCTGGCAACATCAATGGCCATGGCCCATGCGCAGACACCGGATCAAGACCACGCCGCGCATCACCCGGCGGCGCAAGGCACCCAGCCCGCGCAGCCGCCGACCGGGCTGGGCCGGGGTCCCATGGGAGGCCCCGGTGCCGGCATGATGGGCAACGGTGCCGGGATGATGGGTAGCGGGCCCCGAATGATGGGCGGTGGTGCCGGGATGATGGGCGGGTCCTGGAACACCACGAGCTACCTCGGCTCCCTGAAGACGGAGCTCGGCATCACCCAACGCCAGGGACCAGCCTGGAAGGAGTACGCCGACACAGTGTCGGGCATCGGGGAGCAGATGCAGGGACTGCACCAGACCATGTTCGAGGCTATGGGCACAGCCTCGTGGCAGGAGCGCCGGGACATGATGAACCATATGTTCCAGGCGCGGCAGCAGGCTTCCGACACCGTGCACGATGCGGCCGCCAGGCTGGTTGCGGCGCTCGATCCGACGCAGCAGGCGAAGGCGCGGAGGATCCTGCCCGGCCTTGCCTATGGTCCGGGCATGATGGGCCGGCGCGGGCCGGCCGCCGGCAGGCGCTGACAGCCGTCGCCGGAACAGACTTCCTCCCGTCCCGCACTTTGCTGCTGTGCAGGGTTGGCATGCGGGTACACGCAAAAGGCCAAAAAGATGGACCATGGAACGAATATCCCGCCGTGGCGCACAAAGGGCGGCGTGGTGCTGTGCGGTTTCCTCGCCATCGCGGCGTTCTTCCTCATTGCCGAGCACCGCGCCCACCTCGTCCTCGCAGTTCCATACCTTCCGTGGCTGCTGTTGCTGGCCTGCCCGCTGATGCATCTCTTCATGCATGGCGGGCACGGCAGCCACGGCGATCATGGGGACAGCGGACCGCCGGCGCGTCGCGACTGAGCCGGCCGATGCAGGGAATGACGCCGATGCATCACGATTATTCGGATTACGGACTATGGTCCCTGGCAATCATCAACTCAGGGGTCTTCATCCTCTTCGTGCTCAGTTTCTTCAAGCCGCGGACCAGACGCGACTGGCGCTCGTTCAGCGCGTTCCTGATCGCGCTGTTGTTGTTGTTGCCGTTCTGCACCGCAGGGCCGGCGACGGCGGCATGTCGGGCAGACCAGCAGCACAGCAGACCAGCAGCACATGTGTGAGCACCCATGAACTCCGGAATTGAGAGCCTTCTCTGGTATGGGCTGATCGCCCTTGCGTTCTTCTTCATGATGCGCGGCGGATGCGGCGCGCATGTTATGGGCCACGGTCACCGTCACCATGGTGAGGAACCGCATTCGCCATCTGGCAGCGGCGGCTCCGCGCTGCTGCCGTCCGGCAAGGCGATCGACCCCGTCTGCGGCACCGAAGTCGATCCAGCGTCGGCAAGGTCCTGTGTCTATCGCGGAACGCCCTATTTCTTCTGCTCGCCCGAGCACCGGGAGACATTCGAGAGTCATCCCGATCGATATATGCGCGGCTCGGTTCCAACATCGTTCAGGGAGTCGCAATCGCATGACTGAATCGTATCGCCAAACCTCGGCCGCTGAAATGAGCGCGCGGCTGCGCAACGCCCCAAGGCTCCCGGTCGTCCCGCTGGGCCTCAGTCTCGGCGGGTTCCTGGTCATAACGTATATCCTGTGCATCGGCTTCGACCTGATTTTCCCCGGCCAGGCGATGTACCAGACGTGGCTGCGGCTGTTGCCGGGGTTCACCTGGTTAAGCTGGGGCAGCTTCCTCCTCGGCCTCGTCGAGAGCTTCGCATACGGATGGTATGTCGCTCTCGTCTTTGCCCCGCTGTTCAACTTCTTCGCCGCGAAGTTCGAGAAGTAGATCGCTGACTGAAAGAGGTTATGGATGCAGGCCAACGGAATGATGGGCTTTGGGATGACGTGGGACATGGCTCTCGTGTGGCTCTTGCTGTTGATCCTCGTCATCCTCGGCGTCGCCGCGCTGGTTAAATACGTGTTCCGTGGACGCGGCTGACACGGTCTTGCCGTATGCCGGCTCAGATCCGCGCCGAGGTGTTGCCGGCCGTCAAGGCCGCCGGCCGCCGGTTCGTGCATTTGGTTCGGTTCCATTCACCAGGCCCACGAAGCACGCCAGGCTCGCAAAGAGGCTGACGCTGGCCTGGTCCCGGATCGGCGACCTTCGCGATGAGAGCGAAACAGAAGGTCCCTCGGGCCGGCGCGACCGGAGCCCGACTCTGGAACCGCTTTCATCGACGGCGGGTCGGCAACGCCGGTGGGAAACGCATGCCAACCAGAAGCATTTTCAGCTCGGCGGGGTGGATTGCCGAGGGGTGTCGCCGGATCTCAGGCGATCATCGAGTGGTATGAGACCAGCGCCGCATCATCTGAATTTAGGCTATCGGCGGCGGTGATAAAACCAAAACGCGAACAGATCTCCGGACTCTTTTCCGCGAACCGGGAGGTATGGACAATAAATACACGCTATGAGGGTATATCTGTGCCTTGATGGCTGGAAAAGGCGATCAAGTGCGGTTACATTGCTAGCGGTAACGCGGCTGTGACCGCGGGGGGATCGGATCGGTGGACCGGCTGACCAGCATGACGGTGTTCGCCCGCGTCGCCGCGAAGCGAAGTTTCTCTGCCGCCGCACGGGAACTCGGCATGTCCCAGGCCACGGCCAGCAAGCACGTGCAGACGCTGGAGGGCTGGCTCGGCGCGAGGCTGCTGCATCGCACGACCAGGCGGGTCGGGCTGACCGAAGCCGGCGCGACTTTCTTTGCCCAGTGCGTGCACATCCTGGACGATATGGAGACGGCGCGGCAGACCGGGCAGACCGCGGCCGGGTTGCGCGGCAACCTGCTGATCATCGCGCCGATGGGTTTCGGTAGTATCCGGCTGGCAGCCTTGATGGTCGAATTCATGGAGAAGAATCCGGACCTCTCGATGACCGTTAGCGTGTGCGACCGGCCAGTGGACGTGATCGAGGAGGGCTATGACCTGGCGATCCGGGTCTGGGCCTGTCCGCCGGACGATCCCAGGCTGGTGGTGCATCCGCTTCTGCCGCTGCGCTTCGCCGTCTGCGCCACGCCGGCCTATCTGGCCGCATACGGCACACCGAGCGTGCCGGCCGACCTTGCCCGGCTGGTCTGCCTGACCGACAGCCGTTATCCGGACGGCGTCTGGCGCTTCATCGGTCCAGGCGGGGAATCCGAGGTTTCGGTAGGCGGGCGCCTGAAGACCGACAACGGCCTGCTGCGCCGGGAAGCGGCGCGAAGCGGCGGCGGTGTGCTGCTGACGCCGGAATATCTGGTGGAGGGCGATATCGCCGCCGGGCGTCTGGTGCGGCTGCTGCCTGGCTATACGCCGAAGGCGCTGCGGCTCGACGCGGTTTGTCCGGCCCATAGGGCGGAGTCGCCCAAGGTGCGCGGTTTCGTTGCTTTCCTGACGGCGCGGTTGGGGGAGCAGGACGCCGCCGCCCTGAGTGGGGGCGTCCTGCGGCCATTGGTGCGCTCCGTGCAGTCACGGGGGCGAGGTGACGAGGGCCAAGCAGCGGCGCATAGGGTGGTTGCCGCGGTGCCTGTCTAGCACCGCCCGTCATTGATTGTGCGGTCGGGCTCTGAACCGCTCGCTCCGGCAACACCGGCAGTGCCTGTGGAAACCGCCCGCTCTGCCCGGGCCACCGCACGAACCAATCCACCGGACCGATCCACCGGCCCGATCCACCGGCCCGATCCACCGAACCAATCCACCGGACCGACGCGCGAACCAATCCACCGGACCGATCTGCCCGGACCAATCCACCGGGCGAGCCTCGCCACACCCATGGCGCGCGTGCGTATCTCTGACATATCCAGTTATTTCCATTGACACACACCCCCCGCCATGCTACACGCCGTGCGCGCTACGCAACCCGCCACGAAAGGCCGCTCCGTATCCCTCCCGCCATGATGCACGATCCACTCACCACTCCGGCCGACGCCTGTGCCCCCGATGCGGATCGGGCCGCCCCGGACGCGCCCGCGCTCCTGCCCGAGTGGGTCGCCCATCTCCTCGCGCTGGTCATCCGCTTCAT
>DATLQW010000236.1:0-2071 GCA_035535035.1 Acetobacteraceae bacterium
AACACCGCGCGCAGCCGCTGCATGAATTCCTGCAACTGGGTAGGCGCCATGGCGAGCTGGCGATCCTCCGGCGGCCCGGTCAGCGCGTCGGCGAACGCGCCCTCCCACTGCGGCGACAGGGTCACCAGGGGGATATAGCCGGCAGGTCCGGTCTGCGCATCGCTGATCTGGCGCGCGAGGCGGGCGCGCACATGCGCAAGGATCGCCGGCATGGGGCGCTGCGGGCCGGCTTCCTGGATCCCCTCCAGGATCGTACCAAGGTCGCGGATCGATACGCGTTCCGCCAGCAGCCCGGCCAGCACGCGCTGCACCAGGCCCATGCTCGCCTGCGCGGGGATCAGGTCGGAGACGAGCTTCTGCTGTTCCCGCGGCAGCTCTTCCAGCAACTTCTGGGTTTCCGAGTAGGACAGCAGCTCGGCCATCGTTTCGCGCACGGCTTCGGTAAGGTGGGTCGTCAGCACGCTCGGCGGATCGACGACGGTGCAGCCCCGGAACAAGGCTTCCTCCTTCGCCTCCGGCGCAATCCAGAGCGCGGGCAGGCCGAAGGCCGGTTCCGTGGTGCGCTCTCCCGGCAGGTCGGGCATGCCGCCCTTCGGATTCATCGCCAGCAGCATGGTGGGGCGCAGCTCGCCGCGTGCGGCCTCGATCTCCTTCACCCGGATCGAGTAGACATCGGCGGGAAGCTGCATGTTGTCCTGGATGCGTACCGGCGGCAGCACGAAGCCCATTTCGGCGGCGATCGAACGGCGCAGGCTCTTGATCTGTTCCGTCAGCCGCGGCGTGTCGCCGCCCGCGAGCGCCAGCAACCCGTAGCCGAGCTCCAGCCGGATCAGATCGAGACGCAACGAATCCCCGATCGGCGGCTCGGTCGGCAGCGGCGCAGCCGGTGCAGCCTGGTCGGGCGAGACCGGCGGATGCTTGAAACGCAGCCACGCCCCGCCGCCCGCGAGCCCCGCGATGCCGAGGAACGGCAGCGCCGGCAGCCCCGGCAGCAACGCCAGCACCACCGCCGCGCCGGCCGCCATCGCGAGCGGCTTCGGACTGCCGCCCAACTGCGCGATCAGCGCCGCATCCGCGGTGCCCTCCATGCCCCCTTTGGTCACCACGATACCGGCCGCGGTGGAGACCAGCAGCGCGGGGATCTGCGTCACCAGCCCGTCGCCCACGGTCAGTTTCGTGAACGAATCGGCAGCGTCGGCGAAGCTCATGCCGTGCTGGACCATGCCGATGGTCAGTCCGCCGACGATGTTGATCGAGGTGATGATCAGTCCCGCAATCGCATCACCGCGCACGAACTTGGCCGCACCATCCATCGCTCCGTAGAAACCGCTCTCCTGCTCCAGCTCCCGCCGGCGCTTGCGCGCCACCTTCTCGTCGATCAACCCGGCCGACATGTCGGCGTCGATCGCCATCTGCTTGCCCGGCATCGCATCCAGGCTGAACCTTGCGGCAACCTCCGCGATGCGGCCGGAACCCTTGGTGATGACGGTGAAATTCACCACCAGCAGAATCGCGAATACGATCAGCCCGATGACGATGTCCCCGCCCATCAGGAAGCCGCCGAACGCCGCGACCACATGCCCCGCCGCCAACGGCCCCTCGTTGCCATGCGAGAGAATGCGCCGCGTCGTCGCCACGTTCAGCGACAAGCGCAACAACGTCGTCAGCAGCAGCAAGGTCGGAAAACTGGTGAAGTCCAACGGACGCACCAGGAACAACGCCACCATCAGCACCAGCACCGACGCCGTGATCGACAGCGCCAGCCCGACATCCAGCAGCGCCGCCGGCAACGGCAACACCAGCACCGACAGCAGCGCCACAACGCCCAACGCCAGGCCAATGTCGGTGCCAGGCGCGTAGCGGCGCAGCCGGGCGAGGATCGGGGGCATGCGTCAGGGAAGGAAGCAAGCAAGGCCAGGGGGCGCTGCCCCCTGGACCCCCGCCAAGGGCAGGGCCCTTGGAACCCATCCGTTGGTTCCGTGCGTGTGGGGGGTGGCGCGTGCGGGCGGGCGGCGGCGGCGCGGCATGGGCGGTCGGAGGGACCAGGCGCTTTCGCGCCTGGTCCCTCCGC
>DATLQW010000237.1:0-5922 GCA_035535035.1 Acetobacteraceae bacterium
CTGGATCAATCGAAACCGCCGCCTCGCCAAGGATTTCGAGGCCACCATCGCCTCTGCTACCGCTTTCCTCCATGCCGCCTGCGTCATGCTGCTCGTCAGGCGGCTGGCTCGTTGGGGTTGAGATTCGAGTCGGACTCTAAGCCGCAAGCCGGCCCGAGGCCGTTCGCGGCTCCGAGCCGCTATGAGCCCGTGCCCTTGCACCGGGTCGGTAAACCCGTCCGCCCTCATCCCACGTGGAATGAGCCGGGCAGGGCACCATAAGGACGACGTGGCATGCCATCGATTTCGCCTTCACTCACGCGCCGCCGGCATTTTCTGCAGGCGGGCGCAGCCGGCGTTCTCGCCGCGCTTGCGCGGCCCGCCTTCGGTGCCGGCCGCCCGGACGGGCCGGAGGGCCTGGCCACCCAGCTTCGACCGGGCCCGGCGCGCGTCCGCATGCTTGGCGACACATTCCCGGAAACCGCGGTCTGGACATACAACCGCGTTGAACCCGGGCCTGTGCTGCGGATCCGCCAAGGCGCTCCGTTCCGGGCCGTGGTCGAAAACCGGCTGGCCGAGGCCACCACGGTGCATTGGCATGGCATCCGCCTGCCGAACGCGATGGACGGCGTTCCGGACATCACCCAGAAGCCGATCCCGCCGGGCGGACGCTTCGACTACGCCTTCACCCCGCCGGATGCCGGCACGTTCTGGTACCACTCGCATGACGACAGCCTGGTGCAGATGGGCCGGGGCCTCGCCGGCGCCCTGATCGTGGAGGAGCGCGACCCGCCGGCCGCGGACCGCGATCTGCTGTGGACCATCCAGGACTGGCGGTTGCAATCCGACGGCCAGATCGCACCCGGCTTCCACAACCGCATGGAAGCGATGATGAACGGACGAGTCGGCAACACCGTCACCATCAACGGCCATGTGCCCGATCGCATCCGCGTCCGCGCCAGGGAGAGGGTCCGGCTGCGATTGCTCAACGCGGCGATCGCGCGGATCATGGCGCTGCGCTTCGAGGGACACCGGCCGGTGATCGTCGCGCTCGACGGCCAGCCCTGCGACCCGCACGAGCCGGAGGACGGGCGCATCATGCTCGGCCCCGCCATGCGCGCCGACGTGATGCTCGACATGCAGGGCGAGCCGGGCCGCATCTACCAGGTGGTGGACGATTTCTACGACCGCCTCGCCTATACGCTGGTGCGGCTCGCCTATGACCGGGCCCCGCCGCTGCGCCCGCACCCGCCGGATGCGCCGCTCCGCCTGCCACCCAATCCCGTCCCGCGTCCCGACCTGGCAACCGCCGTGATCCACGAGGTTCGCCTGCAGGGCGGCATGATGGGGGCCGGCGGCATGGGCGGGATGATGGGCATGGGCAGCGGTGCCGAATGGGCGATCAACGGCCGGTCCATGACCGGCGACGGCAGCGCGGACATGCCGCCGCTGTTCACCATCATGCGCGGGCGGAGCTGCGTCCTCGACTTCCGCAACGAGACCGCCTGGTGGCACCCGATGCACCTGCACGGCCACAGCTTCAAGGTGCTCAGCCGCGACGGCGCGCCCGTGCCGCATGACCAGTGGGGTGACACGGTGCTCGTCCGGCCGCGCGAGCATGTGCGGGTGGCGTTCGTGGCCGACAACCCGGGCGATTGGATGCTGCATTGCCACGTCATGGAACACCAGGTCGGTGGGCTGATGACGATCGTCCGGGTGGCGTGATGCGCCGGAACAACCGCCGCCTGCGCGCCGCTCTCGTGGCAGTGGTTCTTGCGTCGCGGCCCGCCCCATTCGCCATGGCGGAGGGCAGTGCCGCGGCAGGGGTCAAGGCATTCGGCGTGTGTGCCGCGTGCCACTCGCTGCGTCCGGAGGTGAACATGACCGGGCCGAGCCTGGCCGGCATCCTAGGCCGCAAGGCCGGCAGCCTGGCGAGCTTCCCGCGCTACTCGGCCGCGCTTGCCGGCTCGGGCGTCGTCTGGAACGGACAGACCCTGGATGCCTGGCTGGCCGATCCGGCCGGCTTCATTCCACACAACCTCATGACGATCCGCGGCATCGGCGATGCCAAGGCGCGCGCCGACCTTATCGCCTTGCTGCGCCTCGCCGGTCCGAACGGCCCGACCGGTGCGGCGGCCGAGGTTACCGAAGCCAAGGACCCCAATCTGAAGGCCCAGCCCGCTGCGCGGCAGGTGCGCGCCATCCGCTTCTGCGGCGACACCTATCGAGTCACCACAGCGGACGGCAACACCCGCGCGTTCTGGGAGCGCAACCTGCGCTTCAAGACGGATCAGGGCACGCGCGGGCCTCGCCCTGGCACGCCTGTACTCATGCCGGCCGGCATGATGGGCGACCGCGCCGCGGTGATCTTCTCAAGGCCGGAGGAGCTCGGCCGCGTCATCCAACATGCCTGCCGATGAATGGAAGGAACCGACCATGACCGACATGAACCGCCGCGAATTCGCTCTGGCACTGATCGGCGTGGCCGCGCCGGCCGCGGCGTTGCTGCGGCCGCCACCGGCGCGGGCCGCGGCGCCGATCCATGCGGTGCTCTACAAGAATCCGCAATGCACCTGCTGCGAGGCCTATGCGCATTACCTGGAGCAGAATGGGTTCCAGGTGGACGTGACACCGACCAACGATCTTGCGGAGATCAGCCGCAAGGCCGGCGTTCCTGAAGCGCTGGAGGGCTGCCACACCATGTTCGTCGGCGGCTACGTCGTGGATGGCCTGGTTCCCGTGCGGATCGTCCGCAAGCTGCTGACCGAGAAGCCCACTATTGCGGGAATCACCCTGCCCGGCATGCCCGCGGGCTCACCCGGCATGCCGGGCCCGAAGGCAGGTCCGTTGACCGTCTATGCGGTGAGCAAGGATGGCACGCCGCCGCGCGTCTTCGCGGTGGGTTAGAAGGCCCTGGAAAATGCAGACAATCTCGTCGGCGCGTCCGATCCGGGCGGGGTGGCTGCCGATCGCCGCGAATGGCCGGAACCGCCTGGCAATCGGTGCGTTCGCCATCGGCCTGATCGCTGCCGCATTGGCCTGGCAGTGGAGCTGGCTGGTCGCGATCGGCGTCGCTCCGCTGCTCCTCAGCGTGGCGCCCTGCGCCGCGATGTGCGGCCTTGGCCTGTGTATGCACCGCAGGTGTGGCCACGCGGGCGGTACGGCAGGCGCGGAGATGCCGCGCAGGCAAACCGATCCCGGGCCGATCGGGAGTCCGGCAGGTCCGCACGGCCACGATGGAACGGCGACATGAGAACCCAACACGCGCTGATCGCGGCTGCACTGGCAACCGTTGTCGGGGCGCTGATCGTGCCGGCGCTCGGTGAAGCACCCGGCGCACCGCGGACGGCGCCGGGCCAAGGCGTCGGCATGGGCCACGCGGCACGTGGGATGATGTCCGGCGGCATGACGAGCGGCATGACGGGCGGTGGCTGCGCCGGCATGATGCAATCGATGAACGGCGGAGACAGCCGGCCGAACGACCAGTGGCAGCAGCATCCGCCGGGCGACCGGCCGGTACCGAACTGATGCGGTGCCCGTGGTGAGGGCGGCAGCGGGCGGCACCCGCATTCTTGACGGCCCGGCCGCCAGGCAGGCGGTCGTCCGCTATGTCGGCGTGGTCGCCGCCGGAAACCTGGTCTGGGAGGTGATGCAGCTCCCGCTGTTCACGCTGTGGCGGACGGCGAGCCCTGGCTATCTGGCCTTCGCCGCGCTCCATTGCTGGGCCGGCGACCTGCTGATCGGTTCCGCTTCCCTTGGGTTCGGTGTGTTGGTCGCGGGCCGGCTCTGGCCGTCAGCCGGCTATGCGCGGGTTGCGACCGTCACTGTTCTTCTCGGTGTCGGCTACACCGTGTTCAGCGAATGGTTGAACGTCGCGGTGCGCGGAAGCTGGGCCTACGCGCCCGCCATGCCGCGCGTGCCGCCGCTCGGCACCGGGCTGTCGCCGCTGCTGCAATGGATCATTGTTCCGGTCGCGGCCTTCGCGTGGGCGCGGCCGGGATTCGCCCGGGCCGGGAGGCCGTCGCGATGAGTCACCGGCAGCTTCTGGCCGCTTTTCTTCTCCTCCTGCTCGGCTGGACGATCCCGGACGGACCATCTGACGCCGCGGCGAGCGGATGGACCGGCGACGCGCACGCGGCGGCGCGGCTGATCACGGCGGTCGAGGCGACCGGCTCCAGCATTCAGCTTGACGCCGGGTTGCAGATCCGGCTGGCGCCGGGTTGGCACGCCTACTGGCGGACACCCGGCGATGCCGGGGTCGCGCCGTCGATCGACTGGAAGGGCTCGGTGAACGTGGCAGGCACGGCGCTCTCGTGGCCCGCGCCGCATCGTTTGCCGGCAGTCGATGGGCTGGAGACGCAGGGCTACGAAACCGGAGTGGTGTTGCCGGTCGCGATCACGTTGGCGCATCCCGGCGAGGCGGTACTGCTGCATGCCGACGTGACCTACGCTGCCTGCAAGGACATCTGCGTTCCCTACCATGCGCGCCTGGCGTTGAACCTGCCGCCGGGGCTCGCGGTACCGGGGTCGGAGGCTGCGCTGATCGCCGCGGCACGCGCCAAGGTGCCTGGCAGTTTTGCATCCGCGCAGCTTCGGCTGGTCGGCGCGGTGGCAGGAACCGCCAAGGGCGCTCCGATTCTTGCCGTGCGGGTGGCCAGCACGGATGCGCCGCTGCGCGCTCCCGACCTGTTCGTCGAGGGTGTTCCGAACGGGTCGGCCGGGCGCCCCGACGTCGCGCTGACCGATGCCGGGCGCCTGGCCACTCTGCGGGTCCCGATCCGGGGCGCCACGAAAGCGGCACTGGCCGGGGCGCGGCTGCGGCTGACGCTGGTCGATGGCGACCGGTCCGCCGAAACCGCGGTGGTTCCGTCGCTCGGGACGCTGCCGCCGATAGCCGGACAGACGATACCGGTCGCCGTCATCGGACTCGCCCTCCTCGGCGGCCTGGTGCTGAACCTGATGCCCTGTGTGCTGCCGGTCTTGTCGCTGAAGCTGCTTGCGCTGCTGCGCTACGCGGCGGCCGAACGCCGGCAGGCACGCCTCGGCTTGCTCGCCACGGCGGCTGGCGTGATGGTCTCGTTCGGCGTGCTGGCGGCAACCCTGATCGTGCTGAAGCAAGCGGGCGCGGCGATCGGCTGGGGTATCCAGTTCCAGCAACCCTGGTTCCTGGCCGGCATGGCGCTGGCGACCACGCTGTTCGCGGCGAGCCTCTGGGGCTGGCTGAGGATCGCGTTGCCGGGCGACGTGGCCGGCGCGCTCGGATCGCTGCGCGGCCGGGACCGGCTGGCCGACGCCTTCCTGATGGGCGCCTTCGCGACCCTGCTGGCCGCGTCTTGCTCCGCGCCCTTCGTCGGGACGGCGCTCGGCTTCGCGCTCGCCCGCGGGCCGTTGGACATCGTGCTGGTGTTCACGGCGCTCGGCCTCGGCATGGCCGCGCCCTTCCTCGCGGTCGCCACCTGGCCGGGACTGGTGGCCTGGCTGCCACGCCCGGGACCGTGGATGGACTGGCTCCGCCGCGGCCTCGGATTGGCGCTGCTCGGCACCGCCGCGTGGCTGCTGTCCGTCCTCGCCACGGAGGCTGGCGTTTGGTCGTCCGTGGCGGCCGGCATGGCGCTTCTGGCGCTGCTGATCCTGTTTGCCGCACGTGCCGCCCTGCGGTTTGGCCGCGCCGGGGGCCGGGCGATCGGGATCGCGGCGCTTGTGCTGTCGGTCGTCGCCGTGCTGGTGCCGGCGCTGCGCGGCCAGGCCGCGCCGATCGAAACGCCGGGCGGGATCGCCCGAGCCGGCCTGTGGCAGCCTTATCCCATCTTTGACAGTCCGGGTCCCATTTTCCGTAACGACTTCGGAAATATCCAGTAAAAGACTAGGCCAAGACCTGGAATCCGTCATGTAGTGACATAATCGTCGGGCAATCCATTGACCGAATCCCGCCGCCCGGACCAC
>DATLQW010000238.1:0-60507 GCA_035535035.1 Acetobacteraceae bacterium
AGCGTATCGTCGTCGTTGGCGGGCATGGCAGATTCTGTCCGGGTGCCGGGGTTGGCGTCAGCACCCAATCGCTACGCGATTCCAGACGGTTGTACCATGCCCGTCAGCGAATCCCTGCTATGCGGTGAATAAGATGGGCTACGTCATCGCCACCGTCCAAACCGTTGAGGACCCGCGGCCCGTCGCGAATGAACGCCGCGAGCGCGCGGAGCCAGCCCGGTCTGGTCCGACGGAAGGCGGTGGCTGCGGCGGATTATGCCGCGTTCCTCCGGCGCCGGCGCAATGCACCGAGCCCGATGACTGCCGCGCCAACGAGCGAAAGCGATGCCGGCTCTGGGACAGGGTCGAAATTGTAGGTCGTTGTGACCGAGCTTACGGTCATCGTGAAGTTATCGACATTGCCGACGAAACTCGTCCACCCGCTGCCCACCTTGAAGCCGAACCCGCCGAAGCTGTTGTTGATTTCGACATTGGGGTAGTCTGCGAGTACCTGAGCCCAGGTGCAAGGATGGCTCATGGTACAACCATTGGTAAATACCGATGCCTTGCTGAACCACCAGTTGGCACCGTTCATGGCGTCCCACGCCTGCCAGACGCCCGCAGTGATCGTACTCGTGTAGTACGGCTCGAACACCAGCCGGCCCTCATAACTCGTCGCACTGCTATTGCTGACGACATTGAACTGAAGCGACGGCGATTGATCGGAGCTGCCCGGACTGGAAGCGACGTAGCTGTAGTAGGAAAGGGCCGAAATGTCCGCGAGTGGCGTGCCGACATTGGTCGAATAGTTAAAGAGGATTTCACTGCTTGCCGAATTGCTCTCCGACAGTTGCGCGCTTCCCGATCCGAGGGGCGGTGTGCCGGGGCCGGTCACAAACGAACCCGCGCCGGTCGTTCCCGAGTCTTGCTGAAAGGTCCAGTTCCCCATGTGGGACGGATCAACCAGGATGGTTGAAGCGACCGCGGCATGACTGGCCATGGCGATGATCCCCCCGGCGAGGCACGTCGCGAGAGGCCACAGCGGACGCCGATTGGTCGATCGGTCGATGAGCACGGTCTGTTCTCCTCATGGCAAGGAATTCGCGTCGTGCCGGTGCCGGCACACACTCCACGCGAGCAAGCGCCACACAGCTTGCCGGCACGGCAACCTCGATCCGGAAACGTCCGCCCAAGGCTCGCGTCCTAACGAATCGTCATTTTCCGGTCAATTTACACGCAAATACCGTGCCAGAGTGTAATGTATTATTAACACAAGGATCTTCCGAGTTGGCCTGGCCGTCCCGTCCCATCCTGTAAAGAATCCCGACAATGTTGCCAGTTCCGGCGCCCGCGGACCGGGAAATTGGGTCGCCGCGACGCAATCATTGATCTGGATCACACGTTCCCTGCTCAATTGGGTGAAATATTGGTGCTGTCCACGGCCATGCGCGCAGGCACCCGAGCGGCAGGGCCCGCGATTATTTCTCCACCTGCATCAGAACAGAATCGGCCGGCACCATGCACCCCCGGGTCGGCACTCCGCGCTAACACTCCGGAATCGGAAAGCAGCCGATCCGCACGGCGATCTTCCTGCGTTCGTGGACACCACGCAGGTGATCCGATGCCCGTGAGCGATGACCTCACGGAATAGTGATAACGGACCCGCGACAGCGGACCTCCGGTCCGAAGGTCATGTCGGAATCCATTACAGCCTCCCTACAAAATGGGCGCGGGCTGCCCGGCCGCGGGCACACTCGCCCCGCCGATCGCGGCGTAATCCGCCGGCCTCTCCTGCATCGCGGGGTCGGCGAGCGGAGATCGCGAGGCAGCGGAGCGTGCGCTGCGTCCCTCACCCGGCACTTCATGCCGCGTCGAACCGCTTCGCGCGCGAGGCTTACGGCTTGTCGGTCATCGTCCGAAGATTGGGCTCCGGCCGGGTCACCACCTTCCCCTGCTCCACCCGGTGCACCAGCGCGCCGAGGTGTGCCGGCATCTGCTGCCGCAGCCACGGTTCCGCGGCCAGCGCGACCTGCATGTCGCGCAGCCCCGCCGCCCGCCGTCCGGCGATCGAGCTGCGCGAGAACTCCGCGTCGCTGTTGGGAATCTGCCCGGCTTCCGGACGATACACGATGTGCACGATGTCCAGCCGCCGCGCCGTCAGCACCGGATCGTCCGGCACCGCCGCCACGTCCGGAACGCCCGCCGCCTTCAGTAGCCGCACGGCGTGGCGCAGGTTCACCTTGGTCGCCACCCCATCGACATGGTGCGCCGTGCGGCTGGCATACTGGATCTGCTTGGCGCGCCACAGCACGTCGTTCATCGTCTCCGGCGGCGGACCGGCGGCGTCCCACAGGTCGATCAGGAACACGACCAGGTGCGGATGGCCGGGTTCGTCGATGACCGCATCCAGCGGCGTGTTGGAGACGCAGCCACCGTCCCAGTACAGTTTGCCGTCCGCCAGCGTCGCCGGGAAACCCGGCGGCAGCGAGCCGCTGGCAAGCACGTGCTCCGGCCCGATCGTCTGCCGGTGGTTGTCGAAGAATTCGAGGTCGCCGGTGGCGATGTCGGTGGCACCCAGGCTGAGCCGCACGGCGCGGCTGTTGATCAGCGCGAAATCCGCGAACCGCCGCAGCGTGAGCAGCATCGGCGAGGTGTCGTAGAAGCTCACCTCCTGCGGTGGCGCGGGGGCACGCAGGTAGGGGTTCACCGGGCGCGGGGTGAAGAAATTCGGCTGGCCGAACAGCAGCGCCTCGGCGTTGCTGGCGATGTTGTGCAGCGTCTGCAATGGCGTCAGCGCCAACGGCGCCGGCAGGTCCGGCCAGGAGATCGCCTCCCACAGCGCGGCCAGGCGCTCCACGCGGTCGGCCGGCCGGTTCCCGGCGACAATCGCGGCGTTGATCGCGCCGATCGAGATGCCCGCCACCCAGTCCGGATGCAGGTCATGCTCGGCCAGCGCCTCGTAGGCGCCGATGTGGTAGGCGCCCAGCGCCCCGCCGCCCTGCAGCATCAACGCGACGGTGGGAGTTCCCTGCGACGGCCTGGACACTGCGCGCTTCCCCATCGCTGCCTCCTGCTGCCGTGCAGCACCCTCTGCTGCGGTGCAGCATAATATGGCAAATGCAGGCCGCGCGTGGCGAGAACTTTTGATGGCCGCCGCGAAACGGTTGCTCCGGACGAGACGCTCCGGAAAACCGCCCCACCAACTGCGGCTAAAAGGGGAGAATTCCCTTCCGATTACCAAAAATAAGCGATAATTTTCCAAGCACCTTTCGCCGAGGGAGCGCGCCGATGTCGATCGCCCGCCTGCGTGACTGCGTCGCCGCCATGACCCGGCTGGTCGAACATCAGGGCAATGGCGAGGACGCGGTGCTGGAGCCGGCGTGCGATTTGCTCGTGGGGCTGGTGGCGCATGACGACTGGCTGCCGGAAGCCTTCGCCGCCGCCGACCCGGCCCGCTACCGGCAATACCTGCTGTATGGCGATCCGCTCGACCGCTTCACCCTGGTGAGCTTCGTCTGGGGTCCCGGTCAGCGGACGCCGGTACACGACCACCTGATGTGGGGGCTTGTCGGCATGTTGCGTGGGGTGGAGCAGGCCGTACCCTACGCCTGCCGGCCGGGCAGTACCGCGCTGGCGGCGGGCGAGCCGTCCTGGCTGCGGCCCGGCATGGTGCAGGCCGTGTCGCCAGGGCTGGGAGACATCCACATGGTCGCGAATGGGCTGCCGGACCGGGCGTCGATCTCAATCCATCTCTACGGCGGCAATATCGGCACGGTGCGCCGGCACGGCTTCGATCCGGCAACCGGCGCGGCAACCGAGTTCGTCTCGGGCTATTCCGCGGCGGTGCTGCCGAATTTGTGGGCCGCCGTGTGAGCCGGCGCCGACCAGGTGTGGTTTCCGGCCGTGCCAGGTCAGGTGTAAAGCCAGGTCGCGGCGTCGCCGAGCTGGTATTGCCCGTCCAGCGACAGCCAGGCCGTGGCATCCGCCCCCAAGGCCTTGAGACCCGGTATGTAGAGCTGCCAGCATCGCCACGCGGCGATATCGTTGCGCGCCGGCGTTTCGGAGCCGGCTCTGCCGATCACCCGGCCGGTCGGGCTGACCAGGTCGGCCGACGCTGCCGCTGAATTGGCCAGCCCCCGCCATGCGGCGAGCGTCACCTTGGTGCGGGCGGCAATCAGGAAGTTCAGTTTGTTGCCCCACTCGAACGGCGCACAGCACAGCACGCGAACCGCACGCCCAATGGACACATCGTTGACCTGTGAAAACCGGATGATCTGGTCCAGTTCCCGCCGTTCCACCCACCAGTCGCGCCCGATCATCCACTTGAGTTCGCTGGTGACGCTGGTGAAGCTGAAGATCGCCTTGCCGGGCTCGATGTCGTGCCGCTTCGGATGCAGCACGCCGCCGTTCTGGAACGCATAGGTTTCGCTGCCGGTCGGGTTCAGCCAGATCTCCTTCGCGCCGGTCTGCAGCCCGAGCGCCACCTTCCGGCTGTTGGGATCGGCGAAGAACTTCTCGTTGGCAGCCATGGCTGGCCTCCCTGCGTGACTGGTTCGGCTCGTTCTGCGATCGGCCCAACCTAAGCAGATTCCGATTGGTTGACCAACGGTCTGGCGGTGCGATCCACGCAGCGGACAAGGAGCTCAACCGTGAGAAGATGGGACCTTCCGTTGGCCAAGCCACGAATCTCTGCTTAGCACGGGCGAGCGCGCCGCTGCACCGGCGTGTCTTGCCCATCGTGCCAATTCGCCGGGTTCCGGCATCGCGGACCGGTCGCGGCATGCCCCGCCTGCATCGTTCAGCCAAAACTTTGCAATGCCGTCGGCAAAATTTTCGCACGGATCGGCAGCGGCGCCGGGCATCGAGGCTTGACAACATCCCCTCTCCGCCACAACTCTACTAATGTCATCATTGGAAAGGAGGGTGCATCAGCAGCATGACTCCACCTGGGATGTTTGGGGTTGTCGGCCCGCTTGGCACCGGCAGCGAAACCCGTAAGCCCGAGTATTAGCCGGGCGTTATCCGCCCGAGCGCGAAGTACAGCTTCGCAAAGTGACCCCCGTTCAAACGCATGACGCGTGCGGGGGTCTTTGCTTTTCCGGCCCCCGCGACGGCGCATTGCGGTTCGGCTTGCGGTGCTCCAACATACGTGGAATCTCGTTGCGCGGGTCATCGGCAGGCTGCTCCATGACAGCGTGATCGGCGACCGTCGCCGCTGTCACGTCCAGGGATTCTGGAAGCCGCTGTCGTTTCCGGCTTGCGGCGCGATACGTGCTCGCCGCATCGCGACCGGGGCACGCGGCATGCGGACCAGTCGGCCGAACTCCGCCACGTCCTCGCGCAGCCGGCCGAGCCAACGGCGGATCAGCCGCAGCCAACCGAGTGTGGCAAACGGCGCGGTCACCGCGAACAGGGCGCACAACAGTTCCAGGCGGGCCGACAGCACGTAGCTGCGGATCAGCAGCCGGCGGTATTCCGGGTAATACAGCGGCACCAGGACCCAACCGAGGATCCGCCAGACCGGGCCGGGACTTGGCTTCTGCATCGCGCACCTCGGCTAACGTCGCGGCAGCGGCTCACGCGGGGGCACAAGCCATTCCGGCCGGCACGGCTCCGCCGGCTGGAGGAATGCGCGCAACAAGCTATCATCGCGTTAACGCCGCGGCGATTCGCTTCGCCGCCTGAACCTCGCGGCCCCCGCCACCTGCCCCACCTGTTGCGGCCCATGTGGCTTGACCCGCCGGCCGCCATGACGATCCTCGCCGGCCAAACCAAAGGTGCCTCGCATGCCAGCGCATTTTGACCTGCTGATCCGCAACGGTACTTGCATGCTCCCCTGGGGCGCCGAGGCCACCAGCGTCGGTGTGCGCCACGGCCGCATCGCGGCGCTCGGCGTGCCGGGCGACGCCACCGCCGATCAGACCATCGACGCCAAGGGTCTGCACGTGCTGCCCGGCCTGATCGATCCGCACGTGCACCTGCGCGACCCCGGCGACAAGGCCGTGGAGAGCATCCCCACCGGCACCCGTGCCGCCGTGCTCGGCGGGCTGGCGGCGGTGTTCGACATGCCGAACACCGCGCCATCGATCACCGACGCGGAGCGGCTCGCCTGGAAGCAGGACTATGCCGGGCGGGAAGCCTGGTGCGACATGGGCCTGTATGTCGGCGGCACCAAGACCAACATCCCGGAGCTGGCCGCGCTGGAACGCGGCCGCGGCGTCTGCGGCATCAAGATTTTCGCGGGCAGTTCCACCGGCGACCTGATGGTGGAGGACGACGAGCACCTGGAGCGCGTCATGTGCTCCGGCCGGCGGCGCATCGCCTACCACAGCGAGGACGAATACCGGCTGCAGGACCGCAAGCACCTGTTCAAGTCAGGCGATCCGCACCGCCGCCACATGGAATGGCGCGACGTGGAGACGGCGTTCCTGGGCACACGGCGGCTGATGGCGCTGGCCCGCGCCACCGGCCGCCCGGCGCATATCCTGCACGTGTCCACCGCGGAGGAACTCGACTACCTGAAGGATTTCCGCGACATCGCGACTTGCGAGGTGCTGGTCAACCACCTCACCCAGGTCGCGCCGGACTGCTACGACCGGCTGCAAGGCTTCGGCGTGATGAACCCGCCGATCCGCGGGCCGGAGCACCAGGCGGCGAGTTGGCGGGCGATCAATGACGGCACCGTCGATACCGTCGGCTCCGACCACGCGCCGCACGCGCGCGACAAGAAGGCGCTGCCCTGGCCGGATTGCCCCGCCGGGCTGACCGGCGTGCAGACCATCGTGCCGGTGATGCTCAACCACGTGAACGGGGGAAAGCTGTCGCTGGCCCGCATGGTCGATCTGCTGTGCGCCGGCCCGGCGCGGGTCTATGGCGCGGTCGGCAAGGGGCGCCTCGCCGCCGGCTACGACGCGGACTTCACCCTGGTTGACCTCCGGAAGCGGCGGCGGATCGAGGAGTCCTGGATCGTCTCGCCCTGCGGCTGGACCCCGTTCGCCGGCATGGACATCACCGGCTGGCCGGTTGCCACCATCGTGCGCGGCAATGTGGTGATGCGCGAAGACGAGGTGCTGGGTGCGCCGGTCGGAAAGCTGGTGCGGTTCGCGGGGTGACGCGGCCTCCCGTCACCCCGGGTTGCAAGTAGCGGCCCGGCGGCGGTGTCGCCGGTGTGATTGACCCACCCCGTTAACCATTCGGCAAGGCTCCTATCTTCATGTTTGTGCCCAGTCGCCGCCACCTCGCGCGGCGACCGGGTGCGAGGCGTGAGAGCAGGAGACGTGGATCCTATGATGCAGGATGAGAGTGCCCGGAAATTTGCTGAACTTGACCAATTGTTGAACGACCCGGACGTGCCGATGGACCCCGCCAGGGTGTGGTCGCTGCTCGCCGACCTGTCGGAACGGGATGCCGGCTCGCCGACACACCGCGACTCACATCGGGGTGCAGGTTCCGATGCCACAGCGGATGGCGGATCGGCGGATTAGGGCCATTCTGGAGTTCTGCGCCGCGGCCGCCCTTCCTTTATGGGAAGCGGTTGATGCTTGTAGCCGCGACGACGCTGGTGGCTATTCGCCAGCCAGCCGTATCGGCCTGCCGGCTTCGTCCAGGCGATATACCACTTCAAAACGGTGGTGATGCAACCAGCGCAGGCTTGCGTCGTCAACCACGTCCGGCAGGACAGAATCGATGCCGCATCGAGGACACAGCGCGGTTTTGCCATCATCCACCCAGGCCTGAACTGCCGCACCTGAAAAGGTCGCCAGGCAATAAAAGCATCCACAACCCGGCGCCGCGGTAACCTGATCGCGATTCCGGAAGGATCCCGCTGCGATCCTTCGGGCTTCGGCCTCGTTCATTCGGTCCACCATAGAGTGACGATCAATCCGGTTACGCGATCCACGACAACCGGCACTTCTTCTGTCCAGTATATCACAGGTCCAACTGTAGTACCCGGCCGAGGTTCCCCGGAGAGAGCCTCCTTGAGAGCTACGATCGTCATACCGCGCTCCCGCAGGCGGCGCCAGGCATGGCCCGATAGAACCGGAACAGGACCGAAGGTTTCGGTATGAGATGGCACCATGGCGTTGTTGCACGGCGTCCTCAACAGACGGTTTACGTGCCATCGGGCCACGCCTCCCCGGCCATCTTGGATGGATGTGGCCGGTGGCGCCGAGGCGCCGCCCGGGCCATATCACCCCTCCGATGGATGCCGCCTTCTCCCACCGAATCGCCGCCACCAACGGCGCCGCCCGCGCCGGCGTGCTGACCACCGCGCACGGACCGGTCGAGACCCCGGTCTTCATGCCGGTCGGCACCGCCGGCACGGTGAAGGCGATGACCGCCGACGCGGTGCGCGCCACCGGCGCCCGGCTGGTGCTGGGCAACACCTACCACCTGATGCTGCGCCCGGGCGCGGAGCAGGTCGCGCGGTTCGGCGGCCTGCACCGGTTCATGGACTGGCCCGGTCCGATCCTGACCGATTCCGGCGGCTTCCAGGTCATGTCGCTGGCGAAGCTGCGCAAGCTGGATGCGGACGGGGTGACGTTCCAGTCGCATCTCGACGGCGCCACCCACCGCCTGACCCCCGCCCACGCCATGCGGATCCAGCATCTGCTGGATGCCACGATCACCATGGCGCTGGACGAGTGCACGTCCTTCCCCGCCACCGAGGCGGAGGCGCGCACCTCCATGGAGCTGTCGATGCGCTGGGCGGCGCTGTCGCAACAGGCGTTCGTGCCGCGCCCCGGCTACGCACTGTTCGGCATCGTGCAGGGTAGCGTCTATCCGGCGTTGCGCGCCGCCTCGGCCGGCGCGCTGACCCGGATTGGCTTCGATGGCTACGCCGTCGGCGGCCTGGCGATCGGCGAGGGCCAGGCGACGACCTACGCCGTGCTGGATGCCACCCTGCCGCTGCTGCCGGCGGACCGGCCGCGCTACCTGATGGGGGTCGGCACCCCGGACGATCTGGTTGGCGCGGTGGCGCGCGGCATCGACATGTTCGACTGCGTCATCCCGACCCGCGCCGGACGCACCGGGCGTGCCTACACGTCCGGCGGCGTGTTCAACCTGCGCAATGCACGCTTCGCCGCCGACACCAGGCCGCTCGACCCGCTATGTGGCTGCCCGGCCTGCACCCGGCACCCGCGCGGCTACCTGCACCATCTGTTCAAGGCCGAGGAGATGCTGGGGCCGATGCTGCTGACCTGGCACAATCTGGCCTATTACCAGGACCTGATGCGCGGACTGCGCGCCGCGGTCGTCGAAGGCCGCTTCGTACGGCACGCCGAAGCAGTGCGCGCCGGCTGGACGGCACAGGAGGACGCATGAGCGACGACCGCTACGCCGGACTGACCCAGCTTGGCCGGCCGACGCCGATCCCGGCCTCGCCTGATGCGGCGACCCTGGAGCGCGTGGCCAATCCCGCGCCCGGCAGGCACTACGTCGTGCGCTTCACCTGTCCGGAGTTCACCTGCCTCTGCCCGCTGACCGGCCAGCCGGATTTCGCCCATGTCGTCATCGACTATGTGCCGAACGACTGGATCGTCGAGAGCAAGTCGCTGAAGTTCTTCCTGGTGTCGTTCCGCAACCACGGGGCGTTCCACGAAGCATGCACGATGCAGATCGCGCAGCGTCTGGCGGACGTGTTGGCGCCGGTCTGGCTGCGCATCGGCGGCTACTGGTATCCGCGCGGCGGCATGCCGATCGACGTGTTCTGGCAGTCCGGCGCGCCGCCGGAGGACGTGTGGATTCCGCCGCAGGACGTGGCGGCGTATCGCGGACGCGGCTAAGAATGCACCGGCGCAAGGGAGCAGTACGATGCAGCAACGTCTGACGCGCGAGGAATACCTTCGGTGGGTGGCAGGTCAGCCGAAGCGCTACGAGCGGGTCGCCGGTGAGCCGGTGGCGATGTCGCCGGAACGTGCCCAGCACGTCCGGGTTAAGAGCCGGATATGGGCGGCGCTGGACCGCGCCATCCGGCAGGCCGGGCTCGACTGCGAGGCTCTGGCGGACGGCATGACGATCGAGGTTGATGCCGACACCGATTATGAGCCGGACGCGGTGGTGAATTGCGGCCCGAAATTGTCGCCGGACACCACCGTTGCGACCAATCCGGTGATCGTGGTGGAGGTGCTGTCGCCAAGCACCCAATCGATCGACAGCAGCGACAAGCTGGCCGACTATTTCCGCGTTCCGTCGATCCGGCATTACCTGATCCTGCGCGCGCGGCGACCGGAGATCATTCACCATAGCCGCGTGGGCAACGAGGTTGTCTCACGCGTGGTGAATGCCGGCGTCATCCTGCTCGATCCGCCGGGCATTTCGATCGATGTGGGCGAGGTTTATGCCGCGGCCGGATAGGGCCGCATGGCCGATCCTCGCCCGCCGATCCGCGACCGCGCCCTTGCCCTGGGCTTCGACGCGGTTGGATTTAGCGACGCCGCACTTGCCCCCGAGGCGCGCGATCACCTCGCGGCGTTCCTGGCCGCCGGGCAACACGGCGACATGGGGTGGCTCGCCGCGCGCGCAGACCAACGCAGCCAGCCGCGCGCGTTATGGGCGGAAGCCCGCAGCGTGATCGTGCTCGGCCTGTCCTACGCGCCGGAAGACGATCCCCTCGCCACGCTGCAACAGCCCGACCGCGGCAACATCTCGGTCTATGCGCGCAATCGTGACTACCACGACGTGGTCAAGGGCATGCTGAAGCACCTGACGCAATTCGTCGTGTCGCGCTTCGGCCCGGAAGCAAAAGTCTTCGTCGATACCGCGCCGGTGATGGAGAAGCCACTCGCCGCGCGCGCCGGCATCGGCTGGCAGGGCAAGCACACCAACCTGGTGTCGCGCGCGCACGGCTCCTGGCTGTTCCTGGGCGAGATCTACACCACGCTGGAGATTCCCCCCGACGCGCCGCACGCCGACCGCTGCGGCACCTGCACGCGCTGCCTGTCGGTCTGCCCGACCGATGCGTTCCCCGCGCCATACCGGCTGGATGCGACGCGCTGCATCTCCTACCTGACGATCGAACACGCCGGCCCGATTCCGCGTGAGCTGCGGCCGTTGATGGGAAACCGAATCTATGGCTGCGACGATTGCCTGGCGGTGTGCCCGTGGAACCGCTTCGCCCGCGCCACGCCGCAGCCGAAGCTGCGCGCACGGCAAGAGCTGACCGCGCCGCACCTCGCGCAGCTTGCCGCGCTGGACGATGCCGGGTTCCGCGCGACATTCGCCGGCTCGCCGATCAAGCGGATCGGGCGCGACCGGTTCGTGCGCAACGTGTTGATCGCCATCGGCAACTCCGGCGAACCGGCGCTGGCGCCCGTGGCCGAACGGCTGCGGCAGGACCCCGATCCGGTGGTCGCGGAAGCCGCGGCATGGGCGTGCGAACAATTGCGCGCGCCGGGATGCCGCCTCACCGCACCGACCCATCGCCCTCCAGCGGACGAACCTGACCTTTGAACGTGTTGCCGACCAGCACGGCGGGCGTGGCCGTGAGATTGCGCAGGAAGGTCGTCGGATGTCCGGTGTCGTTGCTGAAGGTATCGTCGCGGATCGCGATCCTGGCGGTCGGCTGGCGCACGCCTTCCTCGCCGATGGTGATCGCATAGGCGCGGTTGCCGGCCTGCGGCCCCTTCTCCAGCGTGCTACCCTCGACCACCAGCGAGCCGCCCGACGGCACGTCGATCTCATAGCTCGACGTGCCCTTCGGGCCGTCCTCGATATCGCAGTCGATCACGTCCGTGGCCGGTAGTGCGTCACTTTGAAAATCCCAAGAATGGGACGGCGTGGCCCGGTCACTCCTTCGGTCGGTAAAGCTCGCCACGCAGGACAGCCACCGATCGCGGAGCCTCGATGCTGATCCGCGCCAAGGTCTGCTGACCGCGCGAACCGACGGAACCGGTTGCGTCTGGGGCTAGCTCATAGGATTGACCATCAACCATGTCGAACGTCGTGCCGTCTCGATCCCGTCGCACCGTGAATTGCTTTGGGCTGATGATCTTGGTCACCACATACCGTTCGTCTCGGATGTAGAAATCCTGCCCCTCGGTTCGTTCTAGAACGAGTGCCATTGACCTCTCCCCTCTGGTCGCAGATAAGATATGCTTACCGCCAAGCAGGAGCAGAGTCGATGCCGAGGAGAACGCGATGATGGAACCGGTGGCGGCCATTTATACGCCGCCCTCTCCTGATCTTCCGTTCATAGCTGCAATCATTCAAGGCGAGCGCGTCATCTTTGCGGAGCCAGTCGGGACACGCGAGATCGGTGAGGCGAAGCTCGCTCACATGCTGCGCTCGTTGATCGGTCTGGCGGCCAGAGAGGGGCATGGCTGATGCCCCGAGGCCCCCGAGGCGAACGCCGCCCCGCCGACGTGATCGGCAACGCCGTGAAGGTCATGCGCATTCTCACGGGTGAGGAACCGGAAGACCTGGAGGACGCGCCCGCACCGTCGGCCGCTGCCCAGCTTGGCCGTCTGGGTGGGGCGGCACGGGCGAAGGCCGCTCCCGAGGGCGCGGGCGATATCTGGACCTGGATGGGTTTGGACGCGGACAGCAAGCTTATCATCGCCTATGCGGTCGGCGGCCGGGACGCGGACTATGCCAACGCCTTCATGCAGGATGTGGCCGATCGGCTCGCCAATCGGGTCCAGATGACCACGGATGGGCACAAAGCATACCTGGAAGCGGTCGAAGGCGCGTTCGGCGCGGACATCGACTACGCCATGTTGATCAAGCAATACGGCGAAGGCCCAACCTCCCCAGGCCGCTACAGCCCAGGCGTTTGCGTCGGCGCGGAACAGCGGCGCGTTGAAGGCCGGCCCGATCCGAAGCACGTCAGCACGTCATATGCGGAACGGCAGAACCTGAATTTCAGGATGGGGATGCGCCGGTTCACCAGACTGACCAACGCGTTCAGCAAAAAAGCAGAGAACCACTACCACATGGTCAGCCTCTATACCGTCTTCCACAACTTCGTTCGCATCCACAAGACGCTGCGCTGCACTCCGGCAATGGCGGCTGGGCTGTCGCCGACCCTCTGGACGATGATGGATATCGTGGCGCTGATCGACGCGGCGGCGCCGGTCGTGAACCGGCCGCGTGTCCACAAAACGAGAATTTCAGAATGACGCACTACCCCGTGGCCAAGGCTCTCGACTTGATGCTATGGCCGTCCTGCGTGTCGAAGAAGCGGGAATGCTCCACCTGCAGCAGCCGGATCCGGCCGACATAGATGCCGTGGGCGCAGCCCGCGCCCGGTGCGCACCCGCCGTTATGGATGAACTGGCTGCCGGTGATCCTGATGGTGGCGGCGGGATTGTCGGCGGAGAGGATGCCGTCCTCGTTGTCGATGAAACGCACGTTCTCGACGGTGAGGTTGCCGCCCTGCGCGCGGATGCCGGCGCCGTTATGGTCGGCCACCCGGGCGCGTTGCAGCGTCAGGTTTTTGATCGTGATGTTGTTGCCGTTGGTGATCAGCAGCGCCTTGCCCATGCAGGTCAGGTCGGTGAGCACCGCGCCCGATGCGGCTCCCTCGATGGTCAGGTTGTCCTGCCGGACCACGGCACAGTCATAGTACTGGCCTGGCGCGATGCTGACGGTATCGCCGGGTTTGGCCGCGGCGATCGCCGCGCTCGGCTGCTTGAACGGTTTGCCGGGCCCGACCCGCAGCGTTGCCGCCTGCGCCGCCCCCGCCACGACCAGCGCCAGGCAAAGGATCGCAATCGCCCGCCACCAGCCCATCGCCGCGGTCCCTCTACCGCCGATTCTGTGCTTGACCATATCAGGCGACAGCCCGCCGCACCACGTCATGGGGACGGCACGCACGGCCACGCAGGGAGAACACCGTCATGGTTGCGACGCGCACGGAAACCGACAGCCTGGGCAGCATCGAGATTGACGCCGCCCAATACTGGGGGCCGCAGACCGAACGCGCGCGGCGCCTGTTCCGCATCGGCACAGAGCAGTTTCCCCCCGGCCTGATCCGCGCCGTCGGCCTGCAGAAACAGGCCGCAGCGGAGGCCAATCTGCTGCTCGGCGAACTGCCGCGCGACATCGCCGAGCCGATCGTCGCCGCTTCCCGTGAGATCGCCGAGGGCAAGCTGGCCGACGAATTTCCTCTGCCGGTCTGGCAGACCGGCAGCGGCACGCAGACCAACATGAACGCCAACGAGGTCATCGCCAATCGCGCCAATGAATTGCTCGGCCAGCCGCGCGGCGCGCGGGCGCCGGTGCACCCGAACGATCACGTCAACCGCGGGCAGTCCTCCAACGACAGTTTTCCGACGGCGATGCACGTCGCCGCGGTCGAGGCGGTGCAGCTTCTGATCCCCGCGCTGCGCACGCTGCACGCCGCCCTGGCGGCGCGCGCCGTCCAATGGGACGACATCGTCAAGGTCGGGCGCACCCATATGATGGACGCGGTGCCGGTCACGCTCGGGCAGGAGTTTGCCGCCTGGGCGCGCCAGGCGGAGCTCGGCATCGCCCGCCTCAATGATGCGATGCCGCGGCTGTTGTCCCTGCCGCAGGGCGGCACCGCGGTCGGCACCGGGCTCAACCGGCACCGCGATTTCGACCGCGTGTTCTGCGAGCGCATCGCGGCGCTGACCGGCCTGCCCTTCACGCCCAACCCCAACAAGTTCGAGGGCATGGGCGCGCACGACGCGCTGGTGGAGCTGTCCGGCGTGCTGAACGTGCTGGCGGTTTCATTCACCAAGCTCGGCAACGACATCCGCTTGCTCGGCTCAGGCCCGCGCGCCGGGCTCGCCGAGCTGGTGGTGCCGGCGGACGGGCTGTCCAGCTCGATCATGCCCGGCAAGACCAATCCCACCCAGTGCGAGGCGCTCACCATGGTCGCCGCCCAGGTCATGGGCAACCACGTCACGATCACGATAGCGGCGGCGCAGAGCTTCCTGGAACTCAACGTTTTCAAGCCGGTGATCATCTTCAACCTGCTGCAATCCTGCCGGCTGCTGGCCGACGCGGCGGACAGCTTCGCCGCCAATATGGTCGATAAGCTGGCGCCGAACCGTGAACACATCGCCGACAACCTGGCGAAATCGCTCATGCTCGTTACCGCACTGAATCCGCGGATCGGCTATGACAAGGCGGTGCGGATCGGCAAGACCGCGCTGGCCGAGAACATCACGCTGAAGGACGCCGCGGCGAAGCTAGGCTTCGTGCGGCCGGAGGATTTCGATCGCTGGGTGGTGCCGGCGGCAATGACCGCGCCGGGCGCGACCCTGGAGGGAGGTGGCGGCTGAGCGGGCTGGTGAAGCGCAGCTTTTCCCTGGCGGGCCATCGCACCAGCGTGGCCCTGGAGGGGGCGTTCTGGGCCGCCCTGGCGAGCATCGCGACGGCGCGCGGCCAGACGCTGTCGGCGCTGGTAGCGGCAACCGATGCGGCGCGGCCACCGGGCCACCCGCTGGCCTCGGCGTTGCGCGTGCTGGCATTGCGAGAATCCCGCGGCGGTTAACCATCGATTCAAGAATGCTGTTGCATTCTGGCGATGCGGCCAGGATGGCCGCGAGAAGGAGAATATCTTCATGAACCTGCGCTCTGCCCCCGTTCCGCCTCGCCGGGGCGCCGTCAGCCCGCTGGTGTTGTCGGACCGGCTGATCGCGCTGGCCCAGGATGCCGACCGTGCCGGATACACCGGCACGGCCGAGCAACTGGTCTGTCTGGCCTGCACCGTATTCGACGAGGCACCGCAGCCGCGGCACTGAAATGGGGGCAGAGGGCGCTCGCAGCCGCATAGTGCCGCGGCGGCAGCGCGGCGGGGTTGGCTTTCTCGTGCCGGGGCCACCGGGTGAACCAAGGGCTGTCGGGTATTGCCCGGGGCCGATCCATGAGCTTCCCGCGGTTCGCGCGGCCGGCCCTGCCAGCAAGGCCTCGCCGGCAGGGGCTTGGCGCCGGCGCGCGGTTTTGCGACCCTGCGGCATGGCCCAGGATCCCGACATCGTCTCGCTCGCCCGCATGCTCGGCAATGCGCGCCGCATCGTGCTGTTCACCGGCGCCGGCATCAGCACGGAATCCGGCATTCCCGATTTTCGCAGTCCCGGCGGCATCTGGACCAAACAGGTGCCGATCGAGTTCGCCGACTTCATGCGCTCGGAGAAGGCGCGGCGGGAAACCTGGCGGCGGCGCTTCGAGATGCAGCCGATCCTGCGCGCCGCGCAGCCCAATCGCGGCCATCGCGCCGTGGCGCAGTTGATCCATGACGGCAACGCGTCCTCGGTGATCACGCAGAACATCGACGGGCTGCACCAGGAATCCGGCATCCCCCAGGCGCAGGTGATCGAGTTGCACGGCAACACCACCTATGCGCATTGCCTGACCTGCGGCCAGCACTATGAAATCGACGACCTGCGCGTCGATTTCGAACGCGACAGCATCGTGCCGCGCTGCGCCTGCGGCGGCCACGTGAAGAGCGCAACGATCTCGTTCGGCCAGTCGATGCCGCCTTTGGCGATGCAGCGCGCCGAGGCGGAGACGCTGGCCTGCGACCTGTTCGTCACGATCGGCTCGTCGCTGGTGGTGTATCCGGCGGCCGGATTTCCCGAGCTGGCGAAACGCAACGGCGCGCGGCTGGCAATCGTGAACCGCGAACCCACCGGGCTTGATGGCATCGCCGACCTGGTGCTGCGCCGCCCGATCGGCGAGACGCTGGGGACCGCAGTCGGCGTGGAGTGAAGCGGCTGCATCCGGCATCGTCCTCTCCCCCTCCCCTGGGTGGAGGGAAAGAAATCGACGAGGGGACTTACCCGAGATCCTGCGTCAATTCCGCCCGCACGTTCTCCGGCAGTACCGCCATATGGCCGTATTGCGGATGCGTAAAGCCAATCACCACCTCCGCCCCCGGCCGCGAGAACGCCGCGACCTGCGTCGGCGTGAACCGGAAATGCACGAACTGCACGGAGGACGCCTTGCCCGCCGCCGTGGTGCGGTCCTGGTCGGCTTCCGCCGCCGCCTTGATGGTCTCGCCGGCAACCCGCAGGAAGGCGGTTTCCTCGATGCCACCGAGCCCGCCCAGGATGCGCTGGCGGCGCTCCGGATCGTCGATCTCGATCATGAAGGTCGCCACCAGTTCGCCGCCGTTCGGCACCAGCGGATTGTACGCCGCCAGCTCGTCCGGCACCTGCGCCGCGCCGCCCTTCTCGATATGGATCATCTCCTGCACTTGCAGCCACATCGTGTCGTAGCATTCAAAGTAGAACGTCACGTATGGCCCAACCTCGACCCGGCGGTTGCGCTTCAGCGCGCCCACCCGCTGCCGGTGTTCGGCGCGGTGCTTCGCGTATTCGGCGGCCGGCAGGATGTCCGCTGCCACGAGTTCGTGCTTGCCCATCGATGTCTCCCTCACGCGAGGCCGTAGGCCCGCGCGACCAACTGGATCGGATGAGTCACCAACTGGGGCTTTCCGCCGCCGTCGCCAAGCGTCTCGATACCCTGCGCCAGATGAATGCCGGCGAGCGGGCATTCCGAGGTGATGAACGCTTTGCCGGCATCGTGCATCTGGCGCGCAGCGGGACGCCCGACCTTCAGCGCGACCTCGAAATGTTCTTGCTTGAACCCCCAGGAGCCGCCATGGCCGGAGCATCGCTCGACCACCGCCACGTCGGGTTCCGGCAGCAGCCGCAACATTTCCGCCGCCTTTTGCCCCATGTTCTGCGCCCGCGCATGGCACGCCATGTGCAGCGTCACGCCGCCGGACACCGCTTGCATCCCCTCGGCCAGGCCCTCCCTGCGCGCGATGTCCACGACGTATTCGCTGATGTCGTAGGTCGCCTTCGACAGCGTCTTCACCTGCGCGTCGTCCGGCAGCAGCAGCGGCCATTCGAATTTCAGCATCAGCGCGCAGGATGGCACCAGGGCGACGATGTCGTAGCCCTTGGCAATCCAGCCCTGCAGCGCAGCCGCGACAATGCGGGCGTTGTCCGCCACTTCGGCCAACCGGCCTTGCTCCAACAGCGGCATGCCGCAACAGCGCGGATACACCACTTCGGTTGCCACGCCGTTGCGCGCCAGCACGGCGCGCGTGGCAAGCCCGACCGCGGTGTCGTTGTAGTTGCCGAAGCAGGTGGCGTACAGCACCGCCTTGCGGCCGAACGCCGGCGCATCCCGGTTCACCTCCGGCGCCTGCTTCGCCGCCGCGGTCAGCGGCTTCGACTGGTATTTCGGCAAGGCCGCATCGGGGTCCAGCCCCGCGGCCTTCGCCAGCAACGGGCGCGTGAGGTGATTGCCGCGATCCGTCGCCCAGTTCGCCAGCGGGGCCGCCATCGACGCCAGCTTCCCGTTGCGGTCGGTGGCGGCGAGCTGCCGGTCGGCGAAACCCAGTTTGCCCTGCCGCGCCTCCATCGCCCGGTAGCGCAGCATCAGGTGGGGAAAATCGAGATCGAACGCATGCGGCGGCACATACGGGCACTTCGTCATGAAACACATGTCGCACAGCGTGCAGGCGTCCACGACGGGTTTCAGGTCGCCGCTGTCCACCGCATCGAGTTCGCCGGTCTTCGATGCGTCGATCAGGTCGAACAGGCGCGGAAACGAATCGCAAAGATTGAAGCAGCGCCGGCAGGTGTGGCAGATATCGAACACCCGCCGCAGTTCGGCGTCGATCGCCGCCGGGTCGTAGAACGCGTCATCCTGCCAGGCGATCGGATGGCGCGTCGGCGCATCCAGGCTGCCTTCTCGCATCGCCCTGTCCTTGCCTTCTCTGGGTGCCGCGGACCGTCTCTTTGTGCCGGTCCCGGGCCACGCCAAGGGACGGTCACGACGTTCGGGGCAGGCACCCTGCGCGGATGCCTGCCCGCTTCGCGTTCAGCCGGCGCGAACGCCTATTTGATTTCGGCGAGCGCGCGCGAGAAGCGGCCGGCGTGCGAGCGCTCCGCCTTGGCCAGCGTTTCGAACCAGCCGGCGATCTCGTCGAAGCCTTCCTCGCGGGCCGAGCGGGCCATGCCCGGGTACATGTCGGTGTACTCGTGCGTCTCGCCGGCGACCGCGGCCGCCAGGTTCTTGTCGGTCGGCCCGATCGGCAGGCCCGTGGCCGGATCGCCGACCGCCTCGAGGAATTCCAGGTGGCCGTGCGCGTGACCCGTCTCGCCTTCGGCGGTGGAACGGAACACCGCGGCGACGTCGTTGTAGCCTTCCACGTCCGCCTTTTGGGCGAAGTAGAGGTAACGCCGGTTCGCCTGGGATTCACCCGCGAAGGCCGCCTTCAGATTCTCTTCCGTCTTGCTGCCCTTGAGTGCCGCCATGGTATTTCTCCCTTTCGACTCGGATGACCGCAAGCGAGACGCACCCGGATCGGGTCCGCGCGGGTCGCGCCAGCAACGGAACGCAGGTTAGACCATTTGCGCAGCCGGCAAAAGGCGGCCCCATGATGGATTTTTCCGATTGCGCCGATCGAAGCGGCGCATCGTCGCACAATGGTCACGCGCGCCAGCCACAGCGTGTCAGCGCCTCGCGCATGTGCGGTGGCGGCATGGCGGTGGCGGCCAGCTTCGGTTGCAGCAGCAGGGTGATGGCGCGCGCGAGCAAGTGCAGGGGACCTTGCGCGTCGCCGTAGATCGGGTCGCCCAGAACGGGGCAGCCGAGCAATGCGCAGTGTGCGCGCACCTGGTGGGTGCGACCGGTGTGGGGGGACAGTTCGAGCCAGGCAATGTCGCCGGCGTGGCCGCACAGGCGCCAGCCGGTCACCGCGCGCTGGCCGGAGGCATCGCTGACCATGCGCCAGCCGGATTTGCTGCTGTGCCGGCGCAACGGCGCGTCGATGGTCCCGGCGGCGACCGGCGGCACGCCGCGCACCACCGCCCAGTAGGTCTTCTGCGCCCGGCCGGCGGTGAACTCCGCCTGCGCCGCGATCAGCGCCGCGCGGCGCAGCGCGACGACCAGGCAGCCGGATGTGTCGGCATCGAGCCGGTGCGCCAGCCAGGGGCCGTCTTTGCGACGCGACAGGGCGGGAAAGCAGTCTTCGACGCTGGGGCCGCCGCGCGGACCGGCATGCACCGGCAGGCCGGGCGGCTTGTCCAGCACGACGAAGTGGTCGTCACGGAACAGGATGGGGGGCACGGCGCTCAAGTGTGATCCAGCGCGCGATGCTCCGCCGTCATTGCGAGGAGCGCAGCGACGCGGCAATCCCCTGCCTGTGGAGACGCGCCTCCGCGGGCGGGGGATTGCCGCGTCGCTGCGCTCCTCGCAATGACAGCGAACCGCATGACAACGACGGCCGCGCCAGCGGAAGCCGCCTCGCGGGGTGGGATTTCCATGCTGGGCGCATCCGTGGCTTCTCCCCGACCTGCCGACGTTGTGGCACGATACCGCCATGCGCATTCATATCCACAACCCGTCCGACGATCCGCTGTTCGACTTCTCCCGTGCGATGTGGAACGAAGCCGTCGCGCGCGCTCCCGACATCGGCCGTGGCCACACGGTCAGCCTCGGCGCCGGCGACGCCGACTTCGCGGTGGCGATGCAAGACACCGAGGCGCTGGTGTGCGACGTCAGCGTCGTGCGCGCTCACTTCCCATGCACTGCTCCGCATTTGAAATTGCTGTTCGTCACCAACGCCGGCCTTGACAGACTGGCGCCATTCGACTGGCTGCCACAAGGCGTGGCCCTGCTGAACAATCGTGGCACGCACGCGGCGAAGGCGGGCGAGTTCGCCATCATGGCCGTGCTCATGCTGGCCAATCGCGTGCCGGAGATGGTGACGCACCAGCGTGCCGGGCGCTGGCGGAAACTGTGGGGCACGGTGCTTGGCGGCACGCGGCTGACGGTGGTGGGCCTCGGCACGCTGGGCGGCGCGACGGCACGCCACGCCGCGCATTTCGGCATGCGGGTGACCGGCGTGCGCGCGCATCCCGCGCCGCATCCCGACTGCGCCGAAGTGGTCGGCACCGGGCGGCTGGACGACGTGCTGCCGCACACCGACTGCCTGGCGCTGGCCTGTCCGCTGACGGCGGCGACGCGCAACCTGATGGACCGGCGGCGACTTTGCCTCCTGCCGCACGGTGCCGGCGTGGTGAATATCGGCCGCGGCGAATTGCTCGACCAGGATGCGTTGTGCGATCTGCTGGATGACGGCCACCTGTCCGGCGCGGTGCTCGACGTGTTCTCGCCGGAGCCAGTTCCGCCGGGACACCGGCTGTGGTCCACCCCCAACCTGGTCATCAGCCCGCATACCGCGGCCGACGATCCGGCGACATACAATCCGCGCAGCCTGGACATCTTCCTCGACAACCTGCGGGCCTGGCGCGACAACCAACTCCTGCCGAACCGGTTCGATACGGTGCGCGGCTACTGAGGAGGACACCGCCATGCGCGTTTGGACACTACCGAAACCCGAGGGCATCGACAGCCTGGTGCCGGTGGAAAAACCGACGCCGCGCCCGGGACCGGGCCAGGTGCTGGTGCGCATGCGCGCGGCATCACTGAATTACCGCGACCTGATGGTGGTGACGGGAAGCTATGCGCGTGGCACTCCGCTGCCCGACCTGGTGCCGCTGTCGGACGGCGCGGGGGAAGTAACCGAAATCGGCCCGGGTGTGACGCGGGTGAAGCCGGGCGACCGGGTTGCCGGCATCTTCATGCAGACCTGGCTCGGCGGCGACATCGAGCCGGACCATGCGGGAAGCTCGCTCGGCGGCGCGATCCACGGCGTGCTGGCGGAATACGTCGTGTTCAGCCAGGACGGGCTGGTGCGGTTGCCCGAACACCTGTCGTTCGAGGAAGGCGCCACGCTGCCCTGCGCCGCGGTCACCGCATGGAATGCACTGTATGGCGGCCGGCCGTTGCGCGTCGGCGAGAGCGTGCTGGTGCTGGGCACCGGCGGCGTTTCGGTCTTCGCGTTGCAGTTGGCGCATGCGGCAGGCGCGCGGGTGATCGCCACCTCGTCGAGCGACGGCAAGCTTGCGCAGGCCAGGACTCTGGGTGCGTCCGACGGTGTGAACTATCGCGACCATCCCGAATGGCACGAGGAGGTGCTGCGGCTGACCGACGGGCGCGGGGTGGATCACGTGTTGGAGATCGGCGGCGCCAGCACCCTGCCGCGCTCGATCGGGTCGGCGCGAGTTGGCGGCCAGGTGCACCAGATCGGCGTGCGGGCCGGCGCCGGGGGAGAAATCGATCCGTCCGGGGCGATGCGCAAGGGGCTGATCCTGCGCGGCATCTATGTCGGCTCGCGGCAGATGTTCGAGGCGATGAACCGCGCGATCGCGTTGCACAAGATAGTTCCGGTGATCGACGGCGTGTTTGGCTTCGAACAGGCGAAGGACGCGTATCGGCACCTGGAGAGCCAGGCGCATGTCGGCAAGGTGGTGATCCGGGTGGAGTGACGCGCGTCCCCCCCACTGTCATTGCGAGGAGCGCAGCGACGAAGCAATCCCCCGCCCGATGACGCAGGACCGCAGCTCATCGGGCGGGGGATTGCTTCGTCGCTGCGCTCCTCGCAATGACAGTGGGGGCGGATTTCATACTTCCACCCGCCGCTTCGCCAACTCCGCCTGGTTCACCACCAGCCCCAGCCCCGGTCCGTCGGGCAAGTGAAACAACCCGTCCACCGGCCAGGGCGGGTTCTCGAACACCGCATGCGTGCGGCTTGACGGATCATTCCACTCCGCCGGCTTCGTCGCGTGCAGTTGCGCGGCCAGCACGTGCAGGTTCGCGGTATGCCCGACCATCGGCTGCGTCTGGTGCGGCACCAGCTCCACACCGTGCGCGTGTGCCAGCGCGGCGCAACGCAGCAGCCCGGTGATGCCGCCCATCTTCACGATGTCTGGCTGCACCATGCGCACGCCCGCGTCGATCAGGTCCACCAGTGCGGGCAGCGTGTAGGTTTGTTCTCCGGCCGACACGGTGATGTCCAGCGCGCGCGCCACCTCGCCCATCGCCTTGACGTGGTAGTGCTGCACCGGTTCCTCGAACCACCAATAACCGAGTTCCTCCAGCGCGCGGCCGACGCGAATGGCGCCGCCGCTGGTGTATCCGTTGTTGGCGTCGAACGCCAAGGGCAGCGCGTCGCCGACTAGCTTGCGCACCGCGCGCGCCTTGGCGATGTCGCCTCGAATGTCGGCGTCCAGCCGCGTGCGGTCGTTATCGAACCGGATCTTCACCGCTGCCGGCCGATCCTTCAGCCGCGTCTCGACCACGCGCAGCACGTCGTCCAGGCCGCGCTCGCCGTTGCCGCCGATCGAGGCATAGAACGGCAGTGCGGTCCGCCACGCGCCGCCGATCAATTTGTAAACCGGCAGCCCGGTCGCCTTGCCCTTCAGGTCCCACAACGCGATGTCCAGCGCGGCGAGCGCCCCGGTCAGCGCGCCTTCCGGCCCGAGCTTCACCAGCGTGTGCAGCGCGCGGTCCAGTAACACCGCGTGGTCCAGCGGGTCATGGCCGATCAGCGCCGGCGCAAGATGCTGCTTGATGATGACCAGCGATGCGAGGCCGCCTTGCATCGGCGATGCCTCGCCGGTTCCGACCAGGCCGTCGTCGGTATGCACCAGCACGAACGCGCTGTACTGCGACGGTTTGTCACCCGATGTCCAGCGAATCTGGAATGCATCGATGCGGGTGATCTTCATGGCGCGTGTCTCCCCGGCCGGTTCACCGCTCACTCAACACCGGCACCAGGGAGAGAACAAGCAGCGCCGCCATGGCGATGTTGAATGCGCGCAGGTGCGCTCGCGAACGCAACACGCGGCTCGCTCCACTGCCCAGCAGCGCCCAGGGCAGCATGCACGGAAACCCTACCGCCAGGAAAACAACGCCGATGCGCGCCAACTGCTCACCGAGCGGACGGTTCGGCAGCGTGAATTCGCTCGCGGCCGCGACGGCGATCAGCCAGGCCTTGGGATTGATCCATTGGAACGCCGCGGCACCAGGCACGCCGAGCAACGGACGACGCTTGCCCTCGCCGGGCGGCGCGGCGCTGGCGATCTTCCACGCCAGGTACAGCATCCAGGCCGCACCGACCCAGCGCATAATCGGCAGCAGCACCGGCACCGTCAGCAGCAGCGAACCCAATCCCGCGCTGACCAGCACCAACATCGCGGAAAAGCCGAGATTGATGCCCAGCATGTGCGGCAGCGTCGCGCGCACGCCATAGTTCGCCGCGGAACTGGCGAGCATCATGTTGTTCGGCCCCGGCGTGACGTACATGGCCACCGCGAAGCCCAGCAGGGCGAGCAGCGTGCTGTCCATGCAGAGTAGGACAGCATGACTGCCTCTTGAACACAATATCCCTGCCGGTCAGGCGCGATTGCGAGTCAGCAACCGCCCGGCGCGCTCCGCCGTGGCGCCGACACCATGCACATACGTGCCGCGGCCGTTCACCCAGGTTTCGACAATGCCCAGGGCCGGCTGCGTCGGCGCGTCGAAGGTCGCGGCGTCGCGCACCGTTGCAGGATCGAACAGCACGAGATCGGCGCAGGCGCCGGCGCGGATCACGCCACGATCGACCAGGCCGAACACCTCGGCGGTGTGGCCGGTCATCTTGCGCACCGCCGCCTCCATGCTGAACAACCCGAGATCGCGCGCGTAATGACCGAGCACGCGCGGAAATGTGCCCCACAGCCGCGGATGCGGATACGAATCGTGCGGCAATCCGTCGCTCCCGATCATCGCCAGCTCATGCGCCAAAATCCGCCGCACATCCTGCTCGTCCATCTGGAAGAAGATCGCGCCGGCGGGGAGCAGGCGTTCGGCGGCCTCGCGTGGGGTGGTTGCCCAGTCGCGCGCGATGTCGTCCAGCATGCGGCCGGCGACTTCGGGATGCGGCACCGACCAGGTGACCTGCACCGGCACATCCGGCCGCAGCCGTTGCGGCATCAGCACCGTTGAACCGGCGTGATACGGATACACGTCGAACGCCACCTTCTGCTGCCGCGCGCCGGCCTCGATGCGCGGCAAGGTCTCGGCCGAGCGGCCGTAATTTTCCGGCATGGCGCATTTGTGGTGGCTGATAACCACCGGAACGTTCGCCGCGCGGCCGATCTGCAAGGTTTCCTCGATCGACAGCAGCACGTCGTTGCTTTCGTCGCGCATGTGCGTAACGTAGAGCCCGCCGGCGGCGCGCAACGCTTCGGCGACGGCGATCACCTCGTCGGTCGGCGCCAGCATGTTGGGCGGATAATACAGGCCGGTGGAAAAGCCGGATGCGCCTTGCGAGAGGGCCTCGGCCAGGCGGCGCTGCATGTGCGCGGCTTCCTGGTCGGTGGCGGCGCGCTGGGTGTCGCCGTGCATCGCCTCGACGCGCAGCGACATGTGGCCGATCAGCGCGCAGGTGTTCACCGGCGGCGGATCGCGCGCCAGACGCTGGGCGTATTCACCGAAACTGTCGAAAATCCACCACGATTCGTCGCCGAGCAGATCAAGCGGCGGGACGGGGCGCGCGCGCATGCGGACGGGAGAAAGCGAGATGCCGCAATTGCCGACCACGACAGTGGTCACGCCCTGCGACATCTTGCACAGCATGCATTCCGGCCCGCACAGCACGGCGCGGTCGTCATGGGTGTGCGCGTCGATGAAGCCGGGCGCGAGCCCCTTGCCGGTCGCAACGATCTCGCGATCGGCACGCGCGCTGCCGAGATCGCCGACCGCGGCAATGCGGTCGCCGGCGACGGCGACATCGGCGGTGAAGCGCGGGGCGCCGGTGCCGTCGAACACTGTCGCGTCACGGAATATCAGATCGTAGTGCATCGTTCCCACCTCCCCGGCTTCGCGAGCCTGGGCCCCGACCGCGCACCAACGTCGCGACGCCGATCAACGCGGCGCGCATCGCGCAGCGGCCGAGGGCGACGCGTGCCGGTCCGATGACCCTCACCCTCGCTTTGCTTGCGCCTTGACTTCTCCGGCGCGCGGCGTGGGCGTGATTTACATCGCATGCTTCAGCTCCTCAGTCGCGCAGTTTCGGTCTCCACCACGGTGCCGTCGGCGCCGACTGCCACCTTGTAGAGCGCGCGCGCATTCTCCGCCGACACCAGCCCGTCGCGCACGTCGCGCGCCACCAATGCGGGGTCACGCACACCAGGATCTCCCATGCCCGCACCGCCCGGCAGCTCCAGCACCAGCCGGTCCCCGTCCGGAATGATCTGCAACCCCTTGGTCCGCAGTTTCCCCCCCGACTTCAAATGCACGGCGCCCGCCGCGCCATCCAGCCCGCCCTCGCGCCCCTTCGGCGCATGCGCTACGCGATCGAACGAGGCGTTCACCGAGAACTCCAGGTCGCCCTTGCCGCCGATTTCGATCACCTGCCCGGTGCCGCCGCGGGTGCGGCCGGCGCCGCCGGAATCCGGCTTCAGTTCCTTCCGCCAGAACACCACCGGAGCGACGTTTTCCGTCGCCTCCACGGGCATGGTGCGCACGCCCGACGGATAGGCAGTCGCGTTCAGCCCGTCTTGCGTCGGCCGCGCGCCGGTGCCGCCGGAGTTGAACGTGATGACCTCGAAATCCGGCAGCACCGGCCGGTTGCCGCGCGCCTGGCCGGACACCGACCCGCCGCCGCGCAACGGCGGATTCCACAGCGCCGAGGCACCCTCCGCGGTCACCCGCTCCGGCACCGCCTGGTGCAGGCAGCCCATCATCAGGTCCGGCAGCAGGTGCCCGATCACGTGCCGCACCGACACCGGATACGGCCGCGGCGCATTCAAAATACAGCCCTCGGGAATCGCCATGCGGAACGGCGCCAGGCTGGCCCAGTTGTTGGGAATCTCCGGCGCCACCACGCATTTGATGCCGAAGCAGGAATACGCACGACAATAGGCCGGCGGCACGTTGATGCCGCGCGACGACAGGCCGGACGTGCCGGCGTAATCCACCTCGATTCCGTCCTCCCGCACGGTCATCGAAGCGGCGAGACGCACTGGTTCCTCATAGCCGTCGGAGAAGATCTCCGCGCGGTAGGTGCCGCGCGGAATGCGAGCGATCTCGGCCAGCGTCGCGCGGTGCGAGCTGTCGAAGATGAACCCGGCCAGCGAATCAAGGCTGTCCATCGCGAACTCGTCCATCATCTCCGCCAGCCGGTGCGCGCCGGCGTCGTTGCAGGCACACAGCGAATACACGTCGCCTTCCAGCTCCACCGGCAGGCGCGATCCGGCGCGAATGAAGTCGAAGAAGGTCTCGTTCGGCCGGCCCTGGTCGAAGCATTTGATGATCGGGATATACAACCCCTCCTCGAACACCGAGCGCCCCTCGGGTCCCATGCCGAGCCCGCCGATGTCGATGACATGCGCGGTGTTGGCGAACAGCCCGACGATCCGGCCGCGATGGAACGCGGGCGTGACGACGGTGAGGTCGTGCAGGTGGCCGGTGCCGAGCCATGGGTCGTTGGTGATGTAATGGTCACCCTCGCACATGCCGTCGATTGGGAATTTACCCAGGAAATGCCCGACGCTTTCCGCCATGGAGTTGACGTGGCCCGGCGTGCCGGTAACCGCCTGCGCCATCATGCGGCCGTGCAGGTCGAAGATGCCCGCGGACAGGTCCCCCGCCTCCCGCACCGTGGTCGAAAACGCGGTGCGGATCATGATCTGCGCCTGCTCTTCCACGACGGCGATCAGACGGTTCCACATGATCTGCCGGTGGATTTGCGCCAGGGCATTGGTTTCAAGGGACATCGGTTCAACACTCCATCTGCGTCACATGCAGATTGTCATGGCGATCGGCCGTCATTGCGATTCACTGTCATTGCAAGGAGCAAAGCGACGAAGCAATGACAGTGAGAGTTCATGTGCCCTCCCTGGCCAACTCAATATACCCGAGCGCGTTCACCATCGCGCCCCAACCCGGGCACACCAGCGTCGACGTCTGGTCCTCGGCAATGATCGCCGGTCCCGCAACGCGCGCGCCCGGCGCCAACGCTACGCGATCAAACACCGACCACGGTGCGACCTCGCCGGTCGTGGTGTCGCGCACCAGCCGCGTACCCGCCGCCACAACATCCGGCGCGAACAGGTCGCTCGCCGGCGGCAGCGCATCGAAATCTTCCACGACCGTCGTCACCACGACAGCATAGCTCATGATCTCCACGTCGGACCCCGGCACCGGACGATCGTAGAACCGCGTGTATTCCGCGTCGTAACGCGCGCGCACCGCCGCCACATCTTCATCAACCAGCGCCCTCGCCGGCAGCGGCACCGGAATTTCGTGCCCCTGTCCGACATAGCGCATGAACGCCGTGCAAGTCTCCGTCGTCGCCGCGCCGAAGCCCCCCGCGGCGACCACCTGCATCGCCTCCGCCCGCATCGCCGCCAGCAGCGCGTTCACCGCGGCGACGTCGAAGGTGGAAAACCGCTGATACAGGCTGCGCACCACCTCGTAGCCGACCGGCGCGCGCAGGAAACCGATCGCGCTGCCGACTCCCGCCCCGGACGGCACCAGCACCCGGGCAATGCCGATCTTCTCCGCCACCCGGCAGGCATGCACCGGCCCCCCGCCGCCGAACGCGATCAGCGTGCGCCCCGCATAGCTCTTGCCGGACTCGATCGCATGCACGCGCGCGGCGTTGGCCATGTTCTCATCGACCATCTCCACCACGCCGAGCGCCGCCATCTCCGCCGCCAGACCCAGCCGCGAACCGACCTCCGCCACCAGCGCGTCATGCGCCGCCGCGCCGTCGAGCGACATCGTCCCGCCGGCGAAGCGCGCGGCGTCGTAACGCCCGAGCACCAGGTTCGCGTCCGTCACGGCCGGCCGCGTGCCGCCACGACCGTAGCATGCCGGCCCTGGATCGGCGCCCGCGCTCTCCGGCCCCACCGCGATGCACCCCATCGCATCCACATGCGCCAACGAGCCGCCGCCGGCGCCGATCTCCACCATCTCGATCACCGGAATCCGCAGCGGCAGACCCGATCCCTTACGGAACCGCCCGACCCTTGCGACCTCGAACGCCCGCGCCGTCTGCGGCTTGAAATCGTCGATCAGGCAGATCTTCGCCGTGGTGCCGCCCATGTCGAAGGACAGCACGCTATCCAGCCCGCATTGCCGCGCGATCCAGGCCGAGAAGATCGCGCCGCCCGCCGGCCCGCTCTCCACCAGGCGTACCGGAAAGCGGCACGCGGTCTCGATCGTGGTCAGGCCGCCGCCCGACAGCATCAGGAACACCGGCGCCGCGACGCCCAGCCCGCGCAGCCCGGCTTCCAGCTTGCGCAGGTAGCGCGCCATCATCGGCTGCACATAGGCATTGGCGACGGTGGTGGAAAAGCGCTCCCATTCGCGCATCTCCGGCGAGACTTCCGAAGACAGCGACACCGGAACCCCGGGCAGCGCCGCCGCCAGGATCTCGCGGGCCCGCTGTTCGTGGCGCGGATTGACGAAGGCGTGCAGGAAGCCGATCGCGATGCTTTGCACGTCCGCGTCGCGCAACGCCGGGACCAGCGCGCGCACCGCCGCCTCGTCGAGCGGCAGCAGGACATTGCCTTCGTTGTCCAGCCGCTCCGGCACGCCCAGCCGCAGGTGCCGCGGCACCAGCGGTTGCGGCAGCGTGATGTTCAGGTCGTACTGGTCGTAACGGCTCTCGTTGCCCATGGCGATCACGTCGCGGAAGCCCTGCGTGGTGACCAGCGCCGTGCGCGCCCCCTTGCGCTCGATGATCGCGTTGGTCGCCAGCGTGGTACCGTGGATCACGATGCCGATCTCGGCCGCCGTCGTCCCCCCCGCCGCCAGCATGCCGCGCACGCCGTCCAGCACCCCCTGCTCCGGCGTCCCCTGGGTGGTCAGGATTTTGATGGTGGTGCGCCTGCCCGCATGCTCCAGCGCGAGGTCGGTGAACGTGCCGCCGATATCCACGGCAAGACGGGCAGCTTGCATCGGTTCCCCTTGCTGGTTGGTCGCATCCGGCAGTCAATCAAGCCGGCGCCGCGGTGGCAAGAAGCAAGATTTTGCCACGGAGTTCGTCAGCAGCCCCGGCCGCCGGCTGACTCCGTGGCACAATCCTGCCCGGTCGCAAATGCGATGGTCGCAAATGCGATCGCCCTGGCCCGGTGAGTCGGTCACGGCCGGAAAGCAGGGCTTTCTGCCATTCAAAGAAATAATAGAATTATACCCCAACATAGAGCCATATTATAGGCGAATATTCTATCTTGTCGCCCGATCTTGCGCGACGTCGGAAAGTCCTTTCATAGCAGCCAAACGCATACGGAGTTCCGGCCGTGCCCCGCATCCATGTCCTGCACGAAAACCCCGCCTGGCTGCCGCCGCTCGCCGAAGCCTTCGACCGCAACGGCCTGCCATGGACCGAGTGGTTCCTGCATGAGGGCGTCTTCGATCTCGCGTCGCCGCCGCCTCCGGGCGTGTTCTACAGCCGCATGAGCGCTTCATCGCACACGCGCGACCACCGCTACGCCGCCGAACTCACCGCCGCCGTGCTGGCCTGGCTCTCGCGCTGGGGACGCCGTGTGGTCAACGGTCCCGGCGCGCTCGATCTGGAAATCAGCAAGGTGCGGCAATACGCCGCGCTGGAACTATACGGCGTCGCCACGCCGCGCACGGTGCTGGTCGCGGGACGCGGCAATGTCGTGACTGCCGCGCGGCGGCATTTCTCCGGCCGGCCGGTGATCCTGAAGCCGAACCGGGGCGGCAAGGGCCTCGGCGTGCAGCTTTTCGCCAGCGACGACAGTCTCGCGGCGTTTGTCGCAAGCGAGGCGTGGCAGGCGCCGGTGGACGGGCTGACATTGTTGCAGGAGTATGTCCGCGCGCCACGTCCGGTGATCACCCGCGCGGAGTTCGTCGGCGGCCGCTTCCTGTATGCGGTCGAGGTCGATACCAGCGACGGATTCGAACTCTGCCCGGCCGATGCCTGCGCGATCGGCGACGCCAACTGCCCGGCAGGCGAAGCGCCGCACCACAAATTCACCATCATCGACAACATTCCGGACACGCTGCGGGTGCGGCTGGAGCGCTTCCTCGCGGGGGCCGGAATCGAGGTCGCCGGCATCGAGTTCATCTCCGACAATGCCGGCCGGACACTGGTGTACGACGTGAACACCAACACGAACTACAATCCCGACGCGGAACGGCGGGCGGACCGTGCCGGAACGGCGCGCTCGGGTCCGGGTGCGATCGCGGCGTTCCTCGGCGGCGAACTGAAAAGCCTCGCCCACGAAGCGGGGAAGGCCGAGGCGCGCCAGCGCCGAGGGTAACGGTGCGGCGGGACGACCCGATCACCCTCACCCGCCGCTTCGCGGCGCGTCGATCCGCGGCGCGGCTCAACCCCGCGACGCATGCGTGGTCACTGACTCCGCGATCGCGTCCGCGAGCTGCCCTACCGCGATGCTCATCGCACTCACCAGCCCCACCGTCCCGGGCGACGGCGGCGGCACCGAGAACCGCACGTTGCGCATCGCGGTCACGCGCCCCGTCACCGCCACCTGCGCCAGCAGCACCAACGCGCCGCTGCGGTCCTCGTCGAAGCGCTGGACGTTCAGCTCCACCGCGGCGTCCGGCGTGGCGGTGATCGCGCCATTCTCCGCGAACACCGTGCTGGACGGCAGCCGCTGTGACAATTCCTGCACCAGCACGCGGCTCAGCATCGCATCCAATTGCTCGCCCCACCAGTCGTTGCCAAGCACGTCGAGCCGGAAATCCTCCGACGACCGCACGATCTGCGAGCGCTCCAGGTAGTGCGCCACCGCGATTTCCCGCAGCTCGATGCGCGGCGGCGCGACCGGATGCGTCGCGCCGGGCACGATCGCCAGAGTGTACAATATCGGATTGGGAGACGCGCAGGCAGCCGGCAGCCCCGCCAGCAGCCACAGCGCGCCACGGCGCCCGATCGGCATTCCCGGCGACGGTTTCTTCATGGTGGAGACCCCTGGTCGGGACGGCCGCGGATCAGCGCTTCGGGATGGCGCGTCAGCAGGTCCGCCAGCACACGGAACGCACGCGCGGTATCGGTGAGCTTCACCAGTAGCCGGGTGGCATCGCGATTGAACCCCGAATTGCCGCCATACCCCGCCTGCATCGAGCCAGCCAGCGCATTCAACCGCCTGGCGGTGGAATCCAGCTCCGTGATGATCGCCGGCAGCCGCTGCGCCAGCGGCCCGGTGGCGGCGTTCAGGTGCCGCACCAGCGTGTCGGCATCCGCCAGCGTCGTGTGCAGCGAGGCGATCGATTGCCGCAGATCCGGCCCGTTTACCAGCCCGTTCACGCCGGCCAGTGCCTTGCTCAAATTGTCGCCGATCTTCTGGAACGGTATCGCATCGAGCTTGGCGATCAGCGCGCCGGCGGCCGCAACGACGTCTTCCGGCCCGCCCGGCAGCACCGGAATGACATAGGTGTTGCCCTGCCTGGTCAGCATGGCGGGGGGTGCGCCGGGGTAGAGGTCCATGGCGAGCTGCTTCTGGCCGGTTAGCAAACTCGCGCTATCCAGCTTCACCCGCAGGCCGCGGCGTACCAGGTCGCGCATGGTGGCATCCAGGTCGCCGCCGGAGGGCAGGTTCAGCGCGGCGATGCGCTCCGGCTCCACCGCGAATGTCACCGGCGCCACCACGCTGTTCAGGCTCTTGTCGTATTGCAGCCCGACCTTGCTCACCTCGCCGATCTTGATGCCGTGCAACGTCACCGCCGCGCCCGACGCCAGGCCCGCGACGGAACCCTGAAAATACGCCACGAAGTGCAGGCGGCGGGTGAAGGCGGCGGAATCGGCTGCGTCCTCGCTGTCGTACAGCCGGAACCCATGGTTTTCCGCGCTTGACGCGAAGCCGTGTCCCTGGTTCGGCGTGTCAAAGGCGATGCCGCCAAGCAGCACGGCACGCAGCGACTCGATCTGCAGCTCCAGCCCGTTGGGACCGAGCGCCACCGTCGCCCCGGAGGCGTTCCAGAATCGCGAATTGTCATGCACGTACTGGTCGTACGGCGCCCGGACGAAGGCGTGGACGGTGACGGTTTCGGCCATGTTGCCAAGGTCCCAGCCAAGCACCTCGCCCACGTCCAGGTCGCGATAGAACACCGGAGAGCCGAGCGTGATGTTGCCGAGGCGGGCCGCCCGCAGCAGGAACGTGTGTCCGGGCACGTCGGAGGTCAGCACCGGCGGCGTCTCCAGGCCGGTGAAGTGGCGCTGCGGCTTGCCGCCGGACGCCGAGGGTTGCAACTCGATGTAGCTGCCGGAGACCAGCGTTTCCAGGCCGGTCAGGGCGCCGGCGAAGAAGCGCGGCTTCACTACCCAGAACTGTGCCTTGTCGGTCAGCAGCGGCTCGGCCGCGCGGTTCATCCGCACCGTCACGATCACCCGCCGCAGGTCCTTGCTGAGCACGATGCGCTCCACCAGGCCCATATCGACGTCCTTGTGGCGGATATGCGACTGGCCGGCGACCAGCCCGGAGGCACTCTCGAAGCTGATGGAGATCAGCGGCCCGCGTTCGGCCAGCGTGCGCCAGGCCAGCCAGCCGCCGATCAGCGCGCTGACGATCGGGATGGCCCAGATCAGCGACAGCCGCCGCCGCCGGTCCAACGGGGAGCGAAGCACCGCGCGGGGATGGTGCGGCTGGGGCTCGTCGCTCATGCGTCGAATTCGCCGGCCCGCAAACCGGCCGCATCCCACATCAGCCGGGGATCGAAGGTCTGCGCCGCCAGCATGGTGAGGATCACCACCGCGGCGAAGGCAAGCGCTCCCGGCCCGGGCGCGACCGAGACGATCGCGCCGAACTGTAGCAGCGCCACCAGGATCGATCCCATGAAGATGTCGATCATCGACCAGCGGCCGATCTGGTCGATGAAGCGATAGAGCCAGGTGCGGTCGCGCAGCCCCCGCCTGGAACCGGCCCGGGTGGTCAGCAGGAGCAGGGTCAGGCCTAGTACCTTCAGGCCCGGCACGACGACGCTGGCGAAGAACACCAGCGCCGCGAGCGGCCACATGCCGGCTTGGAGCAATTCGCGCACGCCGCCGAGAATCGTGCTGGGCTGGGCGGCACCGAGCTGGGTCACCGTCAGCACCGGGTAGGCGTTCGCCGGAATGTACAGCAGCAGCGCGGCGATCCCCAGGGCCCAGGTGCGGGCGACGCTGTTCGGCTTGCGCGCGCGCAACGCGAAGCCGCAGCGTGGGCAGGGGGCGCCGGCGATGGTTCGGGTAACGAAGTGGCAGGTGCCGCAGCCCAGCCGCCGCGGCGTGCCTGGCTGCCACCCGCGCCGCGCCGGCCGGACAGCCTGGACGCGCCGCCGGTACATCGCTTCCCAGACCGCCTCCGCATCCAGCGCGGCGTCGGCGGCCACCATCGTCAGCATCAGCGCGGCGAGGGCATAGAGCGCCGGGCCAAGCTGGATACGCGCCAGCGCGCCGAGCCGCACATAGGCGACGAAAACGGCGAGCAAGTACACTTCGATCATCGACCACGGGCGAAGGTGCTCCGCCCAGCCGAACAGACCGCGCAGCGCGCGGGGCGGGTGGCGGAGCTGCACGCCCAGCAGCACCGCGATCATGGCAAGCACCTTGACGAGCGGCGCGGCAAGGGTCGTGAACAGCACAACGGCGGACAACTCCCACATCCCTGCTCGCTGAAGTCCGGCAGGGCCGGTGAACAGATCGGCGACACGGGTCTGGCCGGCGCGGCTGACCGTCAGCAACGCGCTGCTGGCGGCAATGATGAACAGGACCAGGGCGGCGACGTTGAGCGCCAGCGGGATGCCGATCGGGTCGTGGTGGGTGTGCCGCAGCACGGCTTCGCAGCGCAGGCAGACGGCGCGGGTGGCAGGCGGCATCGGCGGCAGCACCTGGAGCTGGGCGCAATGCTGGCACTCGCGTAGCCGCGCCGGAGTCAGGACGGCCGGCACGGACGCCACCGCGGCGCCTCGCGGCATGGGTTGGGCCAGGACAGCCATCAGGCGCGGATGCGGGGGAGACGGGTGGCGCTTGGCATGGTGCGGTATCTGGATGTGCGGAACGGCCGGCGGGAGATTGGGGACTCCCGGCATACAAGGCAACCGCTTCGCTTGGCCATACGGAAGGATGAACCACTGCCAGCCGCCGCTCTCATGGAACCGAATTTGCCCGCACGGCCGACGGAGAGATGTTGCCTTTTTGGTTCCGGCTCCGCCGACTTGGATTCCTGAGCTCTCGTCGCAAACTCTGTTGCAATCAGTTGCAACCTGAGCAAAAGAGCAGAAAACAGGTAACCGTTCACACTCCCCCCTCGGATCGCCTCATAAAAAACCGAAAGTGAGCAAATTCAAATGTTTAGGTCAGCCGGCGCCGCGTCCTGCACGGCGGGGCCGTGAACGGTTACGGAAACAGAATTATCAGCCACAGATGCACGCCGATGCACGCAGATAGACCAAGCGACATGATTGGTCTGCGCGTTCTCCTGCCGCGTGGTGGTGCACGTTCATTGCAGCAGCACGGTGCATCTGCGTGCATCGGCGTGCATCTGTGGCTGAAATTGCTTGCTTGCTCTCGTCCGAAGCAAGTCCAAAAATTTACCCCCACGGCCAAAGGCCAAACGACGCCTGCGTTGCTCCGCCTCCGCCGGCTCAGGAATCGTCATGGAACAATCGCTCCAACCGCGGGGATGACGGCGGCGCAACAGGAGGATCGGATGGACCCGACCGAGATGCTGGCATCGCTCGGCCTGCCGCAATTTCTCGGCATGACCGTGACCGCGGCCGAACCGGAGCGCGTGGTGGCGGAACTGGTGGTGCGCGAGGAGCACTGCACGGTCGGCCATACCATTCACGGCGGCGCGATCATGGCGTTCGCCGACACGCTGGGCGCGCTCGGCGCCGTGCTGAACCTGCGGGCCGGACAATCCACCACGACGTTGGAGAGCAAGACCAATTTCTTTGCCGGTGCGCCGGTCGGCAGCCGGCTGGTGGCGGAGAGCGTGCCGCTGCATCGCGGCCGGCGCACCCAGGTATGGGAAACCCGGCTCACCGCCGAGGACGGGCGGCTCGTGGCGAAGGTCACGCAAACGCAATTGGTGCTCTGACACAACCGCCGCGCAACCGGATGTGATGCGCGCGGCGCCCTGCCCTTCCCCACGTTGGTTGCGGTCCGAGTGCGACGCTGCCGGCGCATGCCGCCCGGTGCCGAGCGCTTCGGCAACGGCACACGAAGGGAACAGAACATGCTCAAGGGACGCCTGCTGGCTTCGGTCTGCGCATTGGGGCTGCTCGCGGCGGCACCGGCTTTCGCGGCTGGCCCCACAACCGGCGACATGGGTTCGTCGAACGCCATGCATCGCAACATGCCGCACGCGGCGAGCAATGGCATGTCCGGCAGCACCGGGATGGGCCATTCCCACACCAACGGCGCGCGCGGCGCGATGCATGCCGGCAACACGCACCACTGGTCACAGCATGCGATGCGCTCGTCGCGCTCCGATCGGACGGATGCCTCGCAGAATGCCGAGATCACCCACCTGAACCAGGAGAGCCTGCGGGCGGCGAAGCAGGGCCATCCGTTCCAGGTAGGGTCGGCCCGGGACGGTTCCGGCGGGATGGGGTCGGGGAGCAGGGCCGGGGGCATGAGTGATCACGGCTCGGGCATGATGCCGGGCAGCGGGTCGCCGTCCGGCTCCAAGCACATGTAAGCGGCGGCGGGCAACATCGCGTGCCGATCCCCGATCGGAGGCACGCGATGGAGCCCTGTGCGACCGGCCGCACCAGCGACTCACGCCGCCGCGCGGTGCGCGACGGGCGGTTCGGCCTGGACCTCGTTTCACCCGAGCCGCGCGAAAAGATCGGCATGGCCCGGGTGACGCCATGGTCGTCCGGCCCGCACCAGGATCCGGCCGCGCGCCGGCAACTCGCCGTTCCACGGCCGGAACTTCGAGGCGCATGGGCTGCGCCACGCCGGCTATTCCGCGACCGGCCGCGCGATCATGCCGAAGGGCGACGGCGGCCAGCCATATTGCCGGAAACACCGGCGCTGGTCCGGCCGGGCGTTTGAATCCGCCCTGCGCCGCCGTCACGGCGGGGCGACACGCTTCCGCCCGCCGGCGCCCCGGTCTAGCATCCTGCCTGACGCAACGGGAGGAAACAGCCATGAAGGCCGCGGTCTTTCACGCTCCGCACCAGCCGCTGACCATCGAGGACGTCGAACATGCCAAGCCGAAGCGGCGCGAGGTGCTGCTGCGCACCGCGTTCGCCGGCCTGTGCCACTCCGACCTGCATTTCATGGAGGGGTTGTACCCGTTCCCGACGCCCTGCGTGCTCGGTCATGAGGGGGCCGCGGTGGTGGAGGCGGTGGGCGAGGACGTCACCTACGTAAAGCCGGGCGACCACGTCATCACCTGCCTGTCGGTGTTCTGCGGCGAGTGCGCGCAGTGCCTGACCGGCCACACCAATTTATGCGAGAACACCGAAGTAAAACTGCTGCCCGGTGCGGCGCGGCGGCTCACCTGGAAGGGCGCGGTGCTGAACCAGGCGTTCAACCTCTCCGCCTTCGCCGAGAACATGCTGGTGCACGAGCATGCCGTGGTGAAGATCGACGCCTCCATCCCGCTCGACATCGCGGCGCTGGTCGGCTGCGGCGTGATGACCGGCGTCGGCGCGGTGTTCAACGCCGCGAAGGTGGAGCCCGGCAGCACCGTCGCGGTGGTCGGCTGCGGCGGCATCGGATTGTCCGCAGTGAACGGCGCGGCGCTGGCCGGCGCGGCGCGCATCATCGCCATCGATACGGTGCCGTCGAAGTTGGAAAAGGCCAGGGAGATGGGCGCCACCGACACGATCAACGCGTCCAATGTCGATGCGGTGGAAGCGGTGAAGGAACTGACCGGCGGCGCCGGCGTGCCGTATTCCTTCGAGGCGATCGGCCTGAAGAAAACCGCCGAGCAATGCTTCGCCATGCTGCGCCCGGGCGGCGTGGCGACGATCATCGGAATGATTCCGCTCGGCGTCAAAATCGAGCTGCACGGCGCGGATTTCCTGCGCGACCGAAAGATTCAGGGCACCTCGATGGGCGGCAACCGGTTCCGGGTGGACATGCCGCGGTTGCTGGAATTGTGGCGCCAGGGGCGGCTGAAGCTGGACACGCTGATCTCCGGGCACATCAAACTGGCCGAGATCAACGAGGGCTTCGCGAATCTGAAGTCGGGCGCGCCGGTGCGGCAGTTGATCGATTTCGGCGTCGTCTGACCGAAGCGAAAGCCGGCGCTCGCCGCATTCCGGTTGACAGCCCACCGCACATCCCGGTCTTGTGCCCGGCATGCGCGTCCGGCCCTTTCCGCATCTGCTTTTTCTCGTATTGCTCGCACTGCTGGCAGCAGTCGGGCCGGGCGCCGCGCAGACCCTCCCACGCGTACAGAACCGCTATTTCGTCACCAGCGACGGTGTCCGGCTCCACTACCTCGACGCCGGCCCGCGCGGCGCGCACATCCTGCTGTTCGTCCCCGGCTGGACCATGCCGGCCTGGATCTGGGCACCGCAGATCGCGGCCTTCTCACACCGGTACCACGTCGTGGCCTTCGACCCGCGCGGCCAGGGCGATTCCGACGTGCCGGCCACCGGCTATACGCCGGGCCGCCGCGGCCAGGACATCGCGGAACTCATCGCCCGTCTGGAACCCGTGCCCGTGCTGGTGGTCGGCTGGTCGCTCGGCGTGCTCGACACGCTCGCCTACGTGCATGCCGACGGCGATGCGCTGATCGCCGGTCTGGTCCTGGTGGACAATTCGGTCGGCGAGGAGCCGGCGCCGATTCCCCGCCCGCCGCGCCCACATCGCGGGCCGCCACCGCCGCACGCCGTGGCGATGCGCCGCTTCGTCCAGGGCATGTTCCGCCGCCCGCAGAACGCCGCCTGGCTGGACCGCCTCACCGAGGCCACGCTGCACACCCCGGAAGCCGCCAGCCGCGCCCTGCTGTCCTACCCCGTCCCGCGCAGCTACTGGCGCGCAGCGATCTATTCCACCGTCAAACCGGTGCTGTACATCGTCCGCCCCGGCTTCGCCGCCCAGGCCGCCAACCTCCGGCGCAACCGGCCGAATACCGAAACTGCGCTGTTCGCCCATGCCGGCCACGCCCTGTTCATCGATGACGCGCCGCGGTTCAACGCCCTGCTGGCAAGTTTCATCCATCGCCGGATCTGGCCGTGAGCCTGTGGCCGCTGTTCCTCATCTCGCTGGCGACGGTGGGATATGAAACCGCACTGACACGATATTTCGCTGTCGCAACTTGGTCGCAATACGGCTACTGGGTCATCTCCATCGTCATGGTCGGCTTTGCGCTCAGTGGCGTGGTGCTGGCGCTGTGGCGCGACATACTGGCGCGGCACGGCATGCGCCTGCTGGCCGCCTTGCCGCCGCTGCTGGTGCTGAGCGCCGCGATCGGCTTCCACCTGACCACGGTCAATCCATTCAATCCGCTGCAATTGCAGGACCCGGCAACCTGGGCAGGCCAGCTCTGGAACATTGCCGGGTATTACGCGGCGCTGCTGCCGTTCTTCTTCCTCGCGGGTTTGTTCGTCAGCCTGAGCTTCGTGCTCAACGCGTCGCGCATCGGCGTCGTCTATGGCTATGACCTGACCGGCGCGGGCGCCGGCGCGGCGCTGATGTTGGCGGCGATGTTTGCGGTGCATGCGTTCTGCCTGGTGCCGCTGCTGCTGGTGCCGCTGGCGGCGAGCACGGTTTTCCTCCCCGCGCGGCAACGCTGGCGCAGCGTCATGGCCGCCGCCCTGGCACTGCTCGCCGGCGAGGCGCTGCTGGTGCTGGACAACCACGCGCAGGTGAACCAGTTCAAGGCGATCTATGCGCCGCTGCAGACGCAAGGTGCCCGCACCCTGGCGCAGGTGTTTTCCCCCCGAGGCGACTACGCGTTGCTCAACGACTTCACCGAGCGGTTGGACACCGACGTGTCCAACAACGCCGGCATGCTGGGCATCGCCGGCCCACCGCGCAGCTTCGGCCTGTACCGCGACGGCAACCGCATCGCCGCGCTGCCGCGGCCGCCCGGACCCACCGCCGGCTACGCGGCCTCGGCGCTGGACGCGCTGCCCTACCGGCTGGTGCCGCACGCGCGCGTGCTGCTGGCGGGCGCGTCAGGCGGGTTCCGCATCGCCGAGCTGCTCGCGCTCGGCGCGGCACGGGTGCGGGTCCTGGAACCCGAGCCGGTGCTGCACCGTGCGCTGGAGCACGGGCTGGGCCCGTCGCCCGCGTGGCCGGGCGATGCACGGGTGACGCTGTCGCGTTCCGGTCCGGTGGCGGCGGCTCGCAGGGACGATCGGATTGGCACGAGATGGGACGTGATCGACATCTCGGCCGATTTCCTGGACGCCGCCGATGCCAACGCCAGCGCGTTCAGTGTCGAGGCGATGGCCTTCTACCTGCGCGCCCTGGCGCCCGGCGGGCTGGTGTCGATCCCGGTGTCGATCCGCGATTTTCCGGTGTATGCGCTGCGGGTGCTGGCAACGGCTCGCGCAGCTCTGCGGCGCGCCGGCATCGCCGGGCCGGGCGCGCATGTGGTGGTGTACCGCTCGGCCTGGGGCGTGCGCGTGCTGTTGTCGCGCGACGCCTGGTCCGCCGCGCGCATCGCCACACTGCGGAAATTCTGCGACGACCGCTCGTTCGACGTGTCGTGGTACCCCGGCATCGACGTGATTGCCGCGCGCGCGGGCATCTACAACGACCTGCCGGCGGTGTCGTTTGCCGGCGGCGAGGTCAGATCCGGCGGTCCGGACGATTCCATCGCCGACGAGGCGGGCGCGGTGCTGGCGGGCGCCGATACGCCGTCACGCGAGTCGTTCAACCTGGCGCCGCTCACGCTCGACCGGCCGTATTTCTACGCGGCGCTGCGGTTGGATCGGCTCGGGACGCTGCTGCGCCGGTTGGAAATCCTGCCGCAGACGGAAATCGGCGGGCTGGTGAACCTGGCGGTGCTGGCACAGGCGGCGGTGATCGCGCTGCTGGTGCTGCTGGTGCCGCTGGCGGCGCCGCGCCGGCTGCGCGCCGACGGGGCGGTGTTGCTGCAGGCCGCGGTGTATTTCCCGGCACTGGCGCTGGGCTTCCTGTTCATCGAGATCGCGCTGATCGAACGGGCCAGCTTCTGGCTGAACGACCAGACCAGTGGTTTCGCCGTCGTGCTGACCGGCATGCTGGTGTTCTCCGGGATCGGCAGCATGGCGGCGGATCGGCTGGCCGCGGCGCCGCGCGTGGCGATGACCGGCGCCGCGCTGGTGGTGCTGGCCTGGTGCGTCGCCCTGCTGGTCGGGTTGCAGCCGCTGATGCTGGCGACGTTGGACTGGCCGTGGCTGGCGCGCGCCGGATTGGTGCTGGCGGTGCTGGCGCCGGTGTCGCTGGCGCTGGGGCTGCCATTCCCGCTCGGCCTGGCGCGGGTCGGCACCGGCGGCGCGCTACCCTGGGCCTGGGGGTTGAACGGCGCTTTCTCGGTGGTGGCGACGCCGCTCGCGAACCTGGTCGCACGCGAGGCGGGCCTCGACGACCTGCTGATCGCGGCGGCCGTGCTCTATACGGTGGCGCTGACGTGCTTCCCGGCCGGCCGCACGGCGCGGACCCGGGTGGAAATTCCCGCCGCACCGGGCTGAGCACATGCGTTGAAGATCGGCGGCCAATGTTGCGCTGGCGGATGGCAGGCGCCGTTGTGCCGCGCGGCGTGCTATACAATCGTTCCGGACCACCGCTCCGGCGACGGCATCAGGGCAGGAACCCCCGGCACGTGGCAGTTTCGATCGGTCGAATGACGCGCCGCGGCGCGATGGCCTCCGCGGCGGCGTACTGCGCGGGGCGCTCCGCATGCGCCGCGCCCGCCTGGACCCGCGCGGCGTATGAGACGGCGATGCGGGCCTCCGGCCGGCCGGTCAGCCTGACCGACGCGCAGTTCGACGCCATCCAGAGCCGCAAGCCCGCGGCGATGCGGCTGATCGGGACCTATCTGAAGCAACACCTCGGCAGTGCCGATCCCGCGGTGATGGCCGCGTTCCAGGCGGTGCCGCGCGAGTATTTCCACTACATCTACTCCGAGCATCGGGCGACGCCGGGGGACGCCTATGAGGCGAACCCAAAGCCCTGGGCGATCGGCTGGGGTTCGGCGCTGTCGGACTACCTGGGGCAGGCCTACATGACCCAGGTGTGCCAGCCGAAGCCGGGCCAGGTGACGCTGGAGATCGGCACCGGCAGCGGCTTCCAGAGCGCGCTGCTGTCGCGCATCGTGGCGCAGGCTTATACCATCGAGATCATCGAGCAGTTGGGCAAGGCGGTGGGCCGCATCTTCGCCCCGCTGGGGTACGACAACGTGCATGCGCGCGTTGGCGACGGGTATTACGGCTGGCCGGAGGCCGGCGGCGGGTTCGACATCATCATCGTGACCTGCGCCGCGCAATATGCCCCGCCGGAGCTGTTCAAGCAGATGAAGCCGGGCGGGCGGATGGTGATTCCGATCGGCCAGCCGTTCCGGCGCGGCCAGGTGCTGTACGTTTACACGAAGGACGCGGCGGGGAAGATTCATTCCCGGCGCGACATGGGGGTGTTCTTCATCCCGATGACCGGGGCGATCGAGAAGACGCCACGGCCGGGTGCAAGCGCGGCTGCGACTGCGCCGCCGGCCGCCCCGGCGGCGGAGAAGCCGCAACGAGAGTAAAACAGCCGATCGCCGGTCGGATCGCCGGCGATTTATGCGGATCAGCAGGCCGAACTCCTCCGCAGTCACGGGTCACCAAATCCCGATCGTACCGATCAGGAAGACGTTAGCCACCCGATCGTGATTTCAAGTGTGTCCTTCCCGAGCGGGAAGAAATGCGCCGCTCTCGGAGCCATGACGGGTTTCACTATAGCGCTGCGATTGTCACGCCGCTTACCGTGGGCTCCGGCGAACGTGCGCGAGGACCTTGTCAACGGGCGGCGATCCCCTCGCGCGCTGCGCGGCCCGACGGGTAGGAACGTCCGACAACCGCGAGGACTTCCACGATTCCGCCGGGCCCTCGAGTGTAGATGAGCTTGCGCCACGCATTGCGGATGCGGCTGTTCCTCGCCACCCGGTTCTTGGAAAGGCGGATATCGTAGCCCCAAACCCCGGAAAACCCCGGCAACGACCGAGCGCCCAGCCGATCCGGATACGCTGCGATATCGTCCATTGCCGTTTCAAGCAGCAGTCGGTAATTGTCCGCATGGCGATCGCCATGGTCGAAAGTGCTCTTGATAAGGATTTGGGCGATCTGCGTTCGTGCTCCCGTGCCGACCCGGCAATTCATGGCCAGGCCGTGGCCGGATCTACGTCTTCTGGTGCGCCGCGTTGGAGCGCATTTCGGCGACCTTTACCTCTACCTCGTGTCGGATCCGATCCCAGAATGCCGTTCGCGACTCCGGCCCGTCGATAATTGTGTACGTGCCCGCACGCATGTCGGCGAGACCGGCTTCGGCCGCTGCGATGAGTTCATCCTCGTCGTACTCAAGATCCGCCACACAGCGACGCACGGCCTGTTCGACAAACTCCGTCCCACTTCCAGCGACCCCATCGGCCACAAGGCGGTCAAGGATGTCCTTCACCTCGTCCGAAATCTGAACCGTGGGCATCACCGTGTCCCCGTCCGTCGCGACACAACCTATCAGGCGGCACCGTATCACGCCAAACGTGCTCACAAGGGCGCGCGACCCTTCCAGGCCACGCCCCCGCCGTCCGCGATCACGCCGCCTCCGCCAACTGCCCGTTGATCCGCAGCCCCTCGGCGCCGGCCGAGACCTGCACCGTCTCGCCCTCCTTCACCGAACCCTCGAGAATAAGCCCGGCCAGCGGGTTCTGCAGACTCCGCTGGATCACCCGCTTCAACGGCCGAGCGCCGTAGGTGCTGTCGTAGCCTTCGCTCGCCAGCCACTCCAGCGCGCTGCGGTCCAGCTCCAGCCCGATCTTGCGATCCGCCAGCAGCTTCCGCAGATGCTCCAACTGGATCGATACGATCGCCGCCATGTCGGACCGCTGCAGCCGCCGGAACAGGATGATCTCGTCCAGCCGGTTCAGAAACTCCGGTCGGAAATGCGCGCGCACCATGCGCATCACCTGGCCCTGCACCATCGTCGTCGGCTCGCCGTCCGGCTGCGCCGCCAGGATCTCCGATCCGAGATTCGACGTCAGCACGATGATCGTGTTCTTGAAATCCACCGTGCGGCCCTGCCCGTCGGTCAGCCGACCGTCGTCCAGCACCTGCAGCAGCACGTTGAACACGTCCTCGTGCGCCTTCTCCACCTCGTCGAACAGGATCACCTGGTACGGCCGCCGCCGCACCGCCTCGGTCAGCACGCCGCCTTCGTCATAGCCGACATACCCCGGAGGCGCGCCGATCAGCCGCGACACACTGTGCTTCTCCATGAACTCGCTCATGTCGATGCGCACCATCGCCCGGTCGTCGTCGAACAGGAACGCCGCCAGCGTCTTGGTCAGCTCGGTCTTGCCGACGCCGGTCGGACCGAGGAACAGGAAGCTGCCGATCGGCCGGTTCGGATCCTGCAATCCGGCACGCGCGCGACGCACCGCGTTCGCCACCGCGGTCAGCGCCTCGTCCTGGCCGATGACCCGCTTGCGCAGTTCGTCTTCCATGCGCAGCAGTTTGGCGCGCTCGCCTTCCAGCATCTTGTCCACCGGAATGCCGGTCCAGCGCGACACCACCGCGGCGATGCTTTCTTCCGTCACCGCCTCGTTCACCAGTTTTCCATCCGCTGCCGCCGCCAGGTTCTTCTCGATGTCGGGGATGACGCCGTACAGCAACTCCGACGCCCGCCCCAGATCGCCGCGACGCTGCGCGATCTCCACGTCGCTCTTCGCCTGTTCCAACCGCTCCTTCAACTTCTGCCGATCCGTCACCTGCTCTTTTTCCGAGTGCCAGGCCGCGGTCATCGCGTTCGACCGGTCTTCGAGATCCGCCAGCTCCTTCTCCAGCCGTTGCAGACGGTCACGCGATGCGGGATCGCTCTCCTTCTTCAGCGCCTCGCGCTCGATCTTCAACTGGATCACGCGGCGATCGAGCTCGTCGAGTTCCTCCGGCTTGCTGTCCACTTCCATGCGCAGCCGGCTGGATGCCTCGTCGATCAGGTCGATCGCCTTGTCAGGCAAAAAACGGTCGGTGATGTAGCGGTTGGACAGCGTCGCCGCGGCCACCAGCGCGCGATCGGTGATGCGCACGCCGTGATGCGTCTCGTACTTCTCCTTGATGCCGCGCAGGATGGAAATAGTGTCCTCGACCGACGGCTCACCCACAAAAATCGGCTGGAAGCGCCGCGCCAGCGCCGCGTCCTTCTCCACGTGCTTACGATACTCGTCCAGCGTCGTGGCGCCGATGCAGTGCAGCGTGCCGCGTGCCAGTTCCGGCTTGATCAGGTTCGACGCATCCATCGCGCCGTCCGCCCGCCCGGCGCCGATCAGCACGTGCATCTCGTCGATGAACAGCACGATCTCGCCCTGTGCCGACTCGATCTCCTTCAGCACCGCCTTCAGCCGCTCCTCGAACTCGCCGCGGTATTTCGCCCCCGCGACCATGGCGCCGAGATCAAGCGACAGCAGCTTCTTGTTCTTCAGCGCCTCCGGCACGTCCCCGTTGACCATGCGGATCGCCAGCCCCTCGACGATCGCGGTCTTGCCGACGCCGGGCTCGCCGATCAGCACCGGGTTGTTCTTGGTCCGGCGGGCCAGCACCTGCATGGTGCGGCGGATTTCCTCGTCCCGGCCGATCACCGGGTCGAGTTTTCCGTCCCGCGCCTGGGCGGTGATGTCGCGCGCGTACTTCTTCAGGGCGTCAAAATTCGCCTCGGCGTTGGCCGAGTCGACCTTGCGGCCCTTGCGGATGTCGGCGACCGCCTTGTCCAGCGCCTGCGGCGTCGCGCCGGCGGCGCGCAACGCCCGCGCGGCCGGCGTGTCGGACGCGGCGAGCGCCACCAGCAGCCGGTCCTGCGCGACATACTCGTCGCCCGCCTTGGTCGCGGTCTGCTGCGCGGCATCCAGCACGCGCACCAGCTCGGGCGTGATCTGCGGCTGCCCGGCGCCGGCACCCTGCACCTTGGGCTGCCGCACGAGTTCGGCCTGCACGCCCGCGGCGGCCTGCTTCGGATCGCCGCCGGCGGTGCGGATCAGGCCCGCGGCGGCGCCTTCCTCGTCATCCAGCAGCGCCTTGAGCAAATGCTCCGGCGTGATGCGCTGGTGGAAGTCGCGGATGGCGATAGTCTGCGCGGCCTGCAGGAACCCGCGGGCGCGCTCGGTGAACTTCTCGATATCCATGCTTTGTTGTCCCTTTGCGTAGGCGACGCGCCCTTCTCCCGCCCCTCCGATAGGCAACGGAAACCTGAGCCTTTGGCAAAGCAGGTGGGGCGGGGCAGACTGCGGCTCAAGGGGGATTGCCGCATGCGCATCGAATACCTGTATCGCTATCCCGTGAAGGGCCTGACCGCCGAGGCGCTCGACTCCGCCGAGGTGGAAGCCGGCGGCTGCATTCCCTGGGACCGCGCCTTCGCCTTGGCGCAGGGGGATTCCGGCTTCGACCCGGATGCGCCGGCCTGGCGGCAGAAGGCCAATTTCATGTGCCTGATGAAAAACGCCCGAATCGCCGCGCTGTTCTCCTTCTTCGACCCGCGCTCCGGCATGCTGGCGATCCGCGCGCCCGACGGCTCGGCGGTGGTGGAGAACGCACTGAGCGAGGCCGGACGGGAGCGGATCGGCGCCTTCCTGGCGGCGTATCTGGGCGAGGAAGCGCGGGGGGAGCCGCGATTCCACCACGTCCCCGGCCATAGCTTCTGCGACCAGCGGGGCAAGGTGGTGAGCCTGATCAACATCGCCAGCCTGCGCGACTATGAGGCGCGGGTCGGCGCGCGGCGCCACCGCCGGCGCTTCCGGGCCAATGTGTGGTTCTCCGGTGCAGGCGCCTGGACCGAACGGGAGTGGGTCGGCCGCCAGATCCAGCTCGGCGGCGCGGTGCTGCGCGTGGTGAAGCCGATCACCCGCTGCGCCGCCACCGAGGTGAACCCCGTGACGGCGGAGCGCGACGCAGTGCCGCTGACCGAGCTGCGCGCGCTGTACGGGCACGTCGAACTGGGCGTGCACGCCGAGGTGGTGGAAGGCGGACGCTTCGCTGCGGGTGACGCGATCGAGGTGCTGCCGGAGTGAACTTGCTTGCTGCGGCGATTGCTCCTGCAACCATTGCGGGACGCGCGTCAAAACGCGATCGCGTCAATTCGCGCAAGCTTGGCGTCAGGCCGTGGTTCCGCGTCAGCCCCGCGAAAGCGGCGATGACGCACGAGCGGGAATGATCGCGCCGCATGGAACGATTGTCTCGCGGCAGATACCTGACCGCGCCGGACCTCACGCCGCCTGCCGGTCCACGACTCCGGGCCGCGCGGCCCCACGCACCAGATCCGCCGCCTTCTCCGCGATCATGATGGTCGCCGCATTGGTGTTGCCCGACACCACCGCCGGCATGATCGACGCATCCACCACGCGCAGCCCGCCGATCCCTTGCACCCGCAGTTCGGCATCCACCACCGCCATCGGATCGCTGCCCATCTTGCACGTGCTGGTCGGATGAAACACCGTGCCGCCATACTGCTTCGCATAGTCCAGCAACTGCGCGTCGGTCTGCACCGCGTCCCCCGGAATGTATTCCGACGCGACGTAATGCTGCATGTCCGGCGTGCCCAGCAACCGCCGCGCCAGCTTCAACCCATCGACGATGGTGCGCCGGTCCGTCGCGGTCGCCAGGTAGTTCGGATGCATCGCCGGCGGCTCCGCCGGGTCGGCGCTTTTCAGCTCCAGCCAGCCGCGGCTTTCCGGCCGTAACTGATACACCACCAGCGAGAAGCCGGAGAATTTGTGCAGCCCCTCGGCCGGCCGGTCCGCGCTGAAGATCACCGTGGCGAACTGCACGTCCGGCGTCGCCAGTTCCGGCCGCGTGCGCGCGAACAGCCCGGCCTGTGCCGCGGCGATGGTCAGCGGTCCCTTGCGTTGCAAAAAATACTGCAACCCCGTGCGCAGCATCGCCGTCTTGCTCAGCATGATATCGTTCACCGTGATCGGGAACCGGCATTTCTCCACGACGCGCGCCTGGTAGTGGTCCTGCATCGACCGCCCGACGCCCGGCAGTTCGTGCCGCACGCCGATGCCATGCTCCGCCAGGTGCCCCGCCGGCCCGATCCCCGACAGCAGCAGCAATTGCGGCGAGTTGATCGCCCCGCCGCACAGGATCACCTCGCGCGCCGCGCGCACGCTACGCGCCACGCCGTTCTCGCGGAACGTGACGCCGGCGGCGCGGCGGCCTTCCAGGACCACGCTCTCGGTCATCGCATTGGTGATCACCCGCAGGTTGGGCCGCTTCATCGCCGGCCGCAGATAGCCCACCGCGGTGGAACACCGCCGGCCGTTGCGCGTGGTCAGGTGGTAGTAGCCGGCACCCTCCTGCGCCGCGCCGTTGAAATCGTCGTTGCGCGGAAAGCCAAGGTCGATCGCGCTTTTGATGAACGCCTTGCTGATCGGATCGTACGGATGAATGTCGGAAACCGCGAGCGGTCCCCCGGTGCCATGGAATTCGCCGCCGCCGCCCAGCTTGTCCTCGGCACGGCGGAAATACGGCAGCACGTCGTCGAACGACCAGCCGGCATTGCCGAGCTGCCGCCAGTGATCGAAATCCTCGTGCTGGCCACGGATATAGACCAGCCCGTTGATCGATGACGACCCGCCCAGCACCTTGCCGCGCGGCCAGAAGAAACGGCGGCCGTTCAGGTCCGGCTCCGTCTCGTAACACCAGTTCACCCGCTTGTCCGTGATCGTCTTGCCGTAGCCCAGCGGCACGTGAATCCAGAAATGCGTGTCGGGCGGCCCGGCCTCCAGCAACACCACGCTGGTGCGCGGATCCTCGGACAGCCGCGCCGCCATGACGCAGCCGGCCGAGCCGGCACCGACAATCACGAAATCGGCGTCGATCGTGTCGCGCGCTGCGGCCATTCCCGCGTTCCCCCTTGGTTTCGCTGCCCTCATGGCGCCGCGCGAGTGTGCGCGGCGGGGCGGCGCGGGTCAAAGCGGCGCCGTCGCCAACGGCATCGCCGCGAAAGCCGGGACCCACGCCGCCCAGGTGCCCGCCTGCGCCGGGATGACGACAAGAACGACGGCTTGACAGCCTCCGGCCCCAGCGGCTCAGAGTAAGCATGAAACGGCACGGTCGGCGCGATCAACGCACCAGCCCGCGCCGGGGGGAACGGCAATGGCAGGCAGGACAACGCGCGCCCACGCGGGCCGGCGTGACGTGATCAAGGGCGGCATGGCCGTCGCCGCGGCGGCGATGCTCCCCGCGGGCGTCGCCAGGGCCGAACTGGCCAACATTCCCCGCGACCAGACCATGATCCTGATCGGCATCAACAGCCGCGACGGCCGCTGGGTCGATTACGAGCTGTGGAACCCCTACGCCATCGGCGCGAACCACCAGAACGGACCGAACCTGATCTACGAACCGTTGGCCTATTACAGTGCCTTCGCCGACAAGATGTACATGTGGCTGGCCGAAAGCTACCAGTACACGCCGGACTTCCGGCAACTCACCATCAAGACCCGCCAGGGCATCAAATGGAGCGACGGCACGCCGTTCAGCGCCGAGGACGTCGCCTACACGTTCAACACCCTGCGCGATCTCGGCCCCAAGGTGAAATGGGGCGTCGACGTCAACCAGGCGCTGGACGAGGCCACCGTCACCGACCCGAACACCGTGGTGCTGAAATTCAAGATTCCCTCGCCGCGGTTCTTCTTCTTCGCCTCGTACAAATACGATATCGGCATCTACATGGTGCCGAAGCATATCTTCCAGGGCCAGGACTGGGCCAGCTTCAAGCATTACGACCTCGCCAAGGGCTGGCCGGTCACCACCGGCCCGTGGAAGGTGGTGGAATCCTCGCTGCAACAGAAGGTGTTCGACCGCCGCGACACCTGGTGGGCGGCGGACCAAAAGCTCGCGCCGATGCCGCGGATCATGCGCAACATCTGGCTGCCGATGGTGGGGGAGCAGGAATCGGCGCAGGCACAGATCACCAACCGGTCGGATTTCGGCGGCCCGCTGCAGCCCGCGACCTTCCCTACCGTGATCCGGCAGAACCCCAAGGTCACCACCTGGTCCGGCCGCAAGCCGCCCTGGGGTTACGTCGATTGGTGGCCGCTCTCGCTCTACGTCAACAACGAGGTCAAGCCGTTCGACGACCCGGACGTGCGCTGGGCCCTGAGCCACTATGTCGATCGCAAGCAGATCATCGAGGTCGCCTATCTGGGCGCCGAGACCGTCTCCCGGCTGCCGATGCCGCCCTACAAGCCACTGCTGCCGTATTTCGACGTGGTCAAGGATCTGCTCGTCAAATACAACACGATCGAGTTCAACCCGAAGAAGGGCGACGCCCTGCTGCAGGCGAAAGGCTTCAAGAAGAAGGGCGGCACCTGGGAAATGCCGGACGGCAAGCCCTTCACGCTCGGCATCATCGGCTTCGGGCTGTCCGGGTCGGCCATGGGTCCCGTGCTGTCGCAGATGCTGAAGCGGCACGGCGTGACCGCCAGCCTGAGCCTGCCGCCCGATTTCGACAGCCGGTTCCAGAAGGGCGACTTCACCGGCTCGATCTATGGCCACGGCGGCAGCATCCGTGAACCGTATGACACCTTGCGGCTCTACCAGAGCCAGAGCATCGCGGTGCCGGGCGCACATGCGGTGAATTTCAGCCGCTGGAAAAATCCCGCATACGACAAGATCGTTGACGAGGTCTATATCACCGATCCGGACAACGTGGCGAAGCTCAAGACGCTGTTCCGCGCCGCCATGGAGATCTGGTTGCCGGCCCTGCCGGACATCCAGCTCGTGCAGAACTACCACCGGATTCCGCTGAACCTCACCCGCTGGAAGAACTGGGCAACCGAGGAGAACCCAATCGTCAACAATGCCTCCTGGCACCTGACCTACAATCTCGTGCTGTGGAACGTGCAATCGGCGAAAGCCTGACGCGACGATGACGCAACCGCCCCGGGGCACGTGCCGGCGTGAGGCGCCATGCAACTGATCTACGTCGTCAGGCGCTTCGGGGTGTTTCTGCTCATCGTCTGGTTGGCCGCGACCCTCAACTTCTTCCTGCCCAAGCTGTCCGGCCAGGACCCGGTGCGCACCAAGCTGCTGGAGGAAGCCTCGCTCGGCGGCTACGTGCATGCCGGGATCGAGGACATGGTGAAGGTGTACCAGAAGAAGTTCGGCCTGGATAAGCCGCTCTGGCGGCAATACCTCAACTACGTCGCCGATGTCGCGCACGGCAACCTCAACTACTCCATCGCCAACTACCCGCGCACCGTCGCCGGCATGATCCGTGACGCGATGCCGTGGACCATCGGATTGCTCGGCCTCACCACGGTCTTCTCTTTCGTCGCCGGAACCATCCTCGGCGCGCTGCTCGCCTGGCCAGGCGCGCCGCGCTGGATGCGCTGGCTCATGCCGCCGTTATGGGCGCTGCACGCGATCCCGTTCTTCCTGCTCGGGCTGGTGCTGATGTACCTGTTCGCCTTCCAGTTCCAGTTCCTGCCGATCTTCGGCGGCTACAGTGCCGGCGCCAGCCCGGGCCTGACCTGGACCTTCGTCCTCGACGTGCTGCGCCACGCGGTGCTGCCCGCGCTGTCCATCGTGCTCGTCTCGGTCGGCGGCTGGGCGCTCGCCATGCGCGGCATGATGGTCACCACGATGGGCGAGGACTACGTCACCTTCGCCGAGGCCAAGGGCCTGCGCAGCGCCACCATCTTCACCCGCTACTGCATCCGCAACGCGATCCTGCCGCAAACCACTGGTCTCGCGCTGGCCTTGGGGCAGATCCTGTCCGGCGCGGTCCTGGTGGAGGTCGTCTTCGGCTATCCGGGCATCGGCGCCTTGCTGTTCCAGGCGATCGAGGAGAACGATTTCTTCCTGATCCAGGGCATCGTGTTCACCGTCATCGTCGCCCTCGGCTTCGCCACCTTCCTGCTCGACATCCTCTATCCCTGGCTGGACCCACGCATCTCCTACCGGCGAGGCTGACCGCGATGCTCCGCTATCTCCGCCGCAACACCTCGCTGGCGGTCGGCCTCGTGCTGCTGGGCATCCTGGTGGTGTTCATGGTGGGCGGCGCGTTCACCATCGACACCAGCAACGCCCAGCCCTTGTCGGTGCCGGCGCTGCTGCCGCCGTCATGGGATTACCCGTTCGGCACCGACCGCGAGGGACGCGACCTGCTGGCGGTGATGGTGGCCGGAACGCCGCTGACCCTGTGGATCGGCTTCGTCGCCGGCTTCATCGGCGTGGGCGTCGGCGCCGTGCTGGCCTTCACCGCCGCCTATTACGGCGGCATGGTCGATACGCTGATCCGCAGCATCGCCGATGTCGGCCTGACCATACCGGGCCTGCTGGTGCTGATCATCATCGCCGTGTCGCTGAAGGGCAGCCTCACGGTGAACCAGATGGCCATCGTGGTGGCGTCGCTGGCCTGGCTCAACCCGACTCGCACCATCCGCTCGCAGGTGCTGACGTTGCGCGAGCGTGGCTACGTCGAAATCGCGCGGCTCAACGGCATGAGCGGACCGGAGATCATTGTCCGCGAGCTGATGCCCAACCTGTTGCCCTATCTCGCCGCCACGCTGGTCAGCAGCGTCTCCGCCGCCATCCTCGCCTCGGTCGGGCTGGAGGTGCTGGGACTGGGCCCGGTCGATTCACCGACCCTGGGCATGACGCTCTACTGGGTGTTCTTCAACGCGGCGATCATCAACGGCTGGTGGTGGTGGTGGACCGCGCCGCTGGTGGTGATCGTGATGGTCTTCCTCGGCCTGTTCTTCCTCACCGTCGGGCTGGACGAGATCGCCAATCCCAGGCTGCGGCGGATTGCGTGATGGATGCGCCGCCGCCGCCCACACCCGGCACGAACGGCGCGGTGCTGCGCGTCGATGGCCTGCGCGTCGCCTACGACCATGCCCGCGGCGCGGTACATGCGGTGGACGACGTAAGCTTCTCCCTCCGCCCGCACGAACGCTTCGGCCTGGCCGGCGAATCCGGCTCGGGAAAATCCACCATGGCGCTGGCCATCCTGCGCATGATCAAGCCGCCCGGCCGCATCGAGGGCGGCGAGGTCTGGCTGGAAGACATTTCTCTCTCGCAACTCGCGCCGGAGGCGATGCGGCGCTTGCGCCTGGCGGGCATCGCCATGGTGCCGCAGGGATCGATGAACTCGCTCAATCCGGTCCTGCGCATCCGCGACCAGATCGGCGACGCGCTCGCCGATCACGGCGGCAAACTCGCACGCCGCGAGCTTGCCGCCCGCGTCGGTTCATTGCTCGGCCAGGTCGGGCTGGCGCCGGAAATGGGAGGAAAATACCCGCACGAACTGTCCGGCGGCATGAAGCAGCGCGCCTGCATCGCCATCGCGATCTGCCTGCGGCCAAAGGTAATCATCGCCGACGAACCAACCAGCGCGCTGGACGTCGTGGTGCAGCGCCAGGTCATGCAAACCCTCGGCCGCGTGCAGGCGGATCTGGGCGCCGCGGTGATCCTGGTCGGTCACGACATGGGACTGATGGCGCAGTTCGTTGACCGGCTCGGCATCATGTACGCCGGACGGCTGGTGGAGGTGGCGCCGATCCACGACATCATCGCCGCGCCCCGCCATCCATACACCCGCCTGCTGATCGACAGCCTGCCGTCGCTGGAACACAAGGGCGGGCTGCGCGGCATTCCCGGCCTGGCTCCGCTGCTGCGCGACTTGCCGCCCGGCTGCGCGTTTCATCCGCGCTGCCCCGCGGCGGAAGCACGCTGCCGGGTCGAAAAACCCGCCGTGCGGCCGATGGGGCCGGGCGCCACCGTGGCGTGCCACCTCGCATGACTCCGCTGATCGAGTTGCGCGACGTCACCAAGACCTTCAGCGGCGGCGTGTTGGGACGGGAACGCAAGGTCGCGCTCGAGCGCTTTTCCTTCACGATCGACCCGGACCGCCCGCGCGTCACCGCGGTGGTCGGCGAAAGCGGCAGCGGCAAGACCACGCTGGCGCGCCTGTTGCTGGGCCTGATCCAGCCGACCGAAGGTCAGGTCCGGTTCAACGGCCGCGCCCTGCCCGCGCTTTCGGCGGCCGGCCGGCGCGACTTCCGCCATCACGTGCAGGCGATCTTCCAGGATCCGTACGAGGTGTACAATCCGTTCTATCGGGTGGACCACGTGCTCGCCACGCCGGTGCGCAAGTTCCGCCTGGCGCGGTCGAAGGCCGCGGGCCACGCACTGATCGAGGACGCGCTCCGTGCCGTCGGGCTGCAACCCGAAGAAATCCTCGGCCGCTTTCCGCACCAGCTTTCCGGCGGCCAGCGCCAGCGCATCATGGTCGCCCGCGCGCTGCTGCTGCGGCCCCGGCTGATCGTGGCCGACGAGCCGGTGTCGATGGTGGACGCCTCACTACGCGCCACCATCCTCGGCAGCCTGCGCAAACTGCACGAGGAACTCGGAATTTCCATCCTCTACATCACCCACGACCTCGCAACCGCCTATCAGGTCGCCGACAGCATCCTGGTGCTGTACCGGGCAGCGGTGGCGGAAGCAGGCGATGTCGAGCCGGTGGTGAAAGCGCCGCAGCACCCCTACACCCAGTTGCTGATCGGCTCGATCCCGCGCGTCAGCACCGTGCGCGACTGGGCGACCGAGCAGCCGCGGGCGGAACGGGACGTCTCCGCGACGGGGTGCAAATTCGCCGATCGCTGTCCGTCGGCAATGCCACGCTGCCTGACCGCCACGCCGCCATTGTTCCAGACCGCGCCGAACCGCGCCGCTGCCTGCTTTCTCTACGCGGACGCTCCCGCCCTGCCCGCAGGGCAAGTCGCGACGGTGCTCATGTCCGCCTGATGGCCGCGTCGATGGTGACGGACGAGCCACTGTCACCGCCCGTCGGCATTACGCGCTGCGCCGATCGGTCGCCTGCAGCTTCGCCCAGGTGTCGCGCAGCCCGACCGTGCGATTGAACACCAGCCGCTCCGGCGCGCCGTCCGGATCGGCGCAGAAATAACCCTGCCGCTCGAACTGCACCGCCTCGCCCACCGCCGCCAACGCCAGTGCCGGCTCAACCAGGCAGCCGCGCAGCACTTCCAGCGACTCCGGATTGAGGTCCGCCATCACGTCGCCGCCGCTCCCCGCGCCCGGGTCGGGCCGCGCGAACAGCGTGCTGTACAGCCGCACCTCGGCCGGCAGCGCATCCGACGCCGCCACCCAATGCAACGTCGCCTGCACCCGCCGCCCGTCCGGCGCGTCGCCGCCGCGGGTCGCCGGATCATAGGTGCAGCGCAGCTCCGTCACCTCGCCCGCCGCGTCCTTCACCACCGCGCGGCAGGTGATGAAATACGCGTAGCGCAGCCGCACCTCCCGTCCCGGTGCCAGGCGGAAGAATTTCCGCGGCGGATTCTCCATGAAATCCTCGCGCTCGACGAATATCTCGCGCCCAAAGCTCACGCGCCGCGTGCCGGCCGACGCGTCGTCCGGGTTGTTCACCGCTTCCAACGTTTCGGTGCGTCCCTCGGGCCAGTTCTCGATCACCAGCTTCAGCGGGCGCAGCACCGCCATGCGCCGCATCGCCGTGCGATTCAGTACCTCGCGCACGGCATGTTCGTATTGCGCCAGGTCCACCACGCTGTAGGCGCGCGCCACGCCCACCCGGCGCACGAACTCCCGCACCGCCGCCGCCGGCACGCCGCGCCGCCGCTGCGCCGCCAGCGTCGGCATGCGCGGATCGTCCCAGCCGCTCACGTGCCCGTCCCGCACCAGCGTCGTCAGCACGCGCTTCGACAGCACCGTGTAGGCGATGTTCAAACGCGCGAACTCGTACTGGTGCGGCCGCGACGGCACCGGCAGGTGCTCGATCAGCCAGTCGTACAGCGGCCGGTGGTCCTCGAATTCCAGCGTGCAGATCGAGTGCGTGATGCACTCGATCGCGTCCGACTGGCCGTGCGCGAAATCATAGGTCGGATAGATGCACCAGGCGTCGCCGGTCCGCGGATGCGTCGCGTGCAGGATGCGGTACAGCACCGGATCGCGCAGGTTCATGTTGCCCGACGCCATGTCGATCTTCGCCCGCAGCACCCGCGCGCCGTTGGGAAACGCGCCGGCCCGCATCCGCCGGAACAAATCCAGGTTCTGCTCTTGCGACCGGTTGCGGTAGGCGCTTTCACGCCCCGGCTCGGTCAGCGTGCCCCGCATCGAGCGGATCTCCTCCGGCGTCGAATCATCGACATAGGCCGCGCCCGAACGGATCAGATGCTCCGCCCATTCATAAAGTTGCTCGAAATAATCCGACGCATGATGCAGATGCTGCCCCCAATCGAACCCCAGCCACCGCACATCCCGCGCTATGGCGTCGATATACTCCTGCTCCTCCCTGGCGGGATTGGTGTCGTCGAACCGCAGGTGGCAGCGTCCGCCAAACTCGGCCGCGACACCGAAGTTCAGGCAGATCGACTTGGCGTGGCCGATATGCAGATAGCCGTTCGGCTCGGGCGGGAAACGAGTGATCACCCCGCTCACCCGGCCGGAGCCGATATCGGCCTGGATGATGTCGCGAATGAAGTCGCGTCCCGCTTCGGTCGTCCCGGCTTCGGTCGTCGTCTCGGTGGCCACCATTCCCTCGGCTCCAGGCAAACATCCGGCGGCAACCTACACGGCGGGGAGAATTTGGCCAGAACGGCGGCAAAAAACCAATCGCGCGCTGGTGGTCCGGCGCGTTGCAAGGTAGCATGACGGCCTCCGTGAACCGCGTGAACCTGATGCGCCTGACCCTCGCCCTTATCGTGGCATTCATCGTCGCAGCCTGCGCGCTGGAACAATCGCGCTCCGGCGGCGGCTTCCTGCAAGGCGACGGCGCCCGCTCCACCCAGGCGGCGCTCGACGCCGAAGTGATCCTGCAGGGCATGACCCAGGCCCGCGACAGCCGTCAGCGCGTGGCCCGCGACGTCCACCAAGACAATCCCGGCGCCGCCCCGCCGCCCGTCGTCATCCGCTGAGCAATGGCCGCGGCGGATTGCCGCGCACCCGCCACCCCCGGCCGCATCGCCGCCGCCGTCTCCGGCTATGGCGCCTGCGTCGCCAGAATCAACCGCGCCAGCGCCTCCGGCTCGGTCAGCATCGGGTAATGCCCGGTGTCCAGTTCGAACCAGCGCGCCCCCAGCTTGTCGGCCGCGCGGCGCTGGTGCGCCACCGGAGGGTTCACGCTCTGCCGGCACCAGATCACCGTGGCGTTCCAGCGCTGCTCCCAGAAGCTATCCAGCGTCACCGGCTCCTGCATCGCCGCGATCGGATGCGGCGTATAGCGCGCCAGCGCCCAGTCCAGCGTCACCGGATCGAGCGAGGCGAACATGCGGTTCCGCGCATCCTCCGGCGACGGCCCGGTGGTCAGCGCAGTGCTCACTGCCCCGGTCCGCTTGACGAAATCCGAGATGCGCTCGCCGTTCATCAGCGACAGCGCGTCCGCCAGCACGACCCGTCCGATCCGCTCCCGCGCTTGCTCCGCGGTCCGGCACGCCACCATGCCGCCGGAACTGGTGCCGACCAGGACCACGTCATGCAGGTCTTCATAATACAGCAGGTCGGCGATTTCCGCGCCATGCGTTTCGGTGGTGATGCCGGCGCGCAGCGCGTACTTGCGTTCGGCGCAGCCATCCAGCGACGGCGCGAACACGTTGTGCCCCGCCGCGCGCAGGATCGGCGCCACGCGCGTCCAGATCCAGCCGCCCTGATATGCCCCGTGGATCAGCACGATCGTTGCCATCGTTTCCCCCTCCTTCTGGCAATCCGCCTTGCAGCGCAGACCGCGGACAAGACCACACCCGCGAACCCAGCGCCATGTCCACCCAATCGGCCGGCTTCCGCGGCCGGGGCGTGAAGCAGCGCGGCGACCCGGTCCCGCTCGCTCCGCACCGGCGTCCGGGACAGGCGGCATGCCCGCGGCATCGGGGTGCATCGCAGCCAGCCAGGCTTCGCCTTTATGGTGAACCTGCCTGCTGTCTTGCCCGCCTCGCCAGGACCGCACCGGCGGTGCGGCGAACCGCCGTCAGGACCGCGATCCCCGGTTCTCCGGCATTGGACTCTCCCAGCCATCCGGGCATGATGCGCGCATGCAGCGCCTGCGCGTCCTCCGCAAAGCCGCGTCACTCGACGACCTGGAGCTCGTGCTCGAACCCGTCGGCACGTTGCCGCGCGGCCCCGAGGACGTCCTGATCGACCTGCGCTACGCCGGGGTGAACCCGTCCGACGTCCGAGCCACGATGGGCGTGATGCCGCGGGCGGTCTGGCCGCGCACGCCGGGGCGCGACTGGTCGGGCGTCGTGCTGGAGGGGCCGGCCGACCTCGTCGGGCAGCAGGTGTTCGGCACCGGCGGCGATCTTGGGATCACCCGCGACGGCTCGCATGGCGCCCGGCTGGTGGTGCCCCGCGCCGCCGCGGTGCCGAAGCCGCCGGCGCTGTCGTTGGCCGAGGCGGGCGCGCTCGGCGTGCCCTTCGTCACCGCCGCCGAAGGGTTCCGCCACACCGGCGCGCCGCACCCGGGCGACGTGGTCCTCGTCATGGCGGTGAACGGCAAGGTAGGGCAAGCCGCCGCGCAGATCGCCGCATGGCGCGGCGCGCGCGTGTTCGGCGTCACCCGCCGCGCCGAACCCTTTGCCGGGCCAGACTGCGTGCCGGTGCGCATGATCGACTCCGCTTCCGTGGACGTGGTCGAAGCGGTCCGCGCGGAGACCGGCGGCCACGGCGCCGACATCGTGGTGAACACCATCGGCAGCCCGTACTTCGCCGCGGCAAACGCCGCCATGGCCCACGGCGCCCGGCAAATCCTCATGTCCACCCGCGAGCGGTCGGTGCCGTTCGACATTTTCACCTTCTATCGCGGCCGGCACAGCTTCTTCGGCATCGACACGCTGGCGCTGGACGCCACGCAGTCGGCCGCCATCCTGCGCGACCTGCTGCCGGGCTTCGCAAGCTTGCGGTTGCGGCCGTTCCCGGTGCGCGACGAGTCCTGCTTTCCGCTGACCCACGCGATCCAGGCATACCGCGCCGTGCTGGACAACGCGCGGGACAGGGTCGTGCTGCGATTGTCCGGTTGAACCAGGCGGGCAGGCCCCAATTGGCGGCCACCACTCAAAGCCCCCAATTTGTTCGCGGCGCCGGGTCCCGAGAACCGGCACGACGCCGCGTGACCAGCCGCGGGCCGGCCGGACAGCGGCGCGATCCTGTCCACGTTGTGCGCGTCGTTGTGTGCGTCCGCATTTCGCGGCAACAACCGATCGGACAATGACCCGCAACCAGATCCCGCTGCCGTTCCTCCACCAGCCGGCCTACGCCGCGGCCGACTTCCTCGCCGCGACGTCGAACGAGGCGGCGCTGGCCTGGCTGGACCGCACGGCCGACTGGCCCGACCACCGCCTGGCGCTGTGGGGTGAGCCAGGCTGCGGCAAGACCCACCTGCTGCGGCTCTGGGCCGGCCCGCGCGGCGCCGCGCTGCTTGCGGGGCCGGCTTTGCAGGGGTTGCCGGCGCCGCCAACGACCGGTGGCGTCGCGCTCGACGATGCCGCCGCGATCCCCGACGAGGCCGCGCTGCTGCATCTGCTGAACGCCGCGCGCGAGGCGGGGCTGCCCGTGCTGCTGGCCGCCCGGACCCCGCCGACGCGCTGGCCGGTGCGCCTGCCCGACCTCGCCAGCCGCCTGCGCGCCATCGCCTCGGTCGAGATCCCGCCGCCGGAGGATTCCCTGCTGCGCGCCCTGCTCCTGCGTTTGCTCTCGGACCGGCAGCTTGCGGTGCGCCCCGACTTGCAGGACTGGCTGCTGCTGCGCCTGCCGCGCTCCCCGGCCGCGCTGCGCGAGGCGGTTGCCCGCCTGGACCAGGCCGCGCTCGCCGCCGGCGGCGCGGTCACCAGACCGATCGCCGCCGCGGTGCTGGCGGCGATGGGCGCGGCGCAGGACTGACGAGTAGCAGCGACGCCCTGGGATTGAGGTCGGGAGAGCCGACCGGCCTACATTCGCGGGGGCACTGCCACCCGTCGCCATGATGCGCCGGATCGGCCGGCAACGGATGGGCGCGCGCAATCCGGCAGCGAGCATCCGCGCGGAGGGCCATCGCAAGGCCGTGGGACCGTGCTTCGCGTAGCTGTCAACGAAAACGGATGGTTCGGGACACCGCCGGCGCGAGCGTGAAAATGGCGGTTGAGGGCCAGCTTTCGGCCGGTGATTTTCACGGTCAGGCCGACCACACCCCGAACCATCCGCTCTGGTTGACCGGCCGCGGCCTCACCGCATGGCCCCAGTCGTTGCGATCGCGCGGTGCATCTGCACGCGTCTGTGGCTGAAAATTCTTCCCTTCCTCCATCCGAACGCCGCCTTCCGGCCGCCCGTACCCCGCGCCCGGGCAACCCCCGCGTCCGCCCAGTGCCGCGGCCGTTCCCCCCACCCCAGCCGCCCATCGGCCCACCGCCCCGAAACCGAGGCCCGCCGCCAGTCACGCCCCCGCCGCAATGCCCCTATTGACACTATTTATAACTAACATTATACTCCCCCCATGGACCAATCCCCGGACACTCAGCCACTCGACCCCGCCATCCAGCTTGATCGGGACCTCCATGACGAAGCCATGGAAGCCCTGCGCGAGATGCTGCCCCC
>DATLQW010000239.1:0-16289 GCA_035535035.1 Acetobacteraceae bacterium
TTCATCCTGGGGCTGGGCAGCCAGGTGAAGGCGCATAACGAGCGGCGGTTTTCCGTGCCCTGGGTGGCGCCGGCGGCGCGCATGGGCGAATACGTGCAGGCGCTGCGGGCCATTTTCCGCTGCTGGGAGAACGGCGGAAAACTGGATTTTCACGGGGCGCACTATAATTTCACGCTGATGACGCCGGAGTTCTCGCCCGGTCCGCTGGGTTTGCCGATGGTGCCGATCGCCATGGCGGCGGTGGGTCCGTTGATGTCGAAGACCGCGGCGCGCGTTGCCGACAGCGTGCGGCTGCATGGCTTCGCGACCCGGAAATATCTGGAGGAGGTGGTGCGGCCGATGCTGGCGGCAGAGCTGGCAGCGGGGGGAAAAACATTCGAGCATTTCGAGATCACCGGCGGCGGGTTTGTGGTGACCGGGCCCGACGACGCGGCGGTGCGCGCGGCGGCGGAGAAGATCCGTTACCGCGTGGCGTTCTATGGTTCGACGCCGGCCTATCGCGGCGTGTTCGACATCCACGGGCTGAGCGATCTCGGGGTGAAGCTGACCGAGATGTCGAAGCAGGGCGCCTGGAAGGACATGGCGGCACAGGTTTCCGACGAGGTGCTGGACCTGTTCGTTGCGCGGGCACCGTACGAGGGAATTGCCGAGGCGATCGAGCGGCGGTTCGGCGGCATTGTCGATACGGTTTCGATCGATTTTTCTCCCGGCACCAGTGCGGCCACGCGGCGGGGGGTGGTGGAGGCGATCCAGCGGATTCCGCACAGGTTCAGCGGGTTCGGATGAAGCTCGCCTTGTGTGTTGCGTGTCCCGGCTGTCATGCCGCCCGCCTGTCATGCCTCTCGCCTGTCATTGCGAGGAGCGGAGCGACGAAGCAATCTCCTGCATGACGAACCGCCGCTCGCCAGGCGGGAGCTTGCTTCGTCGCTCCGCTCCTCGCAATGACAGCGAGGGTGGGAGGCTGCTATGCCCGCCGCCGCACCTTCTGCTTCGTCCCACGCAGCAGCATCGGCGCGAGGAATTTCCCCGTGTGGCTCTCGGGGTTCGCCGCGACGTCCTCCGGCGTGCCGGCGGCGACGATGCGGCCGCCGCCGTCGCCGCCTTCCGGCCCGAGATCGAGGATCCAGTCGGCGGTCTTGATGACTTCCAGATTGTGCTCGATCACCACGACGGTGTTGCCTTGGTTGACCAGCGTGTGCAGCACTTCCAGCAGTTTGCGCACGTCCTCGAAATGCAGGCCGGTGGTCGGTTCGTCGAGAATGTACAGCGTGCGCCCGGTGGCCCGTCGCGCCAGTTCCTTCGACAGTTTTATCCGTTGCGCCTCGCCGCCGGATAGCGTGGTCGCCTGCTGGCCGAGCTTGATGTAGCCCAGCCCGACCTGCTGGAGGATTTTCAGCCGGTCGTGGATGCGCTGCTGGGCGCTGAAATATGGCACCGCCTCGTCCACCGTCATCGCCAGCACTTCGGCGATCGACTTGTCGCGAAATTTTATTTCTAAAGTCTCACGATTGTAGCGCTTGCCCTTGCAGACGTCGCAGGTGACGTAAACGTCGGGCAGGAAATGCATTTCTATTTTCAGCACGCCGTCGCCCTGGCAGGCCTCGCAGCGCCCGCCCTTGACATTGAAGCTGAACCGTCCGGCCTTGTAGCCGCGGGCCCGGGAATCCGGCAGCTCGGCGAACCAGTCGCGGATTGGGGCGAACAGGTCGGTGTAGGTAGCGGGGTTGGAGCGCGGCGTGCGGCCGATCGGTGACTGGTCGATGTCGATGATCTTGTCGAGCAATTCCAGATTTTCGATGCGGTCGTGTGGCGCGGGCACCTCGCCCGAGCCCATCAGCCGGCGCGCGGCGGCCTTGTACAGCGTGTCCACCACCAGGGTGGATTTTCCTCCGCCGGATACGCCGGTGACGCAGGTGAAGGTGCCGAGCGGAAATTCCGCGGTCAGCGTCTTCAAATTGTTGCCACGCGCGCCGACAACGCGCACGACGCGATCCGCTTGAGCCGGGCGGCGCAGGAGAGGAATATCGATGCGGCGGCGGCCGGACAGGTAGTCGCCGGTCAGCGATTTCGGATTGGCGGCGATTTCTGCTGGCGTGCCCTCGGCGATGATGTGGCCGCCGTTGATTCCGGCGGCCGGTCCCATGTCGATCACGTGGTCCGCGGCGCGGATCGCGTCCTCGTCATGTTCCACAACGAGAACGGTATTGCCGAGGTCGCGCAGCCGCCGCAGCGTGACCAGCAGCCGTTCGTTGTCGCGCTGGTGCAGGCCGATCGACGGTTCGTCCAGCACGTACAGCACGCCGGTCAGGCCGGAGCCGATCTGGCTGGCCAGCCGGATGCGCTGCGACTCGCCGCCGGACAACGTGGCGGAGCCGCGTGCCAGGGTGAGATAATCCAGCCCGACATCGACCAGGAACTGCAACCGGTCGAGGATTTCGCGCAGGATGCGCCGCGCGATCTCGGCGCGTTGCGGCGTCAGCGTCGGCATCACCGCGCCGAACCAGTCCAGCGCGTGACGGATCGACAGGGCGGATGCCTCGGCGATGTTTTTCCCCGCGACGCGCACCGCCAGGGCTTCGGGCTTCAATCGGGCGCCGTTGCAGGCGGCGCAGGGTTTTTCCGCCTGGTAGCGCGTGAGTTCCTCGCGCACCCAGACGCTGTCGGTCTCCTGGAAGCGGCGTTGCAAGTTGTGCAGCACGCCTTCGAACGGCTTGGTCACCGTGTAGGCGCGCACGCTGTCCTTGTAGGTGAAGGCGACGGGCTCCTCGCCGGTGCCGTTCAGGATCGCGTCGCGGACGCGTTGCGGCAGGTCCTGCCAGGGCGTTTTTGTGGTGACCTTGAAATGCTTCGCCAGGCTTTGCAGGGTCTGGTCGTAGTACGGGCTTTGTGCGCCGGTCCACGGGGCCACCGCGCCGTCGGCGAGCGCCAGGCGTTCGTCCGGCACCACCATCGCTGGATCGAAAAAGGTTTCCGTGCCGAGACCGTCGCAGGCCGGACAGGCGCCGTGCGGCGAATTGAAGCTGAACAGCCGAGGCTCGATCTCCTCGATGGAAAAGCCGGACACGGGGCAGGCGAAACGCGAGGAAAACACGGTGCGTTCGCCGCCTTCGACGTTCTCCGCGTAGGCGATGCCGTCGGACAGCGCCAGCGCGGTTTCGAAGCTGTCGGCGAGGCGGGGGGCGATGCCGTCGCGCACGACGATGCGGTCCACCACGGCCTCGATCTCGTGCCTGGTCTTGCGGTTCAGCGCGGGGACGTCGCCGATCTCGTGCAATGTGCCGTCCACCTTGACGCGGGTGAAGCCGCGGCGCTGCAATTCCGCCAGTTCCTTGCGGTACTCGCCCTTGCGGTCGCGCACCACGGGCGCCAGCAGCAGCAGCCGGGTGCCCTCGGCCATGGCGACCACGCGATCGACCATTTGCGAGACGGTCTGCGCCTCGATCGGCAGGCCGGTGGCGGGCGAATAGGGCACCCCGACCCGCGCCCACAACAAGCGCATGTAATCGTGGATTTCCGTCACCGTGCCGACGGTGGAGCGGGGGTTGCGCGAGGTGGTCTTCTGTTCGATGGAGATCGCCGGCGACAGGCCCTCGATCGAATCGACGTCCGGCTTGCCCATCAGTTCCAGGAACTGGCGCGCATAGGCCGACAGCGACTCGACGTAGCGGCGCTGACCCTCGGCATAGATCGTATCGAACGCGAGCGAGGACTTGCCGGAACCGGACAGGCCGGTGAGCACGGTCAGGCTGTCGCGCGGGATGACCACGTCCACGTTTTTCAGGTTGTGTTCGCGCGCGCCGCGCACGCGGATGGAGCCGGCCATTTTGGCGATCCTGCTTGTTCTTGAGATGTTCCCGGTCTATAGGCTGATTCCGGGGATTATGGGAAGACTCGGTTAACCGATAGCGATTTAGGGATGGAGGGGGTAATTTCACTCCCTTGGGAATGAGGACTCGGTCATGGCCGGCAGCGTCAACAAGGTGATCCTGGTGGGCAATCTGGGCAAGGACCCGGAGGTGCGAACCACGCAGGCTGGCGCGAAGGTCGTCAACCTGACGCTCGCGACCAGCGAAAACTGGACGGACCGCGCGTCCGGGGAACGCAAGGAACGCACCGAATGGCACCGCGTGGTGATCTTCAACGACCGCATCGGCGAGGTGGCCGAGCGCTACCTGCGCAAGGGGCGCAAGGTATATATCGAGGGATCGTTGCAGACCCGCAAGTGGACTGACCAGAGCGGCCAGGAACGCTACACCACGGAAGTCGTGCTCGGCCAGTTCCGCGGCGAGCTGGTGCTGATCGACAGCCAGCGGGGGGAGGAAGGCGGCACGACCGAGGCGGGCGGCGGTGGTGCCTACCGCGAACGTGCGCCGGCGCAGCAGCGGCCGGCGGCAGCCGGCGGTGCCGCGCGCAATGGCAGCGCCGGTGCGCCGTCATGGGAAGCGCCGAAGGGCGGCGACCTGGACGACGAAATTCCGTTCTAGCGGCGGCTGCCGCGTCACGGATGGAACTGCGGCGCTTCCGCCCGGTCGCGCAGTCCGTAATCGCGCACGATGCGCATGTCGCGCCGCCGCGTCCCGGCCTGCGGCGCCCAGGCATGCATCGCGTCGGCGTCGCGCCAGGACAGCAGCAGGACGCGATCCAGCGGGTCCAGGATGCCGTCGAACATGTCCCAGTCCACCAGCCCGGCCGCATCGGGCGGTGTCTCGGCCGCAGGCCCTTCGATGATGCTTGCCCCCCGCGCCAGGCCGGTCTCGGTCTCGTCGAACCGGGTTTGCGGCTGCGGCGCCCCGTTCTCGCGCACCACTTCGCCGACCCGCAGGTGGTAGTCGCGGAACACCTCGGACCGGCCCTTCGCCTGAATGCCGTGGTGCATGGCGTGCGACCGCCAGCGCACGACCGATTTTTCTCCCCGCCAGAACGACAGCGACAGCAGCCGGCCCTGACGCCGGCGGCTGCGGAACCGCCGATTGTCCAGGAACCCGTCGATCCGTTCCAGTTCCGGGCGCAGCATTCCGGCGTAGCGCAAGTAGTCGTCCCAGCGTTCCGGCCGCGGCTCGACCTCGAACAGCACGACGAACATGGTCGCTCCTTCCGCGTTGTGTCCGACCGCGGCCGCCAACCTCATTTCAGTCGCGCGGCGTTTCCGGCTCGATCAGCACCGCATAGGTGGCGGCAATGCGGCGGGCCCACTCCTTCGGGTCGTCCAGGAAATCCGCCGCCCCGGCGATCGCGGCGACGATCTCGATGGCCTTGGCCAGAATACGCACATCGATGCCACCGTTCGTGCCGGCCGGCGACGAGCCCGCAGGGGTCTCGCCCAGGCCGAGCGGCGAAGTTGCGTCGGCGGTGGGGAAATCGGGGTAGGCCCGCGCTCCGTTGGCGGACCCGTCGGCGCCCGAGACGAGCCATTGCAGCGAGACGTTGCATGCCGTGGCGAGGGCCGACAACGGCTCGATTTTCATGCCATTGCGGCCTCGGACGTAATTGTTGACGGTGGCGAGCGGCACGCCGGAGCGACGGGCCACCGCCTGGTTGCCCCCGGCCGCGCGCACGGCTTCGTGCAACCGGCCTGCCACCGCCCGATTCACCTCGCGATCGGCCAGTTGCGGCGCTAAGCGATTCTGCGCCTTGGTAGCTCGGTGCGTTTCGGGAGTGGTCGGCGTTTCAACCATGGTTCGTCCACTTTTTGACAAAAGTAGCAAAATAGCTTGACAAGCTCGTGGCAATTTAGCTACTTCGCACCCCTCAGCCACGGCGATTCCTGACGTTACCCCAAACCGATGCAACCAAATCCTGCCCAGGCCGTCCGGATCGTGACGCAGCCGCGCGCCACCTGGCACAGCGCGCTCGACAATTCCGCGTTTCCTGTGCCGAATTGCACAGCTTGCCGGCGCGGTATCGTTTATCAGACGGGGCCCATCTGGATAATGCCCGCCGGCCCACCCATCGGACGCAGCCCATGAAACCACCCAGAAAACGGCCGAACGCCCGCGCTGTGCGGACGTTGTCCAGCCAGGCGGAACAGGCTGCGGCGCAGGCGCCCGACAAGCTGGCGGAACTGTCGGTCGCGATCAAGATCGCATTGCAAAGCGAAGCCGACCCTTACGTGATGCTCGGCGTGCTGCTGGAAGGCTTGACGCAGACCCTCATCACACGCATCCCGCCCGAGCGGCATCTTGGCACGCTCACCGCCGCGCTGGTTTTGCTGCGCCAGCGTCTCGCCGACCGCGGCGCCGTGCCAGGCCAGTTCGATCGCAGCGACCAGCAGCCAACCTGCAACTGAGCCACGCGCTGATTGCCGCGCGCACCACGGCCATAAATCCCCTGCCGCGCTTCGCGGGAGAGGGTTATGTTTTCAGCACCTCCGCGTTCGGCGCCGCTTCCAGTTCGCACGCATTCACCGTCATGCAGAGCAGACAATAGTAGCCGATGGCGCCGGTGAGCTGGATGAACGCGTCGTTGCCGAAGCGTGCGAGCATCGCCTTGGCCATGGCGTCGTCGGCGCGATGCTTGCGCAGCAATTGCCGGGTGAACTCGACGATCTGCGCGTCTTCCGGCGGAATGCCGCGTGCGTGGTTCTCGCGGATCGCGGCGATCGTCGTTTCCGGCACGCCGAGCCTGCGGGCACCGCCGGCTTGTGCGCCCCACACGTAAAGCGCCTCGAACTCGCGTGCGACGGTCATCGCCGCCAGCACGCGCACGCGCATGTCGAGCGATCCTTCGAAGCGCACATATGCGCCAAGATGCGCCACCCGCCCTGCCAGCTCCGGCGAATGCAGGAACATCGTGAACGGCCCCTGCACCGCGCCGCGACTGGCCACGATCGAATCGAACACCGCATGATCCTGTGGCGCCACCTGTTCCCTGCTGGTGACGTATGGAAGTCTTGCCATGACGTTGCCTCCGGCGCTGCGTGGTTTGCGGTTGTGGCGCGAGCCTATCCGGCACGCACGTAGTGGCGGGCGACGATCCGCAGGTGGTCGCGGAAATGCGGTCGCAGCCGCTCGGTCCATGGCGTGCTCGCCGCCTGCTTCCATGCCGGCGTCAGCGGAACATCGGGCGAGGCAAGGTGATACAGCGCGAGATAGCGGTGCGACCCCGTATTGTCGCGAAACCGCCGGGCGCACAGGGTTCCCGGCACCGCGGACAGCGCGGGGATGTGCTCATGGTCGTACCACTCGTTGAACTCGGCCTCGTGCGCCGGATCGACGTTCATCGCGTTGACCAGCAAGCCGCCGGCGCCCGGCGGAGCCGCCTGGTCGCCCGGCAGGATCTGCTCTCCGTCGAAACGGATCAGCCGCTGGCACATTGCCGTCACGCGTTTCGACCAGACCGACAGATTCTCATAGCCGATGGCGCGATAGGGCGCGCTTCGCAGCACGTCGAGACTGTCGAGTTCATAGCTGGCGACCGCATGCTTCGGATTGGTCGTGCTGATCCAGCGGTCGCAGGCACCGAATCCGGGCACACGCTGCCGCTCCGGGACATGCTCCAGGTCGTACCAGTCGTGGAACTCGTCCTCATGCGCATTGGCAAAATCGAAACCGACGAGCAGAATTCCCTTGGCCATCTGCGTTTCCTCCATGCGGGTGAAGGCATTATCGCGCAGGCCGGCGGGCAGCGCCAGTACGGGGAGGTGGCGTACGGGGAGATGGCGTACGGGGAGATGGCGTACGGGGAGGTGGCGTTGGGGCGACGGCGGCACGTCATTCCGATCACGGCACGGCCGGCATTGACGAGGGGCATTTGCCCGGCGTAGCGGCCTCGGCGATGCGGCAGGTCAGCGTGCCGGCAGCACGTCGTGGACACGCCCGGCGGGACGGCACAGCCGGACGCCACGCGGCCCGACCACAATCGGCTGTTCCATCAGGATCGGCTCCGCCAGCATCGCGTCGATCAGCATGTCGTCGCTCATTGCCGGATCGTCGAGACCCAGGGCGGCATACGGCGTGCCTCGCCGGCGCAGCAGCGCGCGCGGTGCCATTTCCACGCGTCGCAGCAGATCGAGCAATTCGGCGCGGCTCGGGGGGGTTTTGAGGTATTCGACGATGCGCGGCTCGGTCCCGGCCGCGCGCACCATGCCGAGCACCTTGCGCGACGTGCTGCAATTCGGGTTGTGGTAAATCACGATTTCCGCCGGTCCGGTTGCCATGTCGCGGCCCTCCCGGCCGGCACGATAGAATTCGCGCGGTGGCAACGGCAATGGCACCGCGGCCAATGGTCAGCGCGAGGACCAGGGCAGCATGCGGCGCAGCGTGAGGTCGTGCAGCACGAAGTGGTGGAACAATGCCGCCGCACTGTGCAGGCCGGCGACGACCAGCACGGCATCCGCGACCAGCGCGTGCCAGTCGCCGATTTGCCGCACGAAGGCGCGATCGCCGGGAACCAGTTGCGCGACGTGGACCAGGTTGAATATCCAATCGCCACGCACCCAGACATTCAGGACACCCAGCCCCACCGTCACCAGCATCAGCGCGTAAAGCAGCCAATGCGTCGCCCGCGCGATGAACAGCAGCAGCCCGTGGTCCAGCGCCGGCAGCATGCCGCCGCGAATCGTGCGCCAGGCCAGGCGGATGACCAGCACGATGCCGAGCGTAACGCCGAGCAGCATATGCAGCGAACGATAATCGATGCGCAGTGGTCCGTTCGGCGCGAAGTCGATGGTCTTGCCGATGGTCCACAACGATGCCACCAGCACCGCGCTGAGCCAGTGCAGCACGATGGTGGCCGGTGCGTGGCGAAGGCCCTGCGTTGCGGCAGGTTCGCCGGCCATGGGTGGGGGCACGGAACCGACCCTAACTGCTGCCGATCAGGATGCCGCAGGCGAACACCAGGGCGCCCCCGAATGCCACCTGCAACGTGGCGTAGAGCGGTGGTGTGTCCATGTATTTCCAGCGCACCCAACTGATCACGCCGAGTTCCACCACCACCACGGCGACGGCGACGGCCATCGCGGTCCAGAACGCGGGGATCAGGAACGGCAGCGTGTGGCCGATGCCGCCCAGCGTGGTCATCACCCCGGTGATGGCGCCGCGAAGAATGGGCGCGCCGCGGCCGGTCAGGCTGCCGTTGTCGGACAGCGCCTCAGCGAAGGCCATGGAGATGCCGGCGCCGATCGACGCGGCCAGGCCGACCACGAAGGCCTGCCAGGTGTTCTGCGTGGCCAGCGCGGCGGCGAACACCGGCGCCAGCGTGGAGACCGAACCGTCCATGAGCCCCGCCAGCCCGGGCTGGATCACCCGCAGCACGAAGGAGCGGCGGGCGTGCACGTCCTCGTCGCGGCGCACGTTCTCGGGCAGGTTCTCGTCACGCAACTGGTCGGCGCGATGCTCGTGTTCGACTTCGGCCTCGGCCAGGTCGCCGAGGAGTTTGCGAACCGACACGTCCTCGCTGCGGGCGGCGGCGCGGCGGTAGAATTGCTGCGTCTCGATTTCCATGCTCTCGGCGAGGTTGCGGACCTCGTCGAGGTTGAGCGGCAGGATCTGCCAGACCGGCTTGTGAAGCACGAAGCCGCGCACGTCCTGGCGGCGGATCAGCGGGATGTGTTCGCCGAACTTCGCCCGGTACAGCTCGAGCAGACGCTGCCGGTGGCCGCTCTCCTCCTCGGCCATTTCGCTGAACACCTTGGCGCTGCCGGCATAGTCCTCCCGCAGCCCCTCGGCGATGTCGGTGTAGATACGGTTGTCCTCCTCCTCGTTGGCGATGGCCAAGGCGAGGACTTCGCGTTCGGTCAGGTCCGAGAAATTGCGCATGGCCGGGAATGTGGCGGCTGCGCGGTTCAGGTCAAGCGGTGCGCTGAATATTGCGACTGCTTCGCAGGATCACCTGACCGCGCCGGCGACCGCCGCATCCACCGCGGCGCCGAGCCGATCGACGATCGTGTCGATGTCGGACGCCGTGGCGATATAGGGCGGCGCGATCAGGATGTGGTCGCCACGCCTGCCGTCGATCGTGCCGCCCATCGGGTAGATCGCCACGCCGCGCGCCAGCGCCTCGCGCTTGACCCGCTCGTTCACCTTCAGCGCCGGATCGAATGCCTGTTTTGTCCCGCGATCGGCGACGAATTCCAGCGCCCAGAACAGGCCGCGGCCGCGGATATCGCCGACCTGGCGGTGGTTGCCGAAGCGCTCGGTCAGGGCGGCTTCCAGCCGGGCGCCCATGGCGCGGACATTGTCCAGCAGGTTGTCCCCCCGGATGATGCGCTGCACTTCCAGCGCGGCAGCGCAGGCGACCGGATGCGCCTGATAGGTGTGGCCGTGCATGAAGCTGCCCGAACCGGCGTTGATCGCATCGACGATTTTCGCCCCGATCAGCACGCCGCCGATCGGCTGGTAGCCGCCGCCGAGATCCTTCGCCACCACCTGCAAGTCCGGCGTTATTCCCTCCTGTTCCCAGGCGTGCATGGTGCCGGTGCGGCCCATGCCGCACATCACCTCGTCGAGGATCAGCAGCGCGCCGTGCCGGTCGCAGATCGCGCGCACGCGCCGGAAATAGCCAGGCAGCGCGGTGACGCAGCCGGTAGTGGCGCCGACCACGGTTTCCGCCAGCACCGCGGCGACCGTCTCGCCGCCGAGCCGCTGGAACTCGGCTTCCAGCTCGTCGGCAAGCCGATCGACGTATTGCGCGTCCGATTCGCCGTCGCGCTGGAACCGATAGGCGAAGCAGGGCGACACCAGGCTGAACGCTTGTGACAGGATCGGCTCATAGATGGCGCGGCGCATCATGTTCCCGCCGGCCGCCAGGGCACCGAGCGTGTTGCCGTGATAGCCCTGGCGGCGCGCAATAAAATGCACGCGTTGTTGCTGGCCGATTTCGACGTAGTATTGCCGTGCCAGCTTCAGTGACGCCTCGGTGCCTTCCGAGCCGGACGAACAGAAATAGGCATGCGTCAGCCCGCCGGGTTCGCCGTCCAGCACGATGTGCGCGAGGTCCTCCGCCGGCTGGCTGCTGAACGTGCCGGTATGGGCATAAGCCATGGTCGCCGCCTGCCGGCCGATCGCCTCGGCGATGCGGCGATTGCCGTGGCCGAGGCACGCAACCGCGGCGCCGCCCGATGCGTCGATGATTTTCCGCCCGTCGGCGGTGTGGAGATAGATGCCCTCGCCTGACGTGGCGACGGGAGGCTGGCCGCCGGAGCGGTGCAGGACACGAGAGCTCATGGTCCACCTGGTTCCAGCCGATGCCGGGGAAACATCCGAGGTAGCATCTTGCGATCGCCCATCGCTGTTTGTGAGGCAGCCATAGCAGAGGTCGGCGCCTCCGGACAGACGATCGGATCAATCGGGCGCCGCTTCGTCCGGTCTGACGGTCACCCCGCGAGCGACGCCCCCAGCCGATCCAGCAGAAACCCGGTGCCGTGCTCGCGCGATCCGGCATCCTCGTAGCCGTCCAGGAACGCACCTTGCTCCGTCACGATCAGCCGCGTCCCGGTGCCCGCCGGCAGCAACTCGATCGTCGCCAGCGAGACGGAACGCTTTCGCTCGTTTATATACATGTCGTACGCGTAGATCAGCCGTGTATCGGGGATCACGTCGAAATAGACGGCGTCGAACAGGGTAACGGTGCCGTTCGCCCAGCGGCCTTTCGCCCGCTCGCGGCCGCCGGGCCGCACGTCCATCGTCCGTTCCAGCACCGTCCAATCATCGCCGCCGCCGAACCAGCGTGCCTTCGCGTCCTGGTCCGTCAGTGCGCGAAACACCGTCGCCGGTGCGGCGTCATACACGCGCTCGATGGAAAACGTGTCGTGCACGACGGAACGCTCCCGCATCCGCGCCACCTCGCGCGCAAACTTGTCGAGCGTGGTGCGCCAGCCCGCCGGCGCGCCCTCGGCCGCCCAGCGGAACGAGTCGTTCGGCATGTCGTAGCTTTGCCGCACCGTCATGCGCGTGCCGGCGCCGTCCTCCTCGAACGTCACCGCGGTGTGCGCGACGAACATCAGCGTATCGCCGTCGGTCACATCGGTGGAGAACGCCAGGCGGTCCGGCGGCGATACTTCCGTGAACCTGCCGCGGCACCAATGCAGGTGCGCATCCGGCGAGCGCATGCACACGGCGAACACGCCACCCACGCGGCAGTCGATCTCGGCCTCGGGAACCGTGAAGCCTTCCGGACTGAACCAGCGCCTGACGTGATCCGCGGTGCTCCATGCCCGGAACACCAGCGCGCGCGGCGCATCGAAGCTGCGGGAGATGACCAGAGGCGGCACAGCGGCGTTGGCGTCAGGCATTGCTGTCTCCTTGCGTCTTGAGTTCGTCGAGGTACTCGCCCAGCCGGTCCAGCCGTTGTTCCCATTCCCGGCGGCGGGCGTTGATCCAGGCTTCGACCCGGCCCAGGCCCTGCGGTTCGATCCGACACGTCCGCACCCGCCCGTTCTTCTGCGAGCAAACCAGTCCGGAACTTTCCAGCACCGCGAGGTGCTGCATCACCGCGGGCATCGACATGGCAAACGGCCGCGCCAGGTCGCTGACCGAGGCCGGCCCGCGAGCAAGTTGTTCCAGCATCGCCCGCCGCGTGGGATCGGCGAGCGCCTGGAAGGCGAGGTCGAGCGGGGCGAGTTGGTTAAGCATAGGCTTTAGTATCAGGGCGCGAATACAAAAGCAACAACTTAAGTAAAGCCCTGTCGCAGTCCGGCAGCCGGCGGTGCTAGCCTGCGCCGCGGCCACGCACCAACGCGGGCCCAGGCAACGACATCGGGAGGCAGCCATGCCAATCCTGCTCGATCACACGATCGTTCCCGCGCACGACAACGCGGCGTCCGCCAGGTTCTTCGCGCATGTCTTCGGCCTGGACTACGAAGGCGCGGTTTCGCATTTCGCTCCGGTGCGATTGAACGACACGCTGGTGCTGGATTTCGACACCCGCGCCACGTTCGAACCCCATCACTACGCCTTCAAGGTGAGCGATCCGGAATTCGACGCGATCTTTGGGCGGGTGAAGGAGCAGCGCATTCCCTATGGCAGCGGGCCGCGCTCGCCCGATGACATGGCGATCAACCACCGCCACGGCGGGCGTGGCTTCTACTTCAAGGACCCGAACGGCCACCTGCTGGAGGTGCTGACCGCCTGACAACGCCCCTGCCAACGCCCGGGCACGTCGCCGCCCTGGCGCCACAGGCCCCGTTGCCGTGCGGCGCGTCGTACGGGTCAGCGCCGCATGCGCGTTCGTGTTATTCGGCCGCCGCTTTCCGCCCCGGAACCAGGTGCGCCACGCGCGGCGCCACCTCCTCCTTGAACAGCTTCAGCGAGCGGTGCCAGGCCTGCGGGTTCTCCAGATAGTCGAAGCCGAACACCAGCAGCCCGCCGAAGCCGCCGGCCTCGTGGTAGATGCGCTCCAGCTTCTCCGCCACCGTCGCCGGCGAGCCGACCAGCCAGTTGTGCTTCGCGCAATATTCCGGCGTGACATCGGAATCCGCCACATCCGGATCGTGCTTGAGGTATTCGAGGAAGCCGAAATTGCCGAGCAGTGGAAGAAAGTATTCGCGCATCATGCGGCCCATCATGCCACCGACGCAGAGCTTCCACGCCTCGGCGTCGGTGTCGGCGACGAACACCTCGCGCACCAGCCGCCAATCGTTGCGGTTGGGCGTGCGGCCGGAGCGGGCGGCGCCGATCTCCACTGCCTCCCAGTGACTGGCGACATAGGCCGGGTTGAGGTTCAGCGACAGCGGGAGAAACCCGCGTTCGCCGGCCAGCTTCAACGTATCCGAGCTTTTCGAGAACCCGGCGACCCCGATCGGCGGATGCGGCTTCTGCAACGGAAAAATGTGCGGGCGCAGGAAGCCGAACATCGGCTCCGGCTTCGTCACCGTCCAGAATTTGCCCGTGTGGGTGAAGCTCGGTTCGTCGCTCCACAGCCGCAGGATGATGTCGAGCGCCTCGCGCGTCATCTCGCGGTTGACGCCGGCCATGCCGTCCACGTTGAACATCGCCCAGTCGGTCGGCAGGCCGGATGCGGCGACGCCGAAATTCAGCCGCCCGCCGGAGAGGTGGTCGAGCATCGCCACGCGCGCGGCAAGTTCGGCGGGGTGGCGATACGGCAGCAGGAAGCCGCCGGGACCGATGCGCAGGCGTTTCGTCTGCAGCAGTGCCTGGGCGATCAGCAGATCGGGCGACGGATGCGGTTCCCAGGGCGCCGTGTAGTGCTCGCCGATCCATGCCTCGTCGTAGCCGAGTTCGTCGAGCCAGCGCAGCGTCTGCAAGTCCCAGTCGTGGCCTTCCTTCAGGCCTCTCTCCGGGGGATGCGAGGGCATCGCGAAATAGCCGAGCAGCATGACCGGTCCTCCTGCTTTCGTTGGCCCGCGTGGGACGGGAGGGCAGGCTACACCCGGGGCGGTGTGGGTTGGCAATGGGGGCGGCTGCACGCCCGCTTGATGCAGCCTCGCGGCGCGGCCAGGATGCGGCATGTCAAGCGATATCGCCGCGCAAATCGAAACGTGGCTGGCGCGCTGCGCCAACCTGGAACGCGATCCGTTGGACGGCATGGCGGAAGCCGGACTGCTGTCTCCGGCCGGCAGCTACACCGCGATCGCGCGCACCAAAGCGGCGCTGGTCGAGCGCACCGGCCTGCCCGGAATCGCCGGCGTGTGGGGTGGGCGGCAAATGGCGGCGCGCTGCTTCATCGCCGGGTTCGGCGACGCCGCCCAGCGTGCCGCATGGCTGGGACGCGCGGCAGCCGTTGCCATTTCAGAACCGGGCGCCGGCGCCCACCCGAAGCGCCTGACGACACGGGCCGAACCGGACGGTGAGGGCTTCCGCATCACCGGCGAGAAGGCCTGGGTCAGCAACGGTCCGGCGGCCGATATGTTCATCGTGCTGGCGATCACCGCGGAACAGGACGGCCGCAAACGCTACAGCGCATTTCTGGTGCCACACGATGCGCAAGGCGTGACGCTGAAGGACATGCCGGCATTCCACGCATTGCGCCCGTCGCGCCATTGCGGCCTGCTGCTGGACAACGTGCCTGTGCCGCGTTCGGCTTTGCTCGGACCCGAGGGCAGCGCCTACGAAACCATGGCCCTCCCCTTCCGCGACATCGAAGACGCCGTAGGCACCTTCACACTGCTCGGCGCATTTCGCTTCCTGCGAGCCCGGCTCGCGGCGCAAGGTGAAGTCAGCGACGGCGCGGCATTGTCGCTCGGCGGGATCACCGCGCTTGCGGCGGTCTTCGCCGAAGCTGCCGAGGCGGTGGTCGCTGCATTGGACGCGGACCGGCTGACCGGCCAGACGGCGACGCTGGTGGGGCTGCGTGTCCTTGCGGCGGAGTTGCTGCACCGGGTCCGCGCGCACCAAACAGAGTTCGGCCCGCGCGACGACGCGGTGTTGCAGCAGTTGGTCGCCGATCTCGACGTGTTGCTGTCGGTCGCCAAGGGACCGCGCCTCGCGCGCCAGGCGCGGCTGGGTCGTTCGCCAGCCTAGTGCCCTGCGTCGCTCATAGTGCGGAGATCGCTCCGCACGGACGGTTTGCGACGACAAACGGCGACGCTCGCGAACCGGTCTCGCTGGCGTGGAGCGGTCATGTCCGATGACGCCGTGCGGTCCGTGCGGGCCGTTCTGTCGCTGGCATTCAACACGGAGACCACGAAGAACCACGGAGCAGCACGGAGCGGTTCAGACGACAAATCGCCGCAGGCCGTTCTTCAACAGCCGCGCATGAAAATTGAACAGCAGGCCGAGGCGCAGGCCGCTCATGTGGAGGTGGGTCAGGACCTGAGCGTCATGCGCCGGCAGGATATTCGCAACAGCCTTGATTTCAATGATCAGTTGCCGGTCCACGGGAATGGTCGCGCGAAAGCCTTCGTCGAACTGGACGCCTTTGTAGGACACCGGAACTCCGGCTTGCTCCAGGTCATGGCAGAGGCAGCCTTCATAAACCGGTTCCAACATGCCCGGTCCGGTCAGTCGGTGCACTTCGATGGCCAGCCCGATGGCTCGTTCGGTCAATTCGCGCGCAAGCAACATTCAGTGGTGGCCTCCGCGCTGCTCCGTGGTTCTCCGTGTCCTCCGTGTTAAATGCTTGATCTTAAGAAACGCTGAACCCCGAGGACCAAACGGCACCCCCCCGACCCAACCGAGCGCCGGAGTCGACCTTGCGCGGGCGCCGGCGCTGGCGTCCATCCAGAGGTCAGCCCACAGAATCAACGACGCAGGGCACTAGCCCATCTTATTCACCGGATAAGTCGATCCCGGATTGATAGTGAGCAAGCAATGGAACCCGGCGCGCCCCATCCGCGGCAGGGTGACCCGCATTTCAGTCCATATCTGTCAGGCGCCAGGGGTTGATCAGGAGGG
>DATLQW010000240.1:0-9045 GCA_035535035.1 Acetobacteraceae bacterium
CCCTCCTGATCAACCCCTGGCGCCTGACAGATATGGACTGAAATGCGGGTCACCCTGCCGCGGATGGGGCGCGCCGGGTTCCATTGCTTGCTCACTATCAATCCGGGATCGACTTATCCGGTGAATAAGATGGGCTAGCGGGGATGTTGCTCATAGCTTTGGGTTTGATCGCAATCGACGGGCGTGCGCTAGCCCTGGCGGGCCGAGTGGCTGGGACAGCCCGGGCAGCAGCGGCGTCGCGCGAAGGAGCCGCTTCAGCGGCGGATTCGGCCAGGGGTAAAAAGGCCAAGGAAGGTGGCCCTGGAACGTGACGGCGGCACCGCTCACAGCTTTCGGCCAGTTGAGCGTATGCAGAAGCGAGAACGAGCGGCCGCCACAGAGGACATGATTATCCGCTTTCGGGAGCCGGGGCTGGGCCGTCAAACGTCTGACTCGAGTCGACTCCGCCTGGTCCGGCAAAGCGGCTCAGCGACTGCCGCCTTGGGCCGGCACGTGACGGCCATACCGACCCACGACCGGCTTGCTCGCGGAACCTCGATGGGACTGCCGACTGCGCGAACCGATCGCGCTTCCCTGGCACGGTCAGGCCGCTTCGGCTATTCTGTCCCCATGCCGGACGATCTCTACGATCGCGACGTCCTTGCCTGGTCCGAATACCAGGCCGACCTGTTGCGCCGCCTCGCGCGCGGGGAACGGGTGAACGACCTGGACTGGGAGCATGTGGTCGAGGAAATCGAGGACGTGGGTCTGTCCGAACTGCATGCCGTCCAGAGCTATCTGCATCAGATGCTGGTGCATCTCCTGAAGGTATGCGGTTGGCCGGATTGTCCGTCCGCCGGTCACTGGCAGGGAGAATTTGTCGCGTTTCAAAAGGAGGCGGCACGGCGGTTTGCGCCATCCATGCGACAAAGGATCGACGTGGCCCTGCTCTATGCCGACGCCCAGGAGCAACTCGAGCCCGTCCAATACGACGGAACCGCGCCGCTGCCCTGGCCAGCCGAATGTCCGTTCACGCTGGACCAACTGCTGCACGACAAGCGGGCCACGCTGGAGGAACGCCTTCGCGCCGCGGATCCCGCGCCGGCGGCCTGACCGGCCTGCCGGACAGCACAAACCTCACGACATCGCTGCCTCGGCCGGCTCCATTTGGTTGGTCCCCGCCTGCAGGAAGCCGCGGATGTTGCGGATCGCCTGACGCAGGCGGTGGGTGTTCTCCACCAGGGCGATGCGCACGTACCCCTCGCCATGCTCGCCGAATCCCAGGCCGGGGGCCACCGCGACCTTGGCGCGTGCGAGGAGCAGTTTGGAAAACTCGACGCTGCCGAGGGAGGCGAAGCGCGGCGGGACCGGCGCCCAGGCGAACATCGAGCCATCCGGCGAAGGCACGTCCCAGCCGGCCGAGGCCAGTCCGCGGATCAGCACGTCCCGGCGTTCCCTGTACAGCGCCCGCATCTGCTCCACACAGTCCTGCGGGCCGTTCAACGCCGCCGCGGCGGCGACCTGGATCGGCGTGAACGCGCCGTAGTCCAGGTATGACTTCATCCGCGTCAGCGCGGTGATCAGCCGCGCATTGCCGGCGGCGAAGCCCATGCGCCAGCCGGGCATTGAGTAGGTCTTCGACATCGAGGTGAACTCCACCGCTATGTCCTTCGCGCCGGGCACCTGCAGGATCGAGGGCGGCGGGTTGTCGCCGAAATAGATCTCGGCATAGGCGAGGTCCGACATCACCCAGATCTCGTGCCGCCGGGCGAAGGCGACGATCTCGCGATAGAAATCCAGGTCGGCGAGGTAGGCGGTGGGGTTGGATGGGAAATTGACGATCAACGCGGTCGGCTTCGGCACCGAATGCCGCACCGCGCGGTCCAGCGCGCGCAGCATGTCCGCGTCCGGCATGGCGGGGACCGAGCGCACCGCGGCGCCGGCGATGATGAAGCCGAACTGGTGGATCGGATAGGACGGGTTGGGCACCAGAATGGTGTCGCCGGGCGAGGTGATGGCCGAGGCCAGGTTGGCCAGCCCCTCCTTCGAGCCGAGCGTGGCGATGACCTCGGTTTCCGGGTTCAGCCCAACGTCGAACCGGCGGGCGTAGTAGGCGGCCTGCGCGCGGAGCAGCCCGGGGATGCCTTTGCTGACGGAGTAGCGGTGGGTGCGCGGGTCCTGCACCGCCTCGACCAGCTTGGCGACGATGTGCGGCGGGGTGGGGCTGTCCGGGTTGCCCATGCCGAGGTCGATGATGTCCTCGCCGGCGCCGCGGGCCTTGGCCTTGGCGGCATTGACCTCGGCGAACACGTAGGGCGGCAGGCGGCGGATGCGGTGGAACTCGCCGGAGGAATCGGTGGGCATGGTCGGCCTTTCGCGGACGGCAGGCTATTGTATCAGACGCAGGCTCGCGCCGCGACCACCGGCTTCGGCGCCGACGCGCACGGCGGCGGCCGGGACCCCGTCGCCGGTCAGCACGTTGGCGACCGCCTGGGCGCGCGACAGGCCCAGGCTCAATGCGGCGGATTGCGCATCCGGATCGTCGGATTTCGCCTCGCCATAGCCGGTGACTGCGATCACCGCCTGGCCGCGTTTGGCGACGACGCCCTTGAGGACGTCGGCTGCCCCGGGCGGCAAAATGGCGGATCCCAGCACGAACTCGACGGTGGTGGCGTTATTTGCGCGCGGCGCCGGTGCCGTGGGTGCGGCGGCGGAGGCGACCACGGTCGGCGCGATGGCGGGCGCACCCGGCCCGGACAGGCTGGGCGGCGCGGGCGGCGCGGTGGGAATGGGCGGTCCGGGGGCGGCGACGGGCGGCGGGATGACGGCGGCGCCCGGCGGCGCGAGCGGCGCATTTTGGGCGACGTGCGGGGCCGCGTTGCCGGGAGACACAGGGGACGAAGGCGCGCCGGCCCCCGATGGCACCGTGGAACTCGCCCGCACGGGCGGGGCGACGGCGGCGGGTGGCGCCAGCGGCGTGGTCCGCACCGGACGGACCGGCGCGGGCGACGGCGCGGGTGGCGGGCCGCTTGGCACGGGCGGGGCGGAAGCGGCCGGCAGGGATGCGCTGGCGAGCGGCGTCGGTCCGGCGGCCGAGGCGGGCGGCGGTGGCGGCAGGGTGCCCTGGCCGAACAGCGCCGGGGAGGCGGTGGGCGAGGACGGATCCGGCAGCGGCGTCGCCGCGGCCAGATAGTCGGCGTGCGCCCGGTCGGCGACCAGGCCCTGGGTGATTGCGGCCAGGGCCTTGCTGTCCGGCGCCTGCGGCCTGGCCGGAACGGTCGCCAGATTGGGATAGGGCTGGTTCGCCCCCGGCGGCGGCGGTCGCTGGCGGGCAATCGCTCCGCCTTCAAGGTCGTGCCACCAGCTCACCGGGTTGACCGACGACGGCACCGACGAGCACCCGGCCAGCAGCGGCGCCACACCGCATAACAGAGCCCAGGCCGCCGCTTGAACCCGGAAGCGTGCGTCAGTAGGTTGCGCGCCCTTTCCGCGAATCACCATATGTCGGACCTGCCTTGCGCTGTCGCCGCTTCTCTAGCCGGTGACGGTGCCGACGCAAAGGATGCTCCATGGCCGAGACCAGCACCACCGGGACCAAAACCGGCGCCAAGAGCGCCGACAGCCCGGAGGCGGGGGCGTTCAAGCTGCCCGACGCCGGCGCGGTCGGCCGTTCGATGGCCGACATCGCCGAGCGGTCGCAGCGCATCGTCAGCGAATGGCTGAAGCGCCAGGGCCAGGATGCGCAGGAGGTCGATCCGCTGAACGTCGGCAGCGCGTTCCTGGAGATGACGGCGCGGCTGATGGCCAATCCGGCGCAGATGATGAAGGCGCAGATCGGCTTCTGGCAGGACTACATGACGCTGTGGCAAAACACCGCGCGGCGCATGATGGGCATCGAGTCCGAGCCGGTGATCGACGCACCGGCGTCCGACCGGCGCTTCAAGGACGACGCCTGGAAGGACAGCGAGGTGTTCGACTTCATCAAGCAGTCCTACCTGCTGTCCGCGCGTTACGTGCAGGACGTGGTGACGCACGTGGACGGGCTGGACAAGAAGACCGCGCAGAAGGTCGATTTCTATTCCCGGCAGTTTTGCGACGCGATGAGCCCCTCCAACTTTCTGCTCACCAACCCGGAGGTGCTGCGCAAGACCGCCGAGACCGGCGGCGAGAACCTGCTGAAGGGATTGAGCAACCTGCTGGGCGATCTGGAGCGCGGCAAGGGCAAGCTGCGCATCAAGATGACCGATATGGAGGCGTTCACTCTCGGCGAGAATATCGGCGTCTCTCCGGGCAAGGTGGTCTATCAGAACGAGCTGATGCAGTTGATCCAGTATGCCCCCGCGACCGCGACGGTGCTGAAGCGTCCGCTGCTGATCGCGCCGCCCTGGATCAACAAGTTCTATATCCTCGACCTGCGGCCGCGGAACAGTCTCGTCCGTTGGGCGGTGTCGCAGGGCCATACGGTGTTCATGATCTCCTGGGTCAATCCGGACGAGACGCTCGCCGAGAAGGGCTTCGAGGACTACATGCAGCAGGGCTATCTGGCGGCGCTGGATGCGATCGAACAGGCGACCGGCGAGCGCGAGGTGAACGCGATCGGCTATTGCCTGGGCGGCACGCTGCTGGCGAGCACGCTGGCCTATATGGCGGTGAAGAACGACGACCGCATCAAGTCGGCGACGTTCTTCGTGGCGCTGACGGATTTCGAGGAAGCCGGCGAGCTTGGAGTGTTCATCGACGAAGAGCAACTGACGTCGCTTGAAGACAAGATGAACAAGCGCGGGTTTTTGGAAGGGAGCGAGATGGCGACGACCTTCAACATGCTGCGCGCCAACGACCTGATCTGGTCCTTCGTCGTCAACAACTATCTGCTCGGCAACGATCCGTTCCCGTTCGACCTGCTGTACTGGAACGCCGATTCCACGCGCATGCCGGCACGCATGCACAGCTTCTATCTGCGCAAGATGTACCAGGAGAACCTGCTGTCGAAGCCGGGCGGCATCACGCTGTCCGGCGTGCCGATCGACCTGCGCAAGGTCAAGGTGCCGGCGTATTTCCTGTCCACGCGGGAGGACCACATCGCGCCGTGGAAATCCACCTATCGCGGCACGCAGTTGCTGGGCGGGCCGAAGCGCTTCGTGCTGGCGGCGTCGGGGCACATCGCCGGCGTGGTGAACCCGCCCGAGGGCGGCAAATACAGCCACTGGATCAATGAGGCGCTGCCGCCCGACCCCGACGCCTGGTTCAAAGGCGCGACCGAAATCGCCGGCTCGTGGTGGCCCGACTGGCACCGCTGGGTGTCGGCGCAGGCGAAGGAGCACGTGCCGGCGCGGGCGCCGGGCGACGGCAAGCTGAAGCCGATCGAGGACGCGCCGGGGAGTTATGTGCGGGTAAGGCTGAGCTGAGGTGGCGATCGCCGGTGGGATCTGGCCGCCCAGATTGGCCTCCCCGCCTCTAGTCCCGCAAATGAGACAGGATGCGAGGTAGGTCACGCCGCATATGGACTACTCGGAGGATCCTGACGGGATCTGTCATGGTGTCGTACACAAGCAGGTTAGGAGTACCGCCGCAGCGGCCAGAAACGATAGCGCGGAGGCACGTAAGGCCGAACGTTTCCAAGCCGCGGCCGTTCGACAACACGGGCTGCTGCCCTCAGTGCCGCCTGCAGGAACGCCTCCGCTGCGTTGGGCCTGTCCTCGCCAATCCGCTCCGCCGCCTCTTCCAACTCCCGCGCGGCTCGCGGCGTGAAGATGCCGATGCTCACCCGTGGCGCGCTGCGACTCTCGCAATGGCCTGCCGTACGCGGTTTTCCACCTGCGCTGCGGTCAGGAACCCGTCTTGCTCGCCCTCGGCTCTCGCGGCCTCGAGCGAGGCCACGAAGTCCGCTACCTCGGCTTCCGCCTCCTTCAGCAGCGAGAGGCCGGCCTGCACGACCTCGGACATGTCGCGATACCGCCCGGCTGCCACCGCCTCGGCGGCAAATCGCTCCAGGTCCGGAGTGAGGGTGATGTCATCCATGACGCAGATCATAGGAAGCCGGCGGGCTGGCGAAAAGGGTGCGCTGCGGCGGTGCGTTCAATGCGGGAGCGGACCGAGAAGCCAGGTAACCAAGTGCCCGGGAAGATCGGGCGCCGTGACGGCTCGCGCCAGGCCGAGCAGATCCAGGCCGAACCCCGGCAGCAGCAGGCCGATCACGAGATAGACCAGCACCGCCTGCACCGCGATGCCGAGCAAGCCGCCGAGGAACACCTGCCCGGTCAGCACCGCCGCGATCCAGTCCCGGTCGAAGCCGCGCGGTGCGCGGTGCGGCGGCATCGCGCACCGCAGCGCGGTGTTGAGCCACGGCACGCCGCGCAGCAGCGACGCGCCGCCGATCATCAGGTTGAGCAGGCTGGGGATCATGGTGGAGAACAGCATCGCGTAGGCCCACCAGTATTGCGGCGCCCCCGGGTTGGCGGCGATGCCGTTGACCAGTTTGTCAATCGGCAGGATGCGCGCGTGCCCGCCGCCGGCATGCGCGGCCAGATCGTCGAAGAGTTGCACACCGAGCACGCTGACGACGGTGAGCAGGGCGATGACGACGGTGGCGGCCAGGGCATCGAGCGCGGCCAGCCCATAGGGGTACCAGGCGCCGAGTTCGAGGCCGCGGCGCAGCAGCGCCCGCGTCAGGCCCAGCGCGGCCCTATCGAACGGCGCATTGATCAGGGTGAGCAGGCCCAGGAACAACAGCAAAGCGCCTGCGACGGGCCATGTGTTGGAGGACGCGGCGGTGCCGGCAGCCGCCAGGCACACCATCGTCAGGACGACGACCAACCCGATTTGAAACGCCCCTTGCCATTGGCCACGGGCAGTGCGCTCATTGAGGACAGCGCCAGCGAAAGCGACAGCGCCAGCGAAAGCGACAGCGCCAGCCACAGCCGCCCACACAAAACCGGCCCAACCGGTCGTGCGCGCACCGCGCCAGATACAATAGCCCGCAAGCACCATCCCGGCCAGCAGCAGGCCACGTTGCCAACCAGCCACATCAGGACGCATCAGCAGCGCGCGCTCGGCCGACCCGACATGACCGGAGAACACCCAGAAGATCATGATTGTCGCAATCGGATAGAGCAACGCGAGCAGCAGGCAGCGGTCGAACGCAGCCGCCGTCCATAGCGGCCACGCGCCTTTCAAGCCGAAGGCGTGAGGGAACAGCGTGCGGTCTGCCATCTTGTCGTCGCCGAAGAAGCGATCCACCGCATTCAGCGCGCGGCGCAGCCGGTCCGCGTAGATGCGTGCGGCCACGCCGCCCTCAGTCAGGCTCTGGCGCAAGGCGACATAGGCCGCGTGTGCATCGGAGCCGCGCCCGGTCAGGATGGTCTCGTAGCGGCGATACATCATGAAGGACGCGACGGCGCTGCCGCCGCCCAGCAGCAGCGCCGGCACGAGCAGCAGCGTGACCAGGGCATGACCGCGGCCCAGTTGCGCGAACAGCAGCGTCAGCCCCGACAACAGCGCGCCGGCGATGAAGCTGCCGACGGCGTTGGCGGCGATACTGCGGGACAGCTTCTCGGGTGTCGCGGCGTGGCCGCCGTCATGCGCCTTGCCCGCGTGGTCGTGCGCACGGCGCACCAGGGCCACCTCGGCGCGCGCGCCATCGAGCGTGGCGAAGCGCACGTACTGGTCATTGCGCTGGCGCAGGTGATCCAGGAAGCGCCGTTGCAGGTCGGGGCGATCCTCGCCGGCCGGCGCCGGTTCGTCCGGCAGGTAGGACTCGGCCGTCAGGTAAAGCCAGGTCCGCTCCGGCACCTAATGGCGGGCAAAGAAATATTCCCACTGCGTATAGGACGCCTCGGCAATGCCGGCCGGCAGGAAGGCCCTGAACGGCGCGGCGCTTTCGGCCGAGGGCACGTCGCCGCCGCGGCGGCCGATCAGGCAGTGTACCTCGTCGCAGTCCTGAATGGTGTCGTGCAGCGTCTGCAGCAGCGACACTTCCGCCGGGTCGTGCCGCAGATCGCTCTGCACCGCGACACGCAGGCCAAGCCTGCGCAGATCGGTCGCCACCGCGTCGCGGGCCTTGCCGCACTCGCTGGTCACCGCGGAAACGAAGGCGTCGTAGCGTTCGGTGTTCACCGGGGTACCGGGCGTACCGAGCCCGCGGCGGACGCCAACGGGACGGTCGCGTTTCCCCGACCACGACGACGTTCGGCAGACACTGCCCGATGAACCATGGCGGCATCATGGCGACCACCCTTCCGTGTACGCAAGGGTAACCGGTCACCCTCGCATTCGGATGGGCCGAAGCGCTTCGTGCTGGCGGCGTCGGGGCACATCGCCGGCGTGGTGAACCCGCCCGAGGGTGGCAAATACAGCCACTGGATCAACGCGGCGCTGCCGCCCGACCCGGATGCCTGGTTCAAGACCCCGCGGCGATCGCGCCGCGACCCCCGCCGAGCGATCCGCAGCCTATAGGGCGCGGCGCAAGGCTGCTGCCGCAGTTGCGCCGGCGAAGCCGCCGGCGGTTGTCCAGCGGTTCTCAATGCGGACGAATCGCAGTTGCAAATACCGCCCGGCTGGTTGGCGGCGGAGCCGCGCGGGGTCTGGTGACGTCGGCCCGGCGGTCTGACTGCCCCAACTGAGGCCAAATTGCCACATCTGGGATAAAATCGGCACCGAACCCCCAAATCGCCGATTCGCAACGCATCCAGGATACGACTCAACATACGGATGCAACGCCTCGATTCCCTCATCCGCCGCCTGCGCCAATGCTTTGAAACGTTCCCCGACAAGCGCCGGGGCATCAACACCACCTGTTCGATCGCCGACATCGCCATGGCGGCGTTCTCGATGCTCTTCATGCAATGTCCCTCCTTCCTGGCGTATCAGCGGCACTTGCAGGAGGGCCGCGGGCGATCGAACTGCGAGGGCCTGTTCGGGATCAGCAAAATCCCGAGCGACAACCATATCCGCGATATGCTGAACCCCGCCGACCCGGCGCTGTTGTATCCGATGTTTCCCGAGGTGTTGAGGGAACTGGAGCAATCCGGTGGCTTGTCCGCCTTCCGCCGGCTCGGCAACCATGTGCCG
>DATLQW010000241.1:0-32866 GCA_035535035.1 Acetobacteraceae bacterium
CGTAGCTGACCGCCTTGCCCGCATAATACGTGCCGAGCCGGTCGTAGAACGTCAGCACGCCGTACGCCGCGAGCGTCCAGCCGAACGCGATGAACAGCGAGCGCTGCGGGATTTCGTGCAGCGCGCGCTGGATTTCCGCGACGCGCAGGTTGTGGAACTCGCGCTGCACGACGAACACCGCGCCGATCAGCAGCCCCACGCCGAGCACCGCCGGTGCGTGCCGCAGGATCGTCTTCAACCGTTCCGCGCGAACCGGCGTCACGGCACGATCCCCCGTCAGGCGGCGTCGGCCGGGCGCGCGAGCGATGTCCGGATCAACGTCACCGTTTCCGCGATCCCGTAGAGCGCGACGAATTGCCCGAAGCGCGGCCCGTCCGGCTGGCCGAGCAGCACCTGATACAGACAGGCGAACCACGCGCGCAGTTCGGCGAAGGGATGCCGCTTGCCGACGGCGTAGATCGCGTTCTGGATGTCCTCGGCCGCGGTCTCCGCCGGCAGCGCCGCGAGCGTGTCGGCCAGATCGGCCAGCGCCGTCTGCTCGGCCGCGTCGGGCGCGCGGAACCGCTTGGCCGGGCGCACGAAGTCGCGGTAGTAGGCGACGGCGTAACCGACCAGCCGCGCCAGGAACGGCATCGCCTCGGGCGTCGCGTGCGGGTTGTAGCGGCGGATGAAGCCCCACAGGATATCGGCCGATTCCGCGTTCACCACGCTCGCCAGATTGAGCAGCATGGCGAAGGACACCGGGCTGTGCGCCGACTCCGGCACCTGTCCGGCATGGATATGCCACGCCGGATTGGCCATCGCCTCCTCCGGCGGCTGGATGCGCGCCTTTTCGGCGTTGGCGAGATACTCGTCCGTCGCGCGCGGGATCACGTCGAAATACAGCCGCTTGGCGCGCTGCGGCGCGTTGAACATGAACTGTCCCAGCGATTCCGGCGGGGCATAGCGCAGCCAGTCGTCCACCGACAGGCCGTTGCCTTTCGACTTGCTGATCTTCTGCGCGTGTTCGTCGAGGAAGAGTTCGTAGGTGAAGGTTTCCGGTGGCGCGCCGCCGAGCACGCGGCAGATGCGGCTGGACAGTTTCACGGAATCGATCAGGTCCTTGCCGGACATTTCGTAATCCACGCCGAGGGCGTACCAGCGCATCGCCCAGTCGGCCTTCCATTGCAGCTTGCACGCCCCGCCCTTCACCGAGGTTTCAAACCGCTCGCCGCTGTCCGGATCCCGCCAGACCACGGTGCCGGCCTGCGCGTCCCAGCGCTCCATCGGCACCTGCATGACGATGCCGGTTTTCGGATGCACCGGCAGGATCGGCGAATAGGTCGCGCGCCGGTCCGGCCCGAGCGTCGGCAGGATGACCTCGGTCACTTTTTCATAACATTCCAGCACGCGGAGCAATGCCGCGTCGAACCGGCCGGAGGCGTAGTAGTCGGTGGAGGAGGCAAACTCGTACTCGAATCCGAAGGAATCCAGGAAGGCGCGCAGCCGGGCGTTGTTGTGCGCGCCGAAGGAAGGATGGGTACCGAACGGATCGGGGATGCGGGTCAGCGGCTTGCCGAGATACCGCGCCAGCATGTCGCGGTTCGGCACATTGTCCGGCACCTTGCGCAGCCCGTCCATGTCGTCGCTGAACGCCAGCAGGCGGGATGGCAGGCCAGTCAGCAAGGTGAAGGCGTTGCGCACCCAGGTGGTGCGGGCGACCTCGCCGAAGGTGCCGATATGGGGCAGGCCGGATGGGCCATAACCGGTCTCGAACAAGGCGTGCCCCTTGCCGGACGCCTCCATCCGGTGCGCGACTTTCGCCGCCTCCTCGAAGGGCCAGGCCTTCGGGATTGCGATGGTGTTGTTGCGAAGCGCTGCGGACATGCGGACGACGCTATGGAGCGGGGGGAGAGAGGTCAATCGTATTGACAGTCATTGTGACGAGCGCCCTTGTGCCACCAGTCCCAGCCGCCGGGCTTCCGCCATGACCTCCTGCGCCAGCGGCAGCATGGCGTAATCGACCATCGCGCCCTGGTAGCTGACTGCCCCCAAACCGGCCTTCTCGGCCGCCTCGAAGGCCAGCAGCAGGCCGGAGAAATACGCCACGTCCTCCGGCGTCGGCCGGTACACCGCGTTGGCCACCGCGACATGCGACGGGTGCATCACCGCGACGCCGCTGTAGCCGATGTCGCGCGCACGGCGCACCAGTCGTTCCACCGCGGCCAGATCGTCCATCGGCGTGCCGAAGATGCCGGCGATCGGGTACGGTGCCCCGCCAGCCCGGCTGTCCAGCACCATTTTCGACGCGAGATACAATTGCTCGATGCCGTCCGTCGTCGCGCGGAAGCCGAACGCCCGCGCGAAATCGCCCGACACCGGGCCGCTGATCGCGCCGTGGATGCCCTTGACGCGCGGGCTGGCCTTGGCCAGCGCGCAGGCGTCGTACATGCCCTCCGCGGTCTCGGGCAGCGGCAGGATGCCGACACTGCCATGCGCCATGCCGGCGCGGCCTTCGTGGTACGACAGCAGGTCGTGCAGCCGGCGTATTTCGTCCGGGTTGGCCGCCTTCGGGAGAACAATCGCGGTCAGCCCCTCGGTCATCGCGGCGGCGATTTCTCCCCCTGTGCGCTCCGACAGCGGGTTGACGCGCACGAACGCGCCGACGCCGGCTTCACGCAACTCGGCGATTTCCTCGCGCAGCAGCGCCATCGCCTGTGGCTTGGAAGCGGGCGGCACGGAGTCCTCGATGTCCAGCACGGCGGCGCCGGGCGAGACGCGGATCGCCTTGGCGACCCAGTCGCGGCGATGCGCGGGCACGAACAGCGCGGAGCGGATGGGCCACATGCGGATGCCTCCAGGGATGCCGGGTTGCCGCGCCGCTATCCCGCGCCAGCGCGCGGCTGGCAAGGGACCTGATCTTGCCCACTCGGTGGGAGACTCGTGCGTCGGTGAGAGCGACGCGCTTGTAGCCGGCCCAAGGCCGCGCCGTGGGTCACCGCTGCGGGGACAGCGTGCGAGCGCTGCGATCATTCGACAGGGCGCCCGGCGCTGACAGCGTGCCAATGGGCGAGGGGACGCATGCGGAACCCCTGCTGCCAGCCCTGCCAATGATGGCTCATCGGGACACCGGCACGACAGCGTGACCGCCTGTTCCGAGCATTTTTTTCGCCTTGACTCGTTGGAAGTTAACCAAAACCGTGCATAAACTGCATGGTGAGTGCAATTGGAGCAGGCGATGCTGCTACGTTTTGGCGTCCAGAACCTTCGGTCGATCTGCGACATGCAGGAGCTGTCGCTCGTTGCGTCGGCACTCGACGACGCGCCGGGGGGCCTGATCGACTGCCCGCCGGCGGGGGGGCATTTGCTGCCAGCCGTGGTTGTCTATGGGGCGAATGCCTCAGGCAAGAGCAACCTCGTCAAGGCGCTGCGCTGGATGCGGCAAGCGGTCTTGCTCTCGCACACCCGGGGGGAACCCGGCGGCGAAGTTCCGCGCGAGCCATTCGCACTTGACCCGGCAATCCGCAATGCGCCGACAATCTGCGATGTCGATTTCGTTATCGACGAAGTGCGCTATCACTACGGCATCGAAGCGTCGGACCAGGCGTTCACGCGAGAATGGCTCTACTCGTTTCCCAGTGGTCGCCGCCAGATGTTGTTCGAGCGCAAGGAGCAGATTTTCGAGTTCGGCCGGAACCTTCGAGGACGTAATAGGATTGTTGCGGATTTGACCAGGCCGAACAGTCTGTTCGTTGCTGCGGCAACACAGAATGACCACGAGGAGCTCTCGAAGGTCAGTAGCTTCTTCCGCGCAGTCGGAGGCGAGGACCTAAGGCCCGTGACGAAAGGAAGCGACGCAAACCCACGAGTGGTCGAATTTCTCGGCGGCGTCGGAACCGGGGTGATAGGCACACGGCTGAAGAAAATCGAGTTCACGGAGGAAAGCCTGGAATTCGCGCGCGGCTTTCAATCTCTGATTGAAAAGACATTCGGCAACGCCCGGAGTATCCAGCTTGAGGTGGATAGCGAACCACATAAGATAGAATTTGCCCATCGCGGTCGAAATGGCGCGGATATCTACTTCGATTTGGACGACGAGAGCGATGGAACGCGCCGGCTTCTTGCGTTGCTTGCCCCAGCGTTCCGTGCGCTGGATGCCTCCTCCTTGATGGTGGTGGATGAGCTCGATGCCAGCTTGCACACCCAGGCTTGCGAGGCACTGCTCGCCCTATTCGCCTCGCCGAAGACAAATCCGAAGGGTGCACAACTCATCGCCACGACCCACGACACCAATCTTTTGCGTTCTCCTTTACTACGACGCGATCAGGTCTGGTTTACCGAGAAGGATGCCGAAGGGGCTACGCATCTGTATCCTCTCACCGATTTTCGCACTCGCAAGGGCGACAATCTGGAACGCGGCTATCTGCAAGGCCGCTACGGCGCAATCCCCTTTGCGGGTTCTCCCATCGACATCATCGCATCGGACTGACACATGCCGGCTCGCCAAACGCCTGCCCTCAGGCGCAGGCCGCCGAGTCGCGAGCCAAAGCGGCGGTTCACGGTGTTCTGCGAAGGCAGAAATACCGAGCCGGCTTACTTCCGCAGCTTGCAGCGGACGGTGGCCAATGCCCTGATCGACCTCGTGATTGTCCCTGCTGCCGGTGTTCCCTACACGCTCGCGGAGCGGGCGGTGGCACGTGCCCGCGAGATTGGGATCGCGGGCCGCTCTCGCCGCAATCGGGATTCCTACGAAGAGAAGGACGAGGTTTGGGCCGTGTTCGACCGCGACCAGCATCCACGCTATGACGAGGCCGTGGCGCTGTGCGAGCGCAATCAGATCGGGGCGGCGCGCTCGAATCCGTGCTTCGAGGTCTGGCTGATCTTGCATGAATCCGACTTCGACAGGCCCGATGATCGGCATGCGGTGCAGGCGCATTTATGTCGCCTGCGGCCCGAGTACGACGCCACTGGCAGCAAGCTGCCAAACTGCGCCGACCTCATCGCCCGGATCGAAGAAGCCGAGCGACGTGCCGAGGCGCAGCTCGGGCGACGCACTGAGGAGGGTGCCGCCTTCGGCCGGCCGTCGACCACAGTGTTCCGGCTGACCCGTGCGATTCGGGAAGCGGCTGCGGCTGCTCGGACCACATAATCGGGCGACGACCGACCTGGCCCGCAGTTCCACGGGCGGCCATGGCGTAATCCAGCCAACGCGCCGGAAGGATTATCCCGACCCCCGGCCACGCGAGCCTCGTCGCTCTTGCCCCCCCGCGCCAGACGCGGAACCATGTGCGCCGGAAGCCGGGGGAGGGAACGCCATGGTCGATCTGGTGCTGCGCGGCGATACGGTGGTGACGCCGCAGGGTGTCGGCGCGTTCGACATCGCGATCGCGGGGGAAAAGATCGTCGCGGTCGCCGCGAAGGGCAGCCTGCCGGTGGCCGACGGCACGCGGCTGATCGACGCCGGCGGGAAAATCGTCATGCCCGGCGGCATCGACCCGCACGTGCACTGCAAGTGGTTCCTGCCCAACCCCGACGGCAGCGCCGCGCTCACCGATCCGCCCGACGTGGTGGGGAAAGCCGCGCTGCACGGCGGCACCACCACGATCATCGACTTCACCCGCGCCAGCCAGGGCGCCGGCCTGCGAGACGCCATCGCGCGGCGCGAGGCCGACTGGCACGGCCACTGCGCCTGCGACTACGCCCAGCACATCATGGTCGAGGGTGCGCTGCCGGTTGACCTGCCGGGGCAGCTTGCGGAAGCGATCCAGTCCGGCTTCCCCACGGTGAAGATTTTCACCACCGACATCACGCCGTCGCGCACCGGGCGCATGGTGGATTTCGGCGACATCTGGGAGGTGTTCCAGGTGCTCGCGGCGCAACGCGGCCTCGGGGTCATCCACTCCGAGGACAATGACATCGTCATGCACATGTACGGCAAGCTGATCCGCGAAGGCCGCACCGGATTCGAGAACATGGCCGAAGTGCACAACACGCTGTCGGAGGACATTTCCTTCCGCCGCGTGATCCGGCTGGCGGAAAAAGTGCCCGGCACCGCGCTGTATATGATGCACACCAGCGCGGCCAGCGGCGTGTCGGCAATTCGCGAGGCGCGCGCTCGCGGCGTGCCGATCTACGGCGAATCGCTGCACCAGTACATGCTCTACACGAAGGACGACTATAAGACGCCGCGCGGCCAGATCTATCACACCTACCCGTCGCTGAAATCGGCCGAGGACCAGGCGGCGCTATGGGCCGGCACGCTGGATGGCGCGATCAACTGCGTCGCCACCGACGAGATCTGCTGCACGCTGGCGAAGAAGCTGCAAGGCGCGCGCATCGACGACACCACCGGCGGCAATGCCGGCGTCGAGCCACGCGTCGCGCTGATGTACACCGAAATGGTCGGCAAGCGCGGCTATGCGCTGTCGCGCTATGTCGATCTGGTCTCGACCAACGCGGCGAAGATCATGGGGCTGTATCCCCGCAAGGGCGCGCTGGCGGCGGGATCGGACGCGGATATCTGCGTGCTGGACCCGGCCGACAAACGGGTGATCCGTGCCGAGGACCTGCACGAGACCGACTACACGCCGTGGGAAGGCCGCAAGATGGAAGCCTGGCCCTGCTTGACCGTCCTGCGGGGGAAAATCGTCGTGGAGAGCGGCACGTGGAACGGCGCGCTGGCCGACGGCAAGTGGCAACACCGGAAAATCGCCGAGGAAATGTTCGCCGGGCCGCGCCTGTGATGTCCTCCGGCCGGAAGATTGACGCGGCAGCCGTGGAAAATTCCTCCCCCTCGCCTTGAGGGAAGGGGTAGGGGGAGGAGTGCTCAGCCGCGGCTGACCGTGCGTGTGGGCACTCCTCCCTCAAGAAAAGGAGGGGCAGAACCTACATGCAGCTCACCGGACAGATCGCGCTGATAACCGGCGGATCGCGCGGCATCGGTCGCGCCACCGCGTTGGCCTTCGCGGCCGAGGGTGCCGACATCGCCTTCTGCCATATCGGTGACGGCACCAAGGCCGATGCGACCGCGGCCGAAATTGTGGCGCTCGGACGCCGGGCGATGCACCGCTCGCTGGATGTGGCCGACATCGCGGCAACCCGCGCATTCGCCATCGAAACGGCTGAAGCATTCGGCCCGATCGACATCCTGTTCAACAACGCGGGCATGAACATCCGCAAGAAGTTCGAAGACTACACGGAAGCGGAATTCGATCGCATCGTCGCCGTGCACCTGAAGGGCATGTTCTTCATGGCGCAGGCGGTCTATCCGGCGATGGTGGCGCGCGGCCGCGGCTGCATCATCAACGTCGCCTCGCAGCGTGGCTTGAAGGGCGCTGTGAATTCGGCCCCCTATTCCGCGGCCAAGGCGGCGATCATCGGCTTCACCCGCGCGCTGGCCTGGGAAGCGACTCCGAACGGCGTGCGCGTCAACGCCATCGCCCCGGGACCGATCGACACCGACCTGACCGCGACGATGGAGCCCGCCGACCGTCTGGCCTTCATCGACGCACTCCCCGTCGGCCGTTTCGGCCGCCCCGAGGAAATCGCCGCCACCGCCCTGTTGCTCGCCGGGCCCCAGGGCGGATTCTATGTCGGTGCCTGCCTGTCGCCAAACGGCGGCGATGTGATGTATTGAGAGGCGCGGCACCCCGGAGAAGACCTGACCGGAGGGCGCCCGTCATGCCGCAACTTTGCCGCCGGCGTCGAAATCCGTCTGTTCCCGGCCTGCGCGTCGTGGCCTGACCGGCTGGCACACATGCGGACCGCCTGCTGCCTTGCCGATCGACAATCCAAGGATCAAGCGAATGAGTGGCGATCACCACGACCACGACCATGCGGGGCAGGAGGTGCCTTCCGCCACGGCACTGCGGGTGAAGGCGCTGGAGTCGCTGCTGGTGGAAAAAGGCCTGGTTGACCCGGCGGCGATGGATGCCATCATCGACGCCTACGAAACCAGGATCGGGCCGCGCAACGGTGCCCGCGTTGTGGCGCGGGCGTGGACCGACCCCGCCTACAAGACCCGGCTGCTGGCGGACGCCTCCGCCGCAATCGCCGAACTTGGCTTCCTGGGGTCGGAGAGGGCGCATATGGTCGCGGTGGAGAACACCGCCACCGTGCACAACCTTGTCGTCTGCACCTTGTGTTCCTGCTATCCGTGGCCGGTGCTGGGACTGCCGCCGGTCTGGTATAAATCGTCGGCCTATCGTTCGCGCGCGGTGATCGATCCGCGCGGGGTGCTGCGCGACTTCGGAGTCACGCTGAACGAGGGGGTTTCGGTTCGCGTCTGGGATTCGACGGCCGAACTCCGGTACCTGGTGGTGCCTCAAAGGCCGGCGGGGACCGAGGCCATGAATGAAGACGCACTGGCCTTGTTGGTGACGCGAGACTCCATGGTCGGTGTCGCTCTGGTGGCCGCGCCATGAACGGCGTGCATGACATGGGCGGGATGCACGGCTTCGGGCCGGTGCTCCCGGAAGCCAATGAACCGGTGTTCCATGCGGCGTGGGAGGGGCGCGTCCGTGCCCTGTCCGTCCTCATGGGCGCCTGGCGGTTGTGGAACATCGATGCCGGCCGGCACTCGATCGAGCGTCTGCCGCCCGCCGACTACCTGCGTATGAGCTATTTCGAGAAATGGCTGGAGGCGCTGGTCAATCGCTTGCTCGCCGCCGGCCTGGTCACGCCGGAGGAACTGGCCAGCGGGCGCAAGGCGGACGGGGCCGCGGTAGCCTCGCCCCCGGTCACGGCCGACATGGTCACCGACATCATCGCGGCGAGGGGGTCGTATCGGCGGGACGTCCCGGGCAAACCGCGCTTCGCAGCCGGTGACCGGATCCGCGCGAAGAACATCCACCCCGAGGGACATACAAGACTGCCGCGCTATGTCCGCGGACGGCTGGGCGTCATCGAGCGGGATCATGGCGCGCATGTCTTTCCGGACTCGAACGCCCGGTTCGCCGGGGAGGCACCGCGGTTTCTCTACACTGTGCGATTCACGGCGCGCGAGTTGTGGGGCAACGCCGGCAACGCCGCCGACGCCGTGTCCCTGGACCTTTGGGAGGACTACCTTGATCCCGCGTGAGGCGACCGCCGCGCTTCCCGGCCTGCCGCGCGACCCGGAAGGGCCGATCTTCGCGGAACCCTGGCAGGCGCAGGCCTTCGCTCTGGCGGTAAAACTGAGCGAGGCTGGCCATTTCACCTGGGTGGAATGGGCGGACATGCTGGCCGCCGCGTTGCGGGAAGCGGGGGACGACGACGGGTCGCACTATTACGAGGCCTGGCTGCTGGCGCTGGAGCGGCTGAGCCTGGCCAAGGGGCTGACGGATGTCGCCGCGCTGGATGAGCGGACCGAGGCCTGGGCGAACGCTTATGAGCGGACACCGCATGGCAAGCCGGTGGAGTTGTAGTACCCGACCTTTCGCTGGCGCGCCCCCAGGCCCTGCGCGCCAGCACGGGGAGACCCTCGCGTCTGGTTCCATGCTCGAATCCAATGCAAGGTGGGACATCACACGCGCGCCGCGGCACGGAGACCTCGCGCCCTGTCCGCTGACCCGGCGCAGGGGGCACGTCGCCGCCTGCCCGGCGTGGCGACACGCGATGACCGGATGTGGCGTGCCGGTCTCGCGACGATTGGATCCGGGGCAGCCGTGACCGAGGATGACTGCGCATCGACGGCGGGCGACGTGCAGCTTGCCGAGTTTTAACCGGCCGGCTCTGGGCATCCTCGCCTCTCTGGGTTAATCGGGCACCGCATGGAACCGGGGCAGAGCAAGGCGGTCGCACGCGCGTGGCTGCGCGGCGAACAACGCGCGGGCAGCCGCGCGGCGCGCCCCGTCCTGCTGTTCTCCCTGCTCGGCACCGTCCTGGCGATCGGCCAGGCCTGGTGCGTCGCCTTCCTACTTGCCGACGCGCTGACCCGCCATGCGACCGGCGCCGGGCTTGCGGCGCCACCTGGCGCGACCCCGCTCCTGCTGGGTTTTGCCGCCGCCGCGCTGCTGCGCGCCGGCCTGGCATATGCCGCCGAAGCCGCCGCCTTCAACGCCGGCGCCGCGTCCCGCCGGCGGCTGCGCACCGATGCGCTGACCCGGCTGCTGCATGCCGGCCCGGCGCTGCTGCGCAACCGCCACTCCGGCGACCTCGCCGCCATCGTGGTGGACCGGGTGGAGGCGCTGGACGGGCTCTACGCCCGCTGGATTCCGGCGGCGAGCTTCGCCGTTGCCGGCCCGGTCCTGGTGCTGCTGGCGGCGCTGTGGGCCGACCCGTTCGCCGGCCTGGTGCTGCTGCTGGCCGGCCTGCTTGTGCCGGTCGGCATGGCGGCGGCCGGCATCGGCGCGGCGGCGGCCTCGCGCCACCAGTTCCTCGCCATGGCGCGGCTGCAGGCCCGCTTCCTCGACCGGGTGCGCGGCATCGCCACCATCGTCTTGCTCGGTCGCGCCGAGTCCGAGGCGCAGTCCCTGGCGGCGGCGGCCGACGAGCTGCGCGCCCGCACCATGCGGGTGCTGCGCGTCGCGTTCCTGTCGTCGGCCGCGCTGGACCTGGCCGCCGCTGCCGCCCTGGTCGTGCTGGCGATCCGCTACGGCCTGGCGCTGCTGGCCGGCCGCCTGGGCCAGCCCGGCCTGGCGCTGTTCGTGCTGCTGCTGGTGCCGGAGTTCTTCGCGCCGCTGCGAACCTTCGCCGCCGCATACCAGGACCGCCTGCATGCCACCGGCGCGGCCGAATCGCTGATCGACCTGCCGCCCGCCCCTCCGCCCGCCCCCGCGCGCGAGGTGCGCACCGTCGCCGCCCAGGGCGTGACCGTGGCATTCGACAACGTGGGCCTGACCTGGGACCCCTCGCGCGGCGCGGCCCTGGATGGCCTTTCTTTCCGCGTCCCCGCCGGCGAGACGCTGGTGCTGGCCGGCCCGTCGGGGGCCGGAAAATCCACCTGCATCGAGATTCTGCTGGGCTTCGTCCGCCCCGACAGCGGCCGGGTGACCCTCAACGGTGCCGACATCACCGACTTGGTGCCGCAGGCGCTGTCCCGCCTGACCGCCTGGATCGGCCAGCGTCCGGTGCTGTTCGCCGGCAGCATCCGCGACAACATCCGCTTCGGCCGCCCCGAGGCCACCGACGACGAGGTGGCGGAGGCTGCCCGCAACGCCCGCGTGACGGAGTTCGCCGCCACCCTGCCGGAGGGGCTGGACACGCCCGTCGGCGAGGGTGGCTATGGCCTGTCCGGCGGCCAGGCGCAGCGCGTGGCGGTCGCTCGCGCCTTCCTGAAAAACGCTCCCCTGCTGCTGCTGGACGAGCCGACCGCGCATCTGGACCCGGCAACCGAGGTCGAGGTGCTGGACAGCCTCCGCCGTCTCGCGCTGGGCCGCACGGTGGTGCTTGCCAGCCACTCCGTCGCTGCGCACGGTTTTGGCGGAAGGCGGCTGGACATTCGCGAGGGGCGGGCCGTGCCGGCGAGGGGAGCGGCGTGACGACCTCCCCGCGTTGTGCGCGGGAATGACGACGGGGCGGCTGCGGCGATCTCACGTGATTGGCCTGTTTTCGGGCTCCGCCTTGCCCAGCAATCGGCGTTCGCCCGTGCGCCGCGTCGCGGTCGGCGTCAATTCGATATCCCGGAGTGGTAGTGGCTCGATTGCTGCCTGGCACCCCTCTGCCTCCCCGGGAGGGCGCACCCCGGCGGCATCGCCTTGACGAACTCCGCGGTGAAACCGCCGCTGCCTATCGCCGCAACGAAACCACCTTGCCGCTGTCCGGTCCGCCCAGCGCCACCCGCACCTTGCGTGCCAGTTCCTCGTTGCGGAACGGCTTCAGCACCAGGCGGTCCTCGCCTACCGCGGCCAGGGCGCGCTCGTCGGCATCGCCGGTGGCCAGAAGAACCGGCAGCCCCGGCCGGCCGGCCGCGACCGCCGCGGTCAACTCCCCGCCGGTCATCCCCGGCATGACCAAATCCGCCAGCAGCAGATCGACCCGGATGCCCTTGGACAGCAGATCGAGCGCCACCGCGCCATTGTCGGCCTCGATGACCCCGTAGCCGAGGTCCTCCAGCATAGCCGCGGTCACATCGCGCACCGCGGGGTCGTCGTCCACCAGCAGGATGGTGGCCGGTGAGGCATGGCTCATGCCGTGCTCCGCTGCATGACGGGTCCGAGAGTCTCGCGCCGCCGCGCCAGCGGCAGCCGCGTCCCCGCTCAACTGCCCGGGTCTCGGCCGAGAGTCAAAGCCGGCCGGTCGGTGCGGCACGACGCCACTCGCGGAAGGCGGAGCGCACGGCCCGGGCCAGCCTTCATGCCATGATGCAATGAGATGGTTCAGCGGCCCGTGTCCCCTGCCGATTCCGGGCGCCGCCGCGATCGCCGCCCGCACATACGCCCGTGCCCGCAGCACCGCGTCGCGCAGTGTCATGCCCTGCGCCATGCCGGTGGCGATCGCGCTGGCCAGCGTGCAGCCGGTGCCATGCGTGTGGCGCGAGACGATCCGCGGCGCAACGAACGCCTCGCAACCGTCTGCGGTCGCCAGCAGGTCCACCACCTGATCGCCCGGCAGGTGGCCGCCTTTGAGCAATACCGCCGGCACCCCCAGGCGCAGCAGCGCCGCCGCGGCGCGGTGCATCGCGGCGACATCCTCGATGACGAGGCCCGACAGGACTTCCGCCTCCGGCAGGTTCGGCGTGAGCAGGGTGGATACCGGCAGCAATAGCCGGGTCAGGGCGGCGACGGCGTCGGGCTGCAGCAGCGACGCGCCACCCTTGGCGACCATCACCGGATCGACCACCAGCGTCACGCCGGGAGCATGCCGCGCCAGCGCGCCGGCGACCGCCTCGATGGTCGCCGCGTCGCCCAGCATGCCGGTCTTCACCGCGTCGGCGCCGATGTCGTCCAGCACCACGGCGATCTGCCGGGCGACAAACTCCGGCGGCACGATGTGGATCGCGTGGACCCCCGACGTGTCCTGCGCGGTCAGCGCGGTGATCGCGGTGGCGGCGTAGGCGCCGAATGCGGCGATCGTCTTGATGTCGGCCTGGATCCCGGCCCCTCCGCCGGAATCGGATCCCGCTATCGCCAGGACGCGCACACACCTCTCCTGCCGCGCGGGGCGGCCGGTCAATCCGCGTCCTCCCGGGCGCGCGCGACATCGGCGATGATTTCGCACAGCGCGTCCACGATGCGGCCGACCGTTGCCTCGTCCTCCGCCTCTGCCATTACACGCACCAGGGGCTCGGTGCCGCTTTCGCGGATCAGCAGCCGGCCGGAGCCGTTCAGCGACGCCTCGGCGGCGGCGACCGCCTGTGCCACGCGCGCGTGGCGCAGCGGCGACACACCGGCGAAGCGCACATTCCTCAGCCGCTGCGGCAGCTTCGTGAACACCCGGCAGACCTCGCTCGCCGACCGCCCTTGCTCCACGATCACTGCCAGCACCTGCAGTGCGGCGAGCAATCCGTCGCCGGTGGTGGCGAAGTCCGACAGGATGAGGTGGCCGGATTGCTCGCCGCCGACATTGGCGCCGACCGCGCGCATCCGCTCGGCCACATAGCGGTCGCCGACCTGGGTGCGGTGCAGCTCCAGCCCCGCGTCGCGCAGGAACCGCTCCAGCCCGAGATTGGACATCACGGTCGCGACGATGCCGCCGCCTTGCAGCCGTCCGGCCTCGTCCCATGACCGGGCGATCAGCGCCAGGATCTGGTCGCCGTCGATCAGCTCGCCATGCTCATCCGCCATCACCACGCGGTCGGCGTCGCCATCCAGCGCGATGCCGAGATGCGCGCCATGTGCCACCACCTGGGCGCGGAGGAATTCGGGCGTGGTCGAGCCGCAGTCCCGGTTGATGTTGAACCCGTCCGGCGCGACGCCGACCGGCACCACGGTGGCGCCCAGCTCCCACAGCACGGTGGGCGCGACGCGGTAGCCGGCGCCGTTGGCGCAATCGACGACGATCTTCAGGTCGTCCAGCCGCAGGCCGCGCGGGAAGCTGGCCTTGGCCGCCTCGATATAGCGTCCCGCCGCGTCCTCCAGCCGCGCGGCACGGCCAAGCGCCGCAGGCGCGGCGAGGCGCGTGGCGAATTTGCTGTCCATCATCGCCTCGATCTCGGCCTCGGCAGCGTCGGACAGCTTGGTGCCGTCCGGGCCGAACAGCTTGATGCCGTTGTCCTCGAACGGATTGTGCGAGGCGGAGATCATCACCCCAAGGTCTGCGCGCAGGCTGCGGGTCAGCATGGCGACCGCCGGGGTGGGCAGCGGGCCGAGCAAGGTGACGTCCATGCCAGCGCCGATGAAGCCGGCGGTGAGGGCCGGCTCGATCATGTAGCCCGACAGCCGCGTGTCCTTGCCGATCACCACCCGGTGCCGGTGGTTGCCGCGGGTGAACAGCAGCCCGGCAGCCTGCCCCAGGCGCAACGCGATCCCCGCGGTCATCGGTTCGGCGTTGGCCTTGCCGCGAATGCCATCGGTGCCGAACAGGCGTCTGGACTGGGTCATCCCGTCTCCGTCGCGCAATGGACGGGCCGGTGTAGCCCGCCGAGGCGGCAACGGGGAAGCGCTGCTCACGCGGGTGAGACCAGAACAGCCCATAGCTTGAGTGCCTGGATGGTCTCCGGAACGTCGTGCACGCGCAGGATGTGGGCGCCGTGCGACAAGGCGAACAGCCCGGCCGCCAGCGATCCCGGCAGCCGCCGTCGCGGATCGGGTTCGTCGCCGAGGCGGCCGATGAACGACTTGCGCGAGACGCCGACCAGGATGGGCCGGCGCAGCGCGGCAAGCTCCGGCAGGCGGCGCAGCAGTTCGAGCGAATGCGGCGCCAGCTTGGCGAAGCCGATGCCGGGGTCGATGGCGATCGCCTCGCGGGCGATGCCGGCCTGTTCGGCGGCCGCGATGCGTGCGGCAAGCTCGTCCATGACCTCGCGGGCGATGTCGGCGTAGGTGGCGCGCGCGTTCATCGTCGCCGGATCGCCGCGCATGTGCATCAGCACGACCGGACAGCCGCGCGCCGCGACGAGTGCCGCGGCGTGCGGATCATGCGTCAGGGCGGAGATGTCGTTGACGATGGCGGCGCCGGCATCCAGCGCAGCGGCCATCGTCGCGGCGTTGCGGGTGTCGATCGACACCATCACCCCGGCCGCGGCCAGCCCGCGAATCACCGGCACCACCCGCGTCTGCTCTTCACCCGGCGAGACCGGCGGTGCGCCGGGGCGGGTGCTCTCGCCGCCGACATCGACGATATCCGCGCCGGCCTCCACCATCGCCTGCCCAACGGCGACGGCGCGCCGCGGGTCCGCATGCCGGCCGCCATCGCTGAAGCTGTCCGGCGTGACGTTCAGCACGCCCATGACGCGCGGCCGGTCGAGCGACAGGCCGGCCCAGATGGTGGCGCCGCTGGTTCGTGTTGGTGGCCTGGTCATGCCGATTCGATCGCCCTGCGCGACACTGCGCCTGTTCCCGCGTCGTGGGCAGGGCGCCGGCTTGCAGGTCGCCGGCCGAGCGGCGATTGCATGCGCGGCATCCCCGCGCCGCTTCCGCCATCCCGGCGAAAACGGGGACCCGGCCGGGACCTGGGTTCCCGCTTGCGCCGGGATGGCGCATAGCGGGCTGACGCGTATAACGCGGGATGACCGACCGGCGCGGGACCGCGGAATGGCTGCGAGCCGCCGCCTCGAAAATGCCAAAATTGCCGGAGAAACAATGCGTTACCGATCGGCGGCCGGAAATATCCCGCAACAATGATTGAGTTGGCGGTCCCGCTGCCGGACCATAGCCTGACGTTCCCTTCTTTCATCGATTACTCGCGAGAGATGCCAGATATGGATGCAGTGACCGAGACGCGTATCCCCGGCCTGACCCGCCCGGCGCTGCATTCCACGGCCATGCATCCCAGGGCCATCCATGCCACGGCCATCGTCGCGCCGGAAGCGGAGCTGGGCACCGGCGTGCGCATAGGCCCGTACTGCACGGTCGGCCCCGACGTGGTGATCGAAGACGGCGCCGAACTCGTCTCGCATGTGGTGGTCGATGGCCACACGCATATCGGCCCCGGCGTGGTCCTGTATCCGTTCTGCACGGTCGGCCTGGCGCCGCAGGACCTGAAATACCGCGGCGAACCGACCCGCTGCGAGATCGGCGCGCGCACCCAGATCCGCGAGCACTGCACGATCCATCGCGGCACGGTCACTGGCAAGGGCATCACCCGAATCGGCAGCGACTGCATGCTGATGGCGGTGGCGCACGTGGCGCACGACTGCACGCTGGGCGACCACGTCCTCGTCGCCAACAACGCGGTCATGGGCGGCCATGTCAGCATCGCCGACCACGCGGTGATCGGTGGCGCCGCCGCCATCCACCAGTTCGTGCGGATCGGCCGCGCGGCAATGATCGGCGGCGTTTCGGGCGTCGAGGCCGACGTGATCCCGTTCGGCAGCGTGATCGGCAACCGCGCGCGGCTGGCGGGACTCAACGTGGTCGGCCTGAAGCGCCGCGGCTTCGACAAGCCGCAGATCCAGCTTCTGCACACCGCCTTCCGCACCCTGTTCGGTCACGAAGGCGTGTTCGCGCAACGGCTGGCCGAGACCCGCCTGCGCTTCCGGGACGACAAGCTGGTGGCGGAGATTCTTGCCTTTATCGATGCCCCCAGCCATCGCGGCCTGATCCGCGCCGAGTGAGGCCACCACGGCATCAGCCCCCATGGCAAAAGCATCGACAGGGCTGCATCGTTCCGGGTAGGCTGGTGCAACACGTTGCGCGTGCGAGATGCGGAGAGCAGGGTCGTGGCGATTTACATGAAGTTGGGTTCGATCCAGGGCTCGGTCACCACCTCGGGCTATGAGAACTGGATCGCGCTGGACAGTTTCCAGTGGGGCTTCTCCGCGGGCTACACGGCGAAGCAGTCGGGGTCCGAGGTGTCGGTGCGTGAGGTCGTGGTTACCATGCGGACCGAAAAGGCCTCGCCGCTGGTGGTCAACGCCGGCGTCAGCCGCAGCGTCCTGACACCGTCGGTCATCATCAAGTTCACCACGACGTCCAAGGACAAGGTGGATGTCTTCATGAGCTACGAACTGAGCAATTGCGTGATCACCAACTACGCGATTTCGGGGCCGCAGGAAGGCCATCCGACCGAGACCCTGTCGCTCAGCTTCACCAAGATCACGGAGACCTTCAATCCGCGCGATTCCAAGCTGACCGGTTCCCCGACGACGGTCACCTACGACGTGACATCGGCCCAGACGTCATAGCGCCGCGCACGGGGCGTACCGAACCGCAATCGCGGCGGCATGGCAATCGCCGCCGGCCGTGTCGTCACCCTGCATCGCGATACGAGCCCTTACTGGCAATGACCTCACGTTCTCGTGATGCATGGGGCGTGGTTATGCCGAAACCGGGGTGGCATTGCAATGCCTGAGGCAGCGGCGGCGGACGTGTCCGAGCGTGGTGAAGCGGCGCCGCGCGTCCTGGGCATCCTGGCCGGCGGCGGAAAGCTGCCCGGCCAGGTCGCCGCGGCGGCACAGGCGGCCGGGCGCCGGGTCTTCATGGTCGGTCTGGAAGGCTGCGCGGAGCCGGCGGTGCTGGCCGCCTGGCCGCACGAGGTGATCCGCATCACCGCCCCCGGCCGCATCCTGGCGGCCCTGCGCGCATTCGGCTGCCAGGACCTGGTGCTGATCGGCCCGGTGCGCCGCCCGTCCCTGCTCGGCCTGCGGCCCGATGCCGAGGGCGCGCGCATCCTGGCCCGCATCGGCCGTGCCGCCTTCGCCGGCGATGACGGCTTGCTCGCCGCCGTGGTCAAAGTGCTGGGCGAGGAAGGATTCCGCGTCATCGGCGCGCAGGACGTGCTGCGCGAGGCGCTCGGTCCCGCCGGCGTGTTGTCCCGCGCCACCCCCGACGCGCTGGCGCTGGCGGACATCCGGCGCGCGGTGGCGGTGGCCCGCGCGCTCGGCGCCGCCGACGCTGGGCAGGGTTGCGTGGTGCAGCAGGGGATGGTGCTGGCGCTCGAGGCGGCGGAGGGCACGGACGCCATGCTGGCACGATGCGCCCCCCTGGCGCGGCCGGGACCCGGCGGGGTGCTGGTAAAATTGCTCAAGCCGGGGCAGGAGCGGCGGGCCGACCTGCCGACGATCGGGCCGCGGACGATCCGCAACGCCGCCGCCGCCGGGCTGCGGGGGGTTGCGTTCGAGGCCGGCAGCACCATCCTGGCGGAGCGTGACGCCGCCGTGGCCGCGGCGGACGCGGCGGGGCTGTTTCTGCTGGGCCTCGATCCCGAGGCCGTTTCCTGATGGGGAGAACACCATGAGCCGTTTTCTGCACACCATGCTGCGCGTCGGCGACCTGCAGCGCAGCATCGATTTCTACACCAAGGCGTTCGGCATGAAGGAGCTGCGCCGGCGCGACGTGCCCGATGGAAAGTACACGCTGGCGTTCGTCGGCTATGGCGACGAGGACAGCAACACGGCGATCGAGCTGACCTACAATTACGGCGTGGAAAAATACGAGATGGGCGGAGCGTTCGGCCATCTGGCGGTCGGCGTCCCCGACGTGGCGGCGGCCTGCGAGATCGCCGCCAGGGCCGGCGGCAGCGTCACCCGTCCGGCCGGACCGGTGAAGTTCGGCACCACGATCATCGCGTTCGTCAAGGACCCCGACGGCTACATGATCGAACTGGTGCAGCGGGGCTGACCAGAAGAGCTTGTTCCGCTCGAGCAGAAGAGATCGAGACGCGCAGCGGCGAGGGTGAGGGCGATCGGGTTGGCGCATTGCTGCGCCGTTGCGTGCAGTCGGCGGCGGACACGGCCGACGATCTCATCATCGCCGCGCTGCTCGTCGGGGTGCGGTACGGTCCCGGACAGAGCGGCATGCAAGGCGGACCTGACGACGGTGCCAGCAGCCTCACCTCGGGTTGGCCAGCTTTTGCGACATAGGATCCAGGCCGTCGCAAATCGGCGACCTCTTGCGATGGCGCGCATTGTCGCGGCGCCATTCAAGCGAAACGCACGACGTCAGACTTGCATGGGCGGAACAATTCCGCGAACGCCGCTTCGCCCGGCAGCGTGAACCGCACGATCCGGGTCCCGGGCACGCGCAGGGCCCATCCAACCCCAAAGAGGCGGTCAAGCAGCGCGCTACCCAGCGCACCCGCCAAATGCGGTGTTCGCTCGCTCCAATCAAGACAGGATCGGCACAGGGCGCGTCTGGCCAGGCGCAACGAAACGACATCGACCCCGAATTCGGCGAGGCGGGCCTCGCCATATTGCGTCACATCGATGTGGCCGCCCGATAGCGTAATAACCGCGCTGTCGCCAAGCCGCGCGAACAACGCGACGCCCAGTTCTCCGGCGAGATGGTCATAACAAACGCGAGCGCGGCGCAACGCGGGATCTCTCGGACCCGGCCGTGTTCGCCGCGCATCCGTCAGGTCCGCAAGCGACATCAGGGACTCGAGCGCGGCGGCCACTTCCGGACCTGCGAGGCGATAATACCGATGCCGCCCCTGGCGTTCGACCGCCAGTAAACCACCTTCCAGCAGGCGGGCCAGATGACCGCTGGCGGTCTGCGCGGTGACACCTGCTTCGCAGGCCAGTTCGTTGGCCGTCAGGGCCTGGCCACCGATAAGCGCTGTCAGGATATTTGCCCGTGACGGATCGCCGACCAGGGCCGCAATCATCGCGATACTGGGACCGTGTCTCATAGTGTGTTGTTACCCCAAATGCCGCAGCCAATGCTTCGCTCGCGACCGAAGCATTGCGACAACGTTCGCACTACCAGTCTTTGGCGGCAAACGGAGGCTGGCATGCGTGGAAGCCCGATCAAACGGGATACCAATCTTGAGGGCAGCTCGCGCCACGTGATGTTGGAGGAGGGTCGAGCTGCTTTGCATCGCTCGACGAACGGATTTCGTCGCGGCCGGCAAGCGATGATCGCCGTCATCCGCCAGCGCACGCTCATCCTGCTGCCGTGGCGCGTCCCCCCGGCGAATGACATACTCCGGTGCCTGCGACATTGGGGCCCTCGAGAACATGGTACCGCTCATGGACATCATGCCTGGATTCACGCTGACGGACATCGACACGAGCGGCGCACGCATCCGCCTGCGGCACGGCGGCAGCGGACCGCCGCTGCTGCTGCTGCACGGCAACCCGCTGACGCACGTGGCCTGGCACAAGGTTGCGCCGCGACTGGCCGAGCGTTTTCACGTGGTGGCCGCGGACCTGCGCGGTTATGGCGACAGCTCGGCGCCGCCCGACGATCGGGACCATGCGACTTACTCGTTCCGGGCGATGGCGCAGGACCAGGTTGAGGTGATGCGGGCGCTCGGGCACGAGCGCTTCTACGTCGCGGGGCATGACCGCGGCGGGCGCACCACCCACCGGATGTGCCTCGACCATTCGGAGAAGGTGGTCAAGGCGGCGATCATCGACATCGTGCCGACGCTCGACATGTGGGCGGCGATGGACAAGGAGGGTGCGATCGGCGGCTGGCACTGGCCGTTCATGGCGCAGCCGTCGGACTTCCCCGAGCGCATGCTGGGCAGCGTGCCGGCCGACTGGTTCATGCGCAAGAAGCTGCTGAAGCTGACCACGGATTTGAACCACATTCCGCCGGCGATCTGGGACGAGTATGTCCGCTGCTTCAACGAGAAGACGATTCGCGGCTCGTGCGGCGACTATCGCGCGGCAGCAACCATCGATTGCGAACTCGACACCGCCGATCTCGGGCGCAAACTCGCCATGCCGATCCTGGTGCTGTGGGGGAACAGCAGCAGCGTGGGCAAGCGGTTCGCCGATCCGCTGGGGCTGTGGCGGCAGCGCGCGCAGGACGTGCGCGGCGAGGCGCTGCCGAGCGGGCATTATGTGAACGAGGAGGCGCCGGAACAGGTGCTCGACTGGTTCCTGCGCTTCTTCGACGGGGAGGATTTCGCGAGGTAACGGCGGCGGACAGCGCGATGGCACGCGATCCGCGACATGCTATCTGCGCGGCATCGCCGGCAGCGCGGCGTCGATCTCCTCGCTGGTCAGCCGCCACGCATTGTCCAGTTCGGCGACCACGCCGCGCATGAATTGCTCGGTCAGCGCCAGCGCGCGTTGCGGATCGCCGAGATGGTCGGCGAGCAGCGCCAATGCCAGTTGCCGCGGGCCGTCGCCTTCGTAGGTCCATTCGAATCCCGTGCCGCTGAACCGCCTGATATCGAAGCGCGGATCGAGCAATACGCCATCGACCGTGACCACGGCGCCGTCCAGGCCGCGGCCGCCCTGGTAGATTTTCATGCGAACATCACCACGCTGCGCACGGTCTCGCCGCGTTTCAGGGCGGCGAATCCGTCGTTGATCGCGGCAAGCTCGATGCGCGCCGAGATCAGCTCGTCCAGCTTCAACCGGCCTTCGAGATAGGCGCGCGCCAGCAGCGGGAAGTCGCGCTGCGGCGTTGCGCCGCCATAGGAGCTGCGGGTGATCCGTTTTTCCTGCATCAGGCTGCCCCAGCGGAACGCGACTTCCTGCTGGACGCCGAGCTTGCCGAGCCAGACGACCTGGCCACCGGGACGCACCGCTTCGACCGACAGGCGGAACCCGGCTGGGGTGCCGGCGGCCTCGATCACCACGTCGGCGCCGCGGTCGCGTGACAGCACGCGCGCGGTGTCGGCGGCTTCGTCCGGCTCGACGGCGTGGGTGGCGCCAAGTTGCTGCGCCAGGAGGCGCCGCGCCGGGTTGGGATCCACCGCGACGATGGCGCCGGCGCCGGCGAGCATGCAGCCCTGCACGGCGGAAAGCCCGACCGCGCCACAGCCGATCACCATCGCCACGTCGCCCCAGCGCAACGCGGCGATGCGGGTCGCCGCACCGACCCCGGTCATCACGCCGCAGCCGAGCAAGGCCGCGCGATCGAACGGCATCGCCGCCGGCACCCGCACCGCACTCGCCTCCGGAACGATGCAGTATTCCGCGAAGCCGCCGAGATACATCAACTGGTGCACCGGGACGGCATCGCAGGACAAGCGCGGTTTCCCATCAAAATGAAACGCCTTCGGCCCATTGGTGAGGAACTGCCGGCACAGAATCGGCTGCGCGCGTTCACAATAGAAGCACGCACCGCAATGCGGGTTCCACGACAGCACGACGCGGTCGCCCGGCTTCAGGCCGTTCACACCTGGGCCGGCTTCGGCGACCTCGCCGGCCGTCTCGTGCCCGAGCACGGCGGGCAGCGCGACGGGCAGGGAACCCTCGACCGCCTCGAGGTCGGTGTGGCACAGGCTGGCGGCGCGCACGCGCACCAACACGTCCCCGGGAGCGAGCGGTCCGACCTCCACGGTTTCGATCGTCATCGGCGCGCCGGTCTGGCGCAACACCGCGGCTTTGGCGCTGGGCATGGTTCGTCCTCCCGGTGCGTTGCATAGCACGGACACGAGCATGCGGGGGTCACCCACCTGTAGTACTCAGTTTTTGCGTGTCGGCCGCCGATCCGAAGCGGACGTTCCCTTGAAGCACCTGTCGGCAGGCGCTCGGACCACGATCAAGGCTCGGATTTCGGTGTTGGTTCCGGTCATATGTTCCGGAAACCTCGACCCGTTGAAGGAGGGGTGGGTGAGCGGAGCGTCCGACAGCCTTGCTTCCGGCATCATCGGCTGACCTTTCGGCCGTATCTTTCGGAAACCGTAACTCCTTGAAAAGGCCGGGCTGAGCGGAGTGCCCGGAACTCTTGACTTCTGCAGGGGGCCTGGAGACCTTGCGCCGCCGTCATTTCCGATGTTCGATAAATCGTCTTGCCTGACCAGAGAGGCGGCACTTGATATGTCTGCCGTCACATATGCCGCGCCAAGGGGCCGAGCATACGACTGCGCCTGACCATCTCGCCAGATGCACACACGGCCCACGCAAAGCCTTACGTTTACTCTGATGGAGAAAAACGGTGAAGAGAGCTTCCGCTGCAAGCAGGAAAACCTCAGTTGAGCTAATTCGCTTAAACGTTCCTGGCGTCTACTCTTACCCTCCAATCGACAAGAAACTCGCCTTTGGGGAACTTACCCTAGAGATGTTAGAGATGCATGGCATTCTCTTATCCGGACTAAAGCTACCGGCGAGCCCTTTAGAGAACAAGAGTTCTGCCGAGTTCCTCAAAAACTTGGTAATCAAAGAAAAACATATAACACCCGAGTTGATGTCGGGATTCGCAACTAATCGTCTCGCCCAACCTACAGACGAAGGGCAAGGGTCGGTGTCATCCGACAACTGGTGCGGTTACACAATCGTGGCAGGTGCCCCTTGGAGTTCCGCGAGCGGCATGTGGACCGTAACCAATTCACTGCAAGCACGCTACCAACAACCGGCAACGTTGACCGATGTAGCAACCGGACAGCAACAGACAAACTATTGGGCTTACGTCTGGGTAGGTCTTGGAGGCTTCACCTCCAACGACGTTTTGCAGGCGGGGATGGCGATTATCGTGCCTCCGAATGGTCCGGCTCAGTACTTGCCATATTTTGAGTGGTTCGTTTCAGGCTTTAACGCCTATAAAGCTCAATTCCCATACGTGCTACCCCAATTTTCTACGGGGTCAAATAGCCCTATAGTCCCCGGTGACACGATATACGCCGCTGTTCAATACGCTACTATGCTGACCCCTGGTTCTCAAACCCCTGTTCTCGGAGGAACAGTATTCATTGTCAATCTGACGTCGCAGTGGTATTTCTCCCTATTCCTTCCCACACCGAATGTCGCAAGCATTCCGGGCGGAGCAGCGAGAGATGGCTCCTCAGTCGAGTGGATCGTTGAACAGGTTGGGGGGCTTGCCGGTAGCTTGCCAAATTTTCAAATCTTAAACATGTCTCATGCTAGCGGCGCAGGAGTGGCAGGCGCAACAAACAAATTCTGGGCAGACGGCAATACTCTGGCACTGACGCCAAACGACCAGGGCACTGTTTCTGCCTTGGCTTATGTCAGCAACTCAATTCCCGACCAGGTTATAGTCGCTTACATCGCGCAGCCGAACTGAGGCGCGTTGCCTGAAGGGCCACTTCGCTCGCAACTCATAATTGGCGACATCGACGGCTTTGGCATACTCGCTGTGTCAAACATGCGGTGTCAAAACGTCTGCCTTGGAGGACGAGACGGCGGCGGCTTGAAGTCAGATGCCGACATGAGACTTTGGCGGTGCGCAGGAAGAACTGCCTTTACGCGAAGGCCAACCCGTCCTCGGCAGTCGAGCACGATCGGTCCGCTTTCATTACGGCGATATCTTTCGGGAAATCCGGAAGTCTTGATTTTCGGTCAGCGACTCACGTCGCGGAAGCTCCGCTGCCCATCCCTTGCCGACATTCGAACTGAAGCACCACCGGTCTCCGCCACGATCCGATCTCGCAGATCGGCCGCCCTACGCTCCTACCCGACCGCCACCGCCTTGCCCTCGCGCAACGCGATCGTGCGATCCATGCGCGCGGCCAGATCGGGATTGTGCGTGGCGATCAACGCGGCGAGCCGTTCGCGGCGCACGGTTGCCAGCAGTTCCTCGAACACCACGTCCGCCGTGTGAACATCGAGATTGCCGGTGGGTTCGTCGGCGAGCAATACCTTCGGCGCGTTGGCCAGGGCACGGGCGATGGCGACACGCTGTTGCTCGCCGCCCGACAACTTGCCGGGCAAGTGATCCGCGCGCTGTCCCAACCCGAATACGGCCAGCAGCGCCATGGCGCGTTTCGCTGCGTCGCGTCGCGGGCGGCCGGCGATCATCTGCGGCAGCATCACGTTTTCCAGCGCGGTGAACTCGCCCAGCAGATGGTGGAACTGATAAACGAAGCCGATCGTGTCGCGACGAATGACGGTGCGTGCGGTGTCCGGCAGGGTGCCGGCGTCGCGGCCCTCGATGAACACCGAGCCGCCATCGGGGCGTTCCAGCAATCCGGCAAGGTGCAACAGCGTTGACTTGCCCGCGCCCGACGGCGCCATCAGCGCGACGATCTCGCCCGCCTGCAAGGTCAGATCGACGCCGCGCAGCACCGGCAGGTCGCCCGCTTCGGTGCGGTAGGTGCGGCGCACATCGCGCAGCACAAGCGGCGTGGCTGCGTCAGTCATCGGCCAACGCGGCGGCGGCCGGGGGAATCGGGTGGGTCGTTGCCGCTCGGAAGCAAGCAAGCATTTTTTCAGCACGGAGGAAGAACGGAGGGCCACTGAGGGCCACAGGAGTCGTGCGTGCACCAACTGAGGGGGATTTGACACGCGATCTATTCGACGGAGCAGCGCACATTGCTGCGTTCGCCCCGGCTCCTGTGGCCCTCAGTGGCCCTCCGTTCTTCCTCCGTGCTGAAGGCCTTGCCGTGCTGCCCACGCGCGCCTGCGCTACGGAGGTTTCGCCGCGACCTGGCCTGCACAAACGCGACAACTCACTCATGGCGTAGCGCCTCGACCGGATCGGTGCGCGCGGCGCGCCAGCTTGGGTAGATCGTCGCCAACAATGACAGCACCAACCCGAGTACCACGACGCGCACCACGTCGCCCCAGTCAATCGTGTTGGGCAATGCGGTCAGTTGGAACACCGAGGAGTCAAAAACCTGGCCGCCGGTGATGTTCTCGATCGCGTGCTGGATGGCGACGATGTTGCGGCAGACCACGATGCCGATGACGGTGCCCATCGCCGTGCCGCTGACGCCGACGAAGGCGCCGCACATCACGAAGATCCGCAGCACCGCGCCGCTGCTGGCGCCCAGCGTGCGCAGCACCGCGATGTCGCCGCGCTTGTCCTTCACCAGCATGATCAGCGACGAGACGACGTTGAACGCGGCGACCAGCACGATCATGCCGAGCACGATGAACATGGTGTCCTTCTGCACCTGCAGCACGCCGATGATGGTGTCGTTGGCGTGCAGCCAGTCGCGCGCCAGAAGCCGCCGTCCGCGCAGCGCCTGCGCCAGCGCCGGCATCAGCGCGGGGGCGAGTTGCGGGTTGGTCAGGCGGGTCTCGATTCCCGTGACGGCGTCAGGCTTCTGGAAGAACGCCTGCGCGGCCGGCAACGGCATGAAGACGACCGAGTTGTTGTAATCGGCCAGCCCGGCATCGAAGATCGCCACCACGTTGTAGGCGCGCACGCGCGGGATGGTGCCGAAGGCGGTGGCGGCGCCCTGCGGCGAGATCACCGTCAGCGGGTCGCCGACGCGCAGCCGGTAGGACTGTGCCAGGCCGACGCCGATGACGATCGCGTTGTCGCCGGTCAAATCGGCGAGTTTCCCGGCAACGATATGCTCGCTGACCGGATGCAGCGCGCGCAGATCGGCCAGCGTCATGCCGCGCACCAGTCCACCGCGCGCGCCGCCATTGTCGGTGGAGAGCAGGACCTGGCCGTCGAGCACGGGTGTGACCGACACGACGTCGCGGATGGCGCGGATGCGGGTCGCCAGTGCCTGGTAGTTGTCGATCTTCTGGCCGGCATAGGCCTGGATTGTGATGTCGCCGTTGATGCCGAGGATGCGGGTCACCAGCGCGGTCTGGAAACCGCTCATGACGCTGGTCACCACGATGAGCGTGGCGACGCCGAGCGCGATGCCGATGAGGGAGAACACGGCAATGATGGAGACGAAGCGCTCACCCTTGCGGGCGCGCAGATAGCGGCCCGCGACGGCGCGTTCGAAGGGCCCGAACATCAGGTCGCCATTCTCCCCCTCCCCCCAACCCCCTCCCACAAGGGGAGGGGGAGTCTGGTGGTGGCGGGCATCACGCTCAGCCGCCGATCCGCCCCAGCGCTGCTTCGGGCGACATCTCGGTGCGCTCCCCGGTCGCGCGGCGCTTCAACTCGACCTTGCCGGCCGCCGCGCCGCGCGGGCCGACGATGATCTGCCAGGGATGGCCCATCAGGTCGGCGTCGGCGAATTTCGCGCCGGCGCGTTCCTCGCGGTCGTCGTACAGCGCGGCGTCGCTCAGTGTCGCGTACAGCGTCTCGCACATGGTGTCGCACGCGGCGTCGCCGCGGCGCAGGTTGAGGATCGCCGCCTTGAACGGCGCGATGCTGTCCGGCCAGATGATGCCGGCCTCGTCGTGGCTGGCCTCGATCACCGCGCCGACCAGGCGCGACACGCCGATGCCGTAGCTGCCCATCTCCGGATGCACTTTTGCCCCGTCCGGCGCCGTGACCGTGCAGTTCATCGCCTTGGAGTATTTCGTGCCGAAATAGAAGATGTGGCCGACTTCGATGCCACGGCCCTCGCGGCGGCGCCCGGGCGCCACGTTTTGCCACGCCGCGGCGTCGTGCTTTTCGTCGGTGGCGGCGTAGTGCGTGGTCATCTGCTGGAAGAAACGATGCAGGTCGTCGGCGCTGTCGTGGCTGAACCCGCCGGCGCCATCGGAGAGATAATCGATCTCCTCGAACGCCGCGTCGAAATACACCTGGCTTTCGCCGGTCGGCGCCAGGATGATGAACTCGTGGCTCAGGTCGCCGCCGATCGGTCCGCTCTCGGCCTCCATCGGGATCGCCTTCAGGCCGATGCGCTGGAAGCTGCGCATATAGGCCAGCATCATCTTGCGATAGCTCACCACCGCACCGGCGTAATCCATGTCAAAGGAATATGCGTCCTTCATCAGGAACTCGCGCCCGCGCATGACGCCGAAGCGGGGTCGCACCTCGTCGCGAAACTTCCACTGGATGTGGTAGAGGACCTGCGGCATCTCGCGATAGCTCTTCACCGACTGGCGGAACAGGTCGGTGATCATTTCTTCGTTGGTCGGGCCGTACAGCATGTCGCGGTCATGCCGGTCGGTGATGCGCAGCATCTCCCTGCCGTAATCCTCATAGCGCCCGCTCTCGCGCCACAGCTCCGCCGGCTGGATCGTCGGCATCAGCACTTCCTGCGCGCCCGCCGCAGTCTGCTCCTCGCGCACGATGCGCTCAATGTTCTTCAGGACGCGAAACCCCAGCGGCAGCCAGGCGTAGATGCCGGCCGAGGTCTGCCGCACCAGCCCGGCGCGCAGCATCAGGCGGTGCGAAGCGATCTGCGCCTCGGCGGGCGTCTCCTTCAGGGTGGGGATGAAGCCGCGGGACAGGCGCATCTGGGGGGCAATCCGTCTGGTTGTGGGCGGCGCGACCCTAGCCTTGCGCGGCGGGCACCGCCAGATGGGGTGGGACAGATGGGGCGGGCGGCGGCCGTGGCGGAATTATTGTGCGGCGCACAAGAGGAATGACGCAATAAAACCTCCGTGCTTGGCCAATTTTCGCACAAAATGGCGTGACTCGCGCGGTGTCCTCGGGGTAACAAGTCGTTGGCCCCACCCGTGACTGAAGCGGGCCAAGTTTGGGGAGGAAAACGCCAGTCACACGGGCAGGTTGAGGAAGCTTTCCTCACCCTGGCCCTTGTGGACGCCGGGTTACCCCACTGACATGTTTCCTGGCCTGTTTTGCTGGTGCCAGACGGCATAGTGTTGTCGCATGCGCGGCTGCGGCGAATCCGCCTGACCCAATGATTTCCTTGACATGACGGCCCTGGCCGCTTCCGCCGCCTTTCGCCTGCGCAATGCCACGGCACGCCGGCGGGCCGGCTGGCCCGTTGTCTTCTCCGTTCTGCTGCATCTGGCGTTGCTGGCGGTGGCGATCGTGGCGGCGCAGCACAAGCGCGCGGCCCCGCAAGCCGCGCCGCCAGCTTCGGTGGCGATGGTGTTCGAGGCGGGCGGCAAGACCCCGCTCTCGATCGCCAATCCGGCGCCGGTGTCGCCGCACCGGCCGGCTTCGCCGGCGCCGCAACCGGCGCCGCCAGTCCCGCCACTCCCGGCGCCACGGACTGCGCCGGCTCGCCGGCCGGCCGCGCCGCCGCCGATCGTGGCGCCCGCAGAAACACCGCCGGCACAGCAGGCGGTTGTCCCACCGACGCCGGAGGCGCCCGCACCGCCGAACGCCGCGCCGCAACCCTTGCCGGCGATCGGCGCGCCACCGAGTGGCGCACCAGCCGCGCAGGTCCCTGCGCCGGAAGCGGTGCCGTTGCCGCCTCCCTTGCCCGTTCCGGCGCCGGGGGCCGTGCCACGGCCCGTCGCGGCACGGCCGTCCCGGCCACGGACGGCGACCCGGCAGCGGTCGCCGCCGCTTGCCGCGCCGGGTTTCCCGGCGCCGATGGAGTTCTCGCTGGGACCGCGTGTTGCCCCGCCGCACGCCACCAGGCCGCGACCGCGCGCCTCGCCCGGCACCATCGACCTGTCGTTCGCACCGATCATGGGTGGCGGCGACATCACGCAACTGCACCCGCAAGGGAAGGGCGACGACGTCGGCTCCGACTGGCTCAGCCTGGTCGCCGCGTGGTGGCTCCGCCACCGGTTCTATCCGGACGAGGCGGCTCGGCTGGAGCAGGAGGGCGATGTGACGCTGCGGCTGGTTGTTGGGCGCGACGGCCGGGTGGAGGCGGTTGACGTGCAGCAGAGGTCGGGGTCGCCGTGGCTCGATATGGGCGCGCTGGCGGTGTTCCGCGACGCGACGCTGCCGCCGCTGCCGCCGGACGTGAGGGACCCCAACGTTACCGTGGACTTCACCATCCACTACGAGATTTTGCGGTGACCGGCGGGGCGGTGTGGCGCGCTTTCTCTTCCATTGCGGGATCGGGCCGCGAAGCGGGCCAAGGCTGGGCCCGCGCGCGAAGCGGGCCAAGGCTGGGCCCGCGGGAGAATATGGGTCAATCGCGCGGGGCGGCGAACATGCCGTGGCGGAAACTCATGTAGCTGCTGCTGATCAGCAGATCGGCGCCGGCCCAGATCACCGCGGCAATCAGCGTGGTGAGGATCACCTTCTTCAGCATGTGCGGGTGCTCCGGCGCGCCGCTCCAGCCGGTATGCGGATCCGGATCGCTTTTCGGCTGGGCGCCAATCGGCAGCACGGCGAACAGTGTCGTCCACCAGATCAGCAGATACACCACGCAGCCCGTGAACCAGGTCATCGCGACAGCCCCTATACCGCCTGCGGAACCAGCGCCCGCTGCCCGGTGCCGGCCGAGGCCGACAGGCGCTCGAGCTGCGCGTTGAGTTCGGCGCCGAGCAACACCGCATAGGCGGTGACGAAGAACCACAGCATCACTGCGGCCACCGCGCCGAGCGGACCGTAGGTGACGCCGAAGGTGGCGATGTGGTCGATATAGAAGGACAGCAGGCCGGAGGCGAGCAACCACAACGCCAGCGCCAACGCGCTGCCGGGGGTGACCCAGTGCCGCGGCGGACGCGGGCGGGCCGGACCGAACCGGTAAAGCAGGGCCACCGACACTCCGGCGCAGCCGAGCAACAGGACGAGGCTCGCCAGATGTACCACGCGCATCCGCCAGGCCCAGGGCGTGACGAACCGGAACAGCGCCGGCATGCCGACCAGGATGGCGATCGCCAGCACCGCGCCGGTGATCGCGACCGCCGTCATGGCCAGCGACACAGCATGGAAGCGGAGGAAGCCCCGGTGTTCCTGGCCGCCATAGGCGATGGTCAGTGCGGACAGCATCGAGCGCATGCCGACGGCGGCGGTCCAGACGGTGAGCAAGACGCTGACTCCGAGGCCGAGACCGAGCCGCATGGGCGGCTGGATCACCAGGTGATGCAGCCGGTCGGCGATCAGCCAGTAGGCGGTGGGCGGCAGCAGGTCGCGCAGCCACAGCACCTGCAGCTCGACGCCGCGCGGGTTGAACACCAGGCCATAGACCGAGATCAGCATGCTCATCGCGGGGAACAGCGCGAGGGTGGCGAAAAATGCGCAGCCGGCGGCGGCGAGGGCCACGCGGTCGGAGACGGTGGCGCGCAAGGTGGCGCGCAGGACTCCGCGCCAAGCGGGCCAGGATGTCGGGTCGGACATGGCATCACCTCCCAACCTTGCCTCTCCCGCTTGCCGGCGCGGGTCGGATGAGGATGCCCCGGGGCGCACGCATCACCCTCACCCTATCCTCTCCCGCACGCAGGAGAGCGGAGAGCTTTAGACCCGCAGCAGATGGACATCCACCAGCGGACGCTTCTGCAAGCGCCGTCCCAGGGCGCGGCGCAAGGCGGCGCGGGCGGCGTCGGCGAAGGCGGCGTCGTCGCGTCGCAGCGGGGCCGGCAGGTCCGCCAGCGCCTCGGCAAATTCCCCGGCAACCCTGCCGATCTCGCCGTCGTCCTGGTCGAACAGCCCCGGCGCGCTGACCCTCGGCTGGCCGCGTAGCCGGCCGGCTTCATCGACCGCCACGCTGGCCAGCACGACGCCGTTGAACAGCATGCGCCGCCGCGCCGACATCACGCCGCCGGACAGCGGCACCAGCCGCCCGCCATCGGGCACCAATCGTCCCACCGGCGCGCTATCGACGATCTCCACCGTCCCGGGCGCGAGGTTGAGAATGTCGCCGTCCTCCATCAGCAGCGGCGCGGCGCCCGCCTCGCGCGCCAGCCCGGCATGCGCCGACAGGTGCCGCCACTCGCCATGCACCGGCACGCTGTAGCGCGGCTTCACCAGGCGGTACAGCCGGCGCAGTTCGTCGCGCGCCGGATGGCCGGAGACATGCACCAGATGGTCGCGGTCGGTCATCAGCTCCACGCCGCGGCGCACCAGATTGTCCTGCACGGTGCCGATCGCGCGTTCATTGCCGGGAATGACGCGGGAGGAGAACAGCACGGTGTCGCCCTCGCCCAGCGCGACGCGCGGATGGGTGTCCATCGCGACGCGGGCGAGTGCGCTGCGCGGCTCGCCCTGGCTGCCGGTGATCAGGATCAGGATGTTGTCGTCGGGGACATCGTTGATGTCGTCCTCGCCGAGGAACGGCGGGACGCCCTTCAGGTAACCGCATTCGCGCGCCGCGGCATCCAGGTTGCGCAGGCTGCGGCCGACCATCGCGACGCTGCGGCCGGCCTCGCGGGCGGCCTGGGCGATTGTCTCGACGCGCGCGACGTTGCTGGCGAAGCAGGTGACCGCGACGCGGCCACGCAGGCCGCGGATCAGCACGCGCAGGCTCTGGCGGACCTCATCCTCGCTGCCGGAATGGCCTTCCACCATGGCGTTGGTGGAGTCGCACACCATGGCGAGCACGCCCCGTTCGCCCAGCGCGGCCAGGGCGGCCTCGTCGGTGGGCGGGCCGACCAGCGGGTGGGGGTCCATCTTCCAGTCGCCGGTGTGCAGCACGATGCCGTGCGGCGTCTCGATCGCCAGGGCCTGGGATTCCGGGATCGAATGCGCCATGCGGATGAAGCGCAGCGCGAAGGGTGGGAGGTTTATGGCGCTGCCCGGGGGCACGACGTGGATCTTCACCTGCTGGAGCAACTGCGCCTCGGCGAGTTTGCGGCGCAGCACCGCGGCGGCGAAGGGGGTGACATAGACCGGACAGCGGAGTTGCGGCCACAGATGGGCGACCGCGCCGATATGGTCCTCGTGCGCGTGAGTGATCACCAGGCCAAGCAGGTTGTCGCGGCGATCCGCGATGAAGCCGGGATCGGGCACCATGATATCGACCTCGGGGTGTTGCGACCCGCCGAAGCCGATGCCGCAATCGACCGCCAGCCATTTTCCGTTGCAGCGGTAAAGGTTGAGGTTCATGCCGATCTCGCCCGTCCCGCCGAGCGGCAGGAAGGCCAGGTCGCCTGTTTCTGCATCCATCTTGTGCTGTTGTTACCTCATTGTGTGCGAAGGCCAGAAAGACAATGGCGGGTCTTGCCCCCTGCCGGGGCTATTGGGTTGAGGCTGGATATAGGGTGGGCTGGGGACGGCGGCCAGCGATGTTCCTCGCTTATCCGGCCGCGGCAGGCGATTCAGGCGGCGTGTGGTTCGCGCAGCATCGCCCCGGGAGCCTACGAAGGGGTACCCTAAATCCGGCAGTTGAACCACTGTTGAGCCTGTCAGCGCCGATGGCCCGCAACCCAAGGTTGGCCTTCAGGCCGGGTTGAGGCGGATTGGCCGCCGCAGCTGCTCCCCTTTGAGGAAGTACCGCAGTGCCTCACTGAGGATGCGATACCACCGTTCCAGCGGGTCCAACTGCTCCGCAG
>DATLQW010000242.1:0-24642 GCA_035535035.1 Acetobacteraceae bacterium
CTCCTGATCAACCCCTGGCGCCTGACAGATATGGACTGAAATGCGGGTCACCCTGCCGCGGATGGGGCGCGCCGGGTTCCATTGCTTGCTCACTATCAATCCGGGATCGACTTATCCGGTGAATAAGATGGGCTAGCGGACTTTATGAAAGGACTTAGAAATGGACGACTCTTTACCCGCCGCAGCCCTCGCTCACTTTGTCATGAAAGTACAAAATATCGAGGCAAGTCATCAATTTTATGTTGGTTTAGGTCTGCGCGCGCTCGACACATTTCCTGGATTGGCGATCGTTGAACTGCGCGGTGGCACGCATTTGCTGCTATTTCAAAAGGACGATGATCAGAGCAGGACTTTGCAGAACAGTCATGTCGGCCAAAGACCAGATTTTGGCGGCGAAAAAATAGATCTTATGATCGCTGGGCATAAAAAAGCGGATCTGGAACTCTACAGGACCCGCCTGATTGATAAAGGATATTCACCGTCATCCATCGCAAAACGCGCGCTATATGGCCATCATTATTTCTCGATACAAGATCCTGATGGAAATGGCGTCAGTTTCTACACTAGTCATTGTGGCGACAAGCCCGTTTGATATTCCCGCCAGCTAACTGACGGGTACGGTGCCGCGGACCGGGCGCGCGATCTGCAGGCCGAGCGCGAAGAAGCCCGGGGCTTGCGGTCTACCGTGGGCCACGTTGATGGACGCGGCCAGTGCCCGGGAAACTCCGAGTGTTAATGTATCTAACTCAGAAATTCAAAATGCGTCACCACCGAGCCCCGGACTATGCGGCAGCGTGCGCATCTCCGGCCATCGCATGCGCCGGCCGATCCCCCGCGCGCGGCAGCCGCACGAATCCCGCGGCCAACGCCCTGCTGAATTATGCGCCGCCGCGACCAAGCCTCGGCTGTCACAGGGGCGCCAACCCCCCCAGGCCACATTCCGCGCACGGCCCGTCTCACCGAATGCGCCAAAGCGTCCCATATAGCGAAACGAGACGCCCATGAGACATTGCTACATCACCCTCCGCTGTCTCTCCCCACCATATTATCTCGCGCTGCTGCGACCGCATTATCTCGCGCTGCCGCGACCGCGCACCCGCAGGCGCGAACAGCCAGGCCCACTCCCACGCCGGCCCGTCTCACCCCTGCGTCATCGTATCACGCACAGCGAAACGAGACGTCGATGAGATCAACCGGCGCCACTTCCCCACCGTTTCCAACGCGACACTCCGGTTGCGCCCCGACTCCGCCCGGTGCACACACTTGGCTTCCCGACCAGCCAGGTGGACAGCACAATGCCGCGGACCGACGTGGGACGCTCCGAGGACCTCCTCGCCGAACTCTCCGCCTGGGTGCGGCTGGAAACCCCCACCACCGACCCCGCCGCCGTGAACCGCCTCATGGACCTGGCCGAGGGCGAACTCGCCCGCGCCGGCGCGCTGCTGACCCGCATCCCCGGCCGCGACGGCTTCGGCGACAATTTGCTCGCCCGCACCCCGGGCGAGGGCGCGCCGGTCCTGGTCGCCGGCCATCTCGACACGGTGTGGTCGCACGGCACGCTGGACGCCATGCCCTACCAGGTGAACGGGGCGAAGGCGCACGGGCCGGGCATCTACGACATGAAGGCGGGCAGCTTCCTGGCGTTCCACGCCGTGCGGTCGATCCTGCGCCAGCACATAAAGACGCCCCGCCCGATCGTGCTGCTGCTGACCCCGGACGAGGAAGTCGGCAGCCCGACCAGCCGCGCCATCATCGAGCGCGAGGCCGCCCAGTCCGCCGCGGTTCTGATCCCCGAACCGGCCGGCCGCGGCGGCGCCTGCGTCACCGCGCGCAAGGGCGTCGGCCGGTTCGTGCTGCGCGTCGAAGGCGTCGGGTCGCATGCCGGCGGCGCTTTCGAGGACGGCGCCTCGGCGGTCGTCGAGCTGTCGCACCAGATTCTCGCGCTGCACAATATGGTCGATCTGGACGGCGGCATCACGCTGAACGCCGCGCCGGTCTGGGGCGGCACGCGCCCCAACGTGATCCCGCCCGAGGCCGGCTGCGAAATCGACCTGCGGGTGAACTCGGTCGCGGACGGCGAGCGCATGGAACAGGCCATCCTGCGCCGCACCGCGGTCACCGCCGGCTGCCGGGTGACGGTGGAAGGCGGCATGAACCGCCCGCCCTATGCGGAAAACCCCGCGATCCGCTCGCTCTACGAGACGGCGCGGGCGATCGCCGGCCAGGTCGGCATCGCGCTGCCGAAGCAGCACCGCGGCGGCGGCTCGGACGGCAATTTCACCGCCGCGCTGGGCGTGCCGACGCTGGACGGCCTGGGTTGCACCGGCGCCGGCGCCCATGCCAGCCACGAGCACATCCTGTGGCGGGACCTGGCCCCGCGCGCCGCGCTGATGGCCGGCCTGCTGGAGGCGCTGTAGGCGCTATGCCAACCGACCGGGCGCACTCAACGCGGCGGATCGAGATACAGTTGGCTCGCCAGGTAGCGGCGCAGCCAGAAGCGGCTCAACACGCCGATCGTCGCGGCGACTGGCACCGCCAGCATCACGCCGAGAAACCCGAATGCCGCCCCGCCGGCGAACAGCGCGAAGATGACCCAGACCGCCGGCAACTCCACCCGGTCGCCAAGGAAGCGCGGATAGATCACGTAGCCCTCCAGCACCTGACCCACCACCAGCACCCCAGCCACCACGATCACGCCGCGCCAATGCGGGAATTGCGCCAGCGCCAGCGCGATCGCCGTGACCCCGCCGGTGATCGAGCCGACATACGGGATGAACGACAGCACGCCGGCGGCCATCCCGACGATCAGGCCAAGATCCAATCCCGCCACGGTCAGCGCCAGCGCGTAATACAGCGCCAGGATCACGCAGCACATCGCCTGGCCGCGCACCCAGGCCGACAGGATGCGGTCCACCTCGCGCGCCTGCGCGCGAATCACCGCCGCATAGCGGAACGGCAGCCACGAATCGATCCGCCGAATCACGCTCTGCCAGTCGCGCAGCAGGTAGAAGCCGACCACCGGAGTCACCACGACCAGCGTCAGCACGTTGAAGATCGCCACCCCGCTGCCGATCACCCCGGTCAGCGTCGAGGCAACCACGCTCAACATCGTCCCGGCCTGACTGCTCACCAGGTCGCGCAGCTTGTTGTTCACCACGTCGGAGCCGAAATTCTCCTGCAAATGGGTGATCACCTCGCGCGCCCAGGCCTGCAGCAACTGCACGTATTGCGGCACCCGGCCGAGGAACAGGCCGATCTGCGACAGGATCAGCGGATACAGCAGCAGCGCGAACAGCAGCAGCGCGACCAGCAGCGCCAGGATCATCAGCAGCGCCGCGAGGCCGCGCGGCACGCCGAGCCGGCTCAGATACGTGGTCGGCGGATCCAGCGCATAGGCCAGCACAGCCGCCGCCACGAACGGCGCGAGCACCGAGGCGAACAGCCGCAACGCCAGCCAGACGACCACCACCAGCGCCACCCCCAGGGCGACGCGCTGCCCGCGCGTCGCCGGCATCGGCGCTGGCGGCGGTGCGGGTGCCAGGGAAGGTGGTGCCGGCGGTGGCGCCGGCGGTGGTGCGGGCGGCAGCTCGACGGCAGCGCTCATCCGCTTCGGTTCCCTTGCTTCATTGCTGACGGACGGTTACCCAGACATAGGCGGCACCGGATGCAAGGGTGGTCGCCGCCACCGCCCAGATCAACACCAGCATCGCGATCGGAGCCGTCAGCCCGAACCCGGCAAGCGCAAGCGTGAGCGCCACCAGCAGGATCTGCAGCGCGGTGTTGATCTTCGAAATGTACAGCGGCCGGATCGCAACCGCTTGGCCCAGCACCGCCAGCACGATGACGCCGCCGACGATCACCAGGTCGCGGAATACCACCAGCGTCGCCAGCCAGTCGGGCAGCTCGTTCACCGCCGCGAGGGTCACATACATCGTCACCAGCAACGCCTTGTCTGCCACCGGATCGAGCAATGCGCCCACCATGTTGCCGCCCCAGCGGCGCGCCAGCCAGCCGTCCACCGCATCGGAAATGCCGGCGGCGACGAACAGGAAGAAAGCGTAGGCGGGACGCTCGTCGATGACCAGCCAAAAGGCCAGCGGAACGGCGCAGAGCCGGCCGAACGTGATGACATTGGGCAGCGTGAGCAATGCGCCCGGCGCGTTGCGGCCGACCTGGGTTCCGTCCGGCATGCGCGGGGGTTCCTCCGTCTCCTGCCCCATTCGCGCGCCCTCCCGGGTTGCGCCGGAAGGGCCGGCCATGGTTCTGTCCGCCTCCGTGTTTTCCGCCTTAGCGTATCGAGGGCCGGCATGACCAGTGGGGACATGACCAGTGGAGAGCCGCAACCGCTCGCGGCGGGCGGCAGCGGCCTGAGCTACCGCGCGGCCGGCGTCAACATCGATGCGGGCGAGGCGCTGGTGGAGCAGCTCAAGCCGCTGGCGGGCGCCACGCTGCGGGCCGGGGTGCTGGGCGGACTGGGCGGGTTCGGCGCCCTGTTCGACCCGAAGGCTGCCGGGTTCGCCGATCCGGTGCTGGTCGCGACCACCGACGGCGTCGGCACCAAACTGCGCATCGCCATCGAAACCGGCCTGCACGCGACGGTCGGCATCGACCTGGTGGCGATGTGCGTCAACGACCTGGTGGTGCAGGGCGCCGAGCCGCTGTTCTTCCTCGACTACTTCGCCACCGGCGCGCTTGACGTCGCCGCGGCGCGGACGGTGATCGCCGGCATCGCCTCGGGCTGCGCCGAGGCGGGATGCGCGCTGGTCGGCGGCGAAACCGCGGAAATGCCCGGCATGTATGCCGGCGGCGATTACGACCTGGCGGGATTTGCCGTCGGCGCGGCGGAACGCGGCACGCTGCTGCCGCGCGGCGTCGCCCCGGGCGACGCCGTGCTGGGGCTGGGCAGCGATGGCCTGCACTCCAACGGATTTTCCCTGGTGCGCCGAGTGGTCGCGGCAAGCGGCCTCGGCTGGGATGCCCCGGCACCCTTCGCCCCCAGCCAGGCGCTCGGCCAGGCGCTGATGACGCCGACGCGGATCTATGTGCGGTCCCTGCTGGCGCTGCACCGCGCCGGGCTGCTGAAGGCGGCGGCGCACATCACGGGCGGCGGCCTGCCTGGCAACCTGCCGCGTGTGCTGCCAAAGGGTTGCGTCGCGGCGCTGGAGCCGAGCTGGGCCGTGCCGCCGGTGTTCATCTGGCTGGCGCGCACTGGCTTCGTGGCGCCGGACGAGATGCTGCGGGTGTTCAATTGCGGCATCGGCATGGCGCTGGTGGTCGGCGACGGCGACACCGCGGCGGCGACGCGGCTGCTGGAGGCCGAGGGCGAGCAAGTGACCCGGATCGGCAGGATCGAGGCAGGGATTGGCGAGGCGGACATGCGCATCGCGCTGCCCGCCGGCTGGCCGGCGTGAAACCTCGCCCGCCGCTGCGCAACGCGCCGATCCGCTGCCCGGATCAACCCCGCCGCACGCAACAGGTTTCGTGGCCATGAAGCGCCGCGTCGGCGTCCTGATCAGTGGCCGCGGCTCCAACATGGCCGCTTTGCTCGATGCGGCGCGGGCACCAGACTATCCGGCGGAGATCGTGCTGGTGGTGTGCAACCAGCCACACGCGCCGGGGATCGCCCTGGCCGCCGCGAGCGGCGTCGCCGCCACCGTCATCGACCACCGCCGCTTCGGCACGGACCGCGCTGCGCACGAGGCGGCGATCGACGCGGCACTGCGCGCGGCGGGCGTGGAGATCGTCTGCCTCGCCGGCTACCTGCGGCTGCTGACGCCGTTCCTGGTGACGGCATGGCAGGGCCGCATGCTGAACATCCATCCCAGCCTGCTGCCGGCCTTTCCCGGGCTGCACACCCATGCAAGCGCGCTGGCGGCCGGCGTGAAGTTGCACGGCTGCACGGTGCACCTGGTCACCGAGACCATGGACGAAGGGCCGATCCTGGCGCAGGCGGCGGTGCCGGTATTGCCGGGCGACACCGAGTCAAGCCTGGCCGCGCGTGTCCTGGTGCAGGAGCATCGCCTTTACCCAGCCGCATTGGCGGGCTTCGCGGCCGGTCGGCCAGGCAAGGCGGCGCCGGCGCATGCCGCGCTGGCCAACCCCTTGCCGGCTGCCGCCGGGGTCGCATAGAACGGTGCCGCATCCAGTTTTTCCACCGTGGCCGGGCCTCACCCGCCATGCAAGCCGAGCCGGGAGACCGCATGTCAGGACACCACAGTGCGAGCACGCAATTCACCGGCCCGACCACGCCGGAAGACTTTTTGGCGGATCGCCAGCGGATGTGGTCCGGCTTCACCGGCGCCACCCTGGCCGGAATCATCTTTATGGTGGTGCTGCTGATCGCCATGGCGGTGTTCCTGCTATAGCGGCGGCGACCGCCGCGCGGGCCTGGGGCGCGAAGCGGACCGGCGCGAACCGCGAACCGCCGCAGGGTGCGGCCGGTGGGTCGCCCCGCGGCACCCTCACCTGCCGCACCCTCACCGGCCGTGCAACGCCTCGGCCGCGCTCCGGCCGGAGCGGATGGCGCCCTCGATGGTGGCCGGCAAGCCGGTGGCGGTCCAGTCCCCGGCCAGTACCAGGTTCGCCAGCGCGGTGCGCGGCCCGGGGCGCAACCGCTCCTGCGCGGCGGTGGCGGCGAAAGTGGCGCGCCGCTCCTTTACCACCCGGTATGGCGGCATCTCGCCCTCCAGGCGCAGCGCCGTGCGCACATCGGGCCAGACCGCGGCGGAGATCGCCTCGGCCGTGCGGTCCACCATGTGGTTGGCGGCGCTGATGGTCACCGAGACATGGCCCGGCTTGACGAACACCCATTGTGCGGTGCTGCCGACCAGGCCGATGAATCCCGCCTCGCCCGGATCGGCCGCCACGCGGAAATGGATGTTGAGGATCGACTGGAACGCATCCGGCACGGTCAGGTCGGGCAACAGGGCCGCCGCCACCCAGGGCGGCACGGCCAGCACCACCGCATCGTCCGCCGCGAGCGGCACCGGCCCGTCAGGCGTCTGTAGCGCTACCACCCGGCCGCCCGTCACCTCCAGCCCGGCGATACGCCGGCTGAAATGGATGGTCGCACCGCGGGCGCGCAGCATGGCGACCGCCGGATCGACCAGCGCGCCGGACAGCCCGTCACGCGGGAAACGCGGGATGCAGGCCGACCCGCCCAGCACCAGCGTCTCGCGGAGCACCGCTCCGAGCAAGCGGGCCAGGGCCTCGCGCGGCGGCGTATTAAGGGCGGCGATCGCCAGCGGTTCGACCAGCCGCCAGTACAACCAGCCATGACGCAACGCCTCGGCGACGGGGATGTCGTCCGTCCGGCGGGTCAGCGACAGCAACGCCAGGTAATCCCCAAGCCGCGCCCGCGGCACCCGGCGCGACCGCACCAGGAGCCACCACGGGATCGGTCCGGCGTTGGGTCGCAGGGTCCAGCGCGCGCCCGTCGTAAGGTCCATGAAGGGGAACCGCGCCCTGGCCGGTCCCCCCAGTCTGTCGGCCGCACCGATCGCCTTGAGGTAGGCGAAGGCCGCGCGGTTGCCGGTCAGCAGGAGATGGTTGCCGTTGTCGATCGTCAGGCCGAGGTCGCGATCGAAGTAGGAGCGGCAGCGTCCGCCAGCCGCCGGACCGGCCTCGTACACCGTGACGGTGCCGCCGCCCTCGATGAGCGCAAGCGCGGCGGACAGGCCGGCCAGACCGGCGCCAACAATGTGGGTACAAGCCATGGACCCGCCGGTCGCTTCCTGACGCGGCTGCCCGCGTCCGGCGGCCCGTCGGCCGCCGTTTACACGACGGCGCGGCGCGGCGCGAGTCGGGTCACTCCGCCGCCGTCCCGCTCAGCAGCACGACGGCATCGACCAGAACGGCCCCTTGGCGCCGTAGAACCGGTGGTGGAGATGCACCGACCGGCCAGCGCCCGCCACGTCCCCATGGTCAGCCTGGCGACCACCAGTCCCGCGGTAACGATGCCAGGGCAATTGAGGCACGGCAGTACCGTCGGAGCGAACACCACCTGCGGGAAGCCGGAGGTGCGCACCGACTCCACCGCGCGCCGTTCCGCTGACCAGCCGGCTGGTCAGCGGAGACTCATGGTCCGGCGACCGTCCCTGCGAGCTTCCACCGTCGGTTATTCACTCCGCTGCCGCCGCATGCACCGTCGGCATCAGCACTTGCACGCGTCCCGTGCTTAGATCAGCCAGCTCGTCCGATTGCACGGGATAGCCCAAAAGGTAGCCCTGAACGTGATCGCACATAAGACTTCGTACCCGCGCAAGCTGTTGCGGTGTCTCTACGCCTTCCGCAGTGATGGAAAGGCCAAGGTTATGCGCTAGACTGACAATCGTCCGCACGATCGTGATGGCATCGTCATCCTCTCCCAGGCCTTTTATGAAAGATTTGTCTATTTTCAGCTTGTCGAACCTGAACAGGCGCAGATAGCTCAGGCTTGAATAACCCGTCCCAAAATCGTCCAACGCGATGTGAACCCCCAGTTCACGCAACGCGGAAAGCACGACTATGGCCCGTTCGGTATCCTCTATGAGGATCCCCTCGGTGATCTCGATCTCGAGCCGGCGGGCCGGCAGGCCAGAGCGGGCCAAGGCCGCCGAAACGATGGCGGGCAGATCGGATTGGCGAAACTGGATGGGGGAGACGTTCAGGGCCACCCGGTAGGGTTCCTTCCACTCCGCGGCAGCAAGACACGCCTGCTCGATCACCCACGCACCAATAGACACGATCGATCCGGTCTCTTCGGCCAAGGGAACGAACTCGGCGGGGGCAAGCAGGCCCCGTTGCGGATGTTGCCAGCGCACCAGTGCCTCGTAACCGTCCACCGTGCGCGATGTGCAATTGACGATCGGCTGGAAATGCAATCTCAGCTCGCCACGCTCGACCGCATGCCGCAGGTCCTGCTCCAGCTGGCGGCGGGCCTGAAGGTGCTCATCCATCGCCGGTTCAAAGAACCGGAAGGTACCGCGCTTCTCTTGCTTGGCACGGTAGAGCGCGGTGTCAGCGGCACGCATGAGTGACTCCTGATCATCGCCGTCCGCCGGAAAAATCGCTATGCCGATCGAGACACCGATTTCGACCTGGTTGCCATCGATTTCAAAAGTCTTAGCTACCGTCTCAAGCAGCCGTCCCGCCAGGGTCGCCACATTCTCGGCGTTCTGAAGGTTCGACGTGACGACCACGAATTCGTCACCTCCAACCCGGGCAAGCGTATCCGTGGACCGAAGCTCCGACTGCATGCGCTTCGCAACCTGGACCAGCAACCCGTCTCCGCCGCCATGGCCCAGCAGGTCATTGATCGGTTTGAAGCGATCCAGATCAAGATATAGCAATGCGACCGCGGATTGAGACCGATCCGCCACCGCCAAGGCATGGGCAATGCGTTCCTTCAGCAGGAAGCGATTGGGAAGATCAGTCAGGGCATCGTGAAGTGCGAGGTAGCGAATTCGCTCGGCGTCATGCTTCCGGCGCGACAGGTCGCGCAAAGTTACGACCATCGCGGGCTTGCCCTCATAGTCGATGGTGTTGCACGCCATTTCGACGGGTATCGACGTCCCCGCTTTCGTGCAGGCACTAAGTTCGATGGGCCCGAAATCCGGGTGTTTGCCGCTTGCATAGGCGAGCGCCGCCGCGCGATCGCTCTCGGCGATCAAATGCGGCATTTCGCGCCCGATAAGCTCGGTTGTCGGCACTCCAAACATCCTCCCGCCGGCAGCATTGACCTGAAGGATGACACCGCCCCGCTGGATGATCAGCACCTCATCCGAAGCGTCACTCAGCAACTGCAAACGCCTGAGTTCCTGGACGGCACGCTGCGACAGGCGTTGTTCCATCAGCGTGGCTGCCAGACAGACCAGCAGAATTGCGAAACTGACAGAACCGACTGCGACCGCCATCGCACCTGAGCCGAAGACTGCTCCAGCGTCGTTTGTTGGCGCTCCAAGTCTGATCGTGATGGCAGCCATGCCGGTGAAGTGCATACCGCAGATGCACAACGTCAAATACCCCGACGACTCAAGGCGATGCCGCAACGACGAAAGGTCGCCACCACGCGCGAAAGCCATGGTGGCGAAGACGATGCTCACCGCTATCGACAGGGTGACCTCGCCATAATCGAAAGCCAGAGTTCCAGGCAGTCGCATGGCGGCGACGCCGCAATAGTGCATGGCGCTCACCGTCAGTCCGAGAAGCAACCCACCGACGCCAATTCGGAGCAGTTTTGAAGGGGTGAGACGCCATAGCGAGAATGCGAGGAACGCACCGGCAATGGCAATGGCGACGGACAGGACAGTTGTCTTTACGTCATAAGCGATGGGCAGGCTGGGCATGAAGGCGAGCATCGCAATGAAATGCAGCGACCAGACGCCACAGCCGAATACGATCGCCGCCGCAACCAGCCATCTCCATGCCGATCCTCGCGGTGCGGTCCATGCCCGCGCAAGCAGGTTCACGGTGGTAAAGGACGCGATCAGGCAGATGCAGGCCGCCAGCACGACGAGACGCAAATCATGCTCTTCAGCGATGCACCCGAAAACACGCAACATTAGTGAGCTCCCGCGTCCGCTCGCGGACGGTTTTCAGAGCCATTCTCGCCTGCCGTCGGTTTCAGCAGGGTTGCAGCCGCGGTGTTGCGGGCGCGGCCGGTTGTCGGAAGCGAGCGTCGCGGGAGGCCAAGTGCTAGAGCGCACCGCCCATCATCCCGCGAAAGCCGGGCGCACGCCACCAATCTCTGCGAAGCCGCGTCGCACCGACGATTTCGCGGGACCGCCTCAGTGTGCCCAAGGCGGCGGCATCAGGGCGGACCGGCGCGCGGCGCGGAGTGCCCAGGGTGAGGGGCGCAACGCACGAAGCGACCAGGCTTTGCGCCCCTCACCCGGCGTTTCGCGCCGGCCTCTCCCGCGCGCCGGGAGAGGAGTAAGCGCTAGACGTGGAAGCTCTCGCCGCAGCCGCAGCGCCCCTTCTCGTTCGGATTGACGAAGGTGAAGCCGGAGGCGAGCTCCTTCGTCTCGTAGTCCATCACCGTGCCGATCAGGAACAGTGACGCCTTGCGGTCCACCAGGACGGTCAGGCCCTTGTCGTTGACCACCTCGTCGGTCGGCGCGGGGGCTTCGGTCCAACTCATGTCGTACGACATGCCGGAACAGCCCTTGGTCTTCACGCCGATGCGCAGCAGCTTGCCCTGGTCGCCCTTGTCATACAGGCGGCGCAGGCGATCGGCAGCCGCGTCGGTCAGCGTCATCAGCGGCGGCAGGGCGCGAGTCTTGCGGGGTGTGGCTGTGGTCGTGCTCATGGCTCGCTTCTATATTGCGATCGGTCAGAACATGTTCAACTGGAGCCGGGCTTCGTCGGTCATCCTGCTCGGGTCCCAGGGCGGGTCCCATACGGTTTCCACGTCGCAGGCGGTGACACCCGGCACCGCCATCACCGCGTCACGCACCTGGATCGGCAGCTCCTGCGCGCTTGGGCAGGCTGGCGCGGTCAGCGTCATCTCCACCTTCACGCTGCCGTCGTCGCCGATGTCGATGGCGTAGATCAGGCCGAGTTCGTAGATGTTCACCGGGATTTCCGGATCGTACACGCCGCCGATGGCGGCGATCAGCGCATCCTCGGTGGGCCGCGGCGCGGTCTCGCCCTCCGGGGTCCAGGCGGTGTGACCGGCACTCATGTCATTCACTGGTCGCCTCCTTGCCGCCGGCCAGGGCGGCGATCAGCGCGTGCCACGGCAGAGTGGCGCATTTCACGCGCGACGGATATTCGTGGACGCCCGCCAGCGGCTGCAGCCGTTCAAGCGGCTCGGCCAGGGCGGCGTCGCAGGCCGGGCAGGTGCCCGTGCGCGCCATCTCGCGAAAGGCTTCGAACAAGGCCCGTGTGTCGGCCTTGCCGCGCCCCTTCACCGTCTCGGCCATCAGGTCGGCGGAGGCGACGCTGATGGCGCAGCCGCGCGCGTCGAAGCCGGTGTCCGCGATGCTGCCGTCGGGCGCGAATTTCACCCAGACCTCGATGCGGTCGCCGCACATCGGGTTGTCGCCCTTGGCGGTGGCGTCGAAGCTTTCCAGGCGATGCGCGTGGCGCGGATGGCGGCCGTGATCGAGGATCACTTCCTGGTAGAGATCGCGCAGTTCGTCGAACGTGTTAGCGGTCATGCAAGGCTCCGGCCGGGTGAGTAGGGACTCCCCCTCCCACAAGGGGAGGGAGGGTCCATCACCGTCACCACCACAATCATTCGTGCCCGGCCTCGGCGGGTGCAGCACATCACGCGAAAAACTCCCTCACGCGCACCAACGCATCCGCCAGGAAGTCGATCTCCTCGTGCGTCGTGTAGAGGCCGAAGCTGGCGCGCGCGGTGCTTTCCAGGCCGAAGCGGTGCATCAGCGGCTCGGCGCAGTGGTGGCCGGCGCGCACGGCAATGCCCTGGCGGTCCAGCAACGTCGCCACGTCGTGCGCGTGCGCCTTGTCGAGCGCGAACGACACCACGCCTCCGCGATCCTGCGCGCTCCCGAGTACGCGCAGACCCTCGATCGCCGACAGCCGGGCCAGCGCGTGATCCACCAGCGACGCCTCGCGCGCCGCGATCGCGTCGTAACCGATCGCCTGCACGTAATCGATCGCCGCCTTCAGGCCGATGCCTTCCAGGATCGGCGGCGTGCCGGCCTCGAACTTGTGCGGCACCTCGGCCCAGGTGGATTTCTCATAGGTCACGGAAGAAATCATTTCGCCACCGCCGAGGAAGGGCGGCATGCGGTCGAGCAATTCGCGACGGCCCCACAGCACGCCGATGCCGGTGGGGCCATACAGCTTATGTCCGGTCCACGCGTAGAAATCGCAGTCCAGCGCCTGCACGTCGATCCGCCGGTGCACCACCGCCTGGGCGCCGTCGAACAGCACCTTGGCGCCATGCGCGTGGGCGATGCGCACGATGCGCTCAGCCGGCGTGACGGTGCCCAGCACGTTCGACATGTGCGTCATCGACACCAGCCCGACCTTGCCGTCCGCCAGCAGCGCCTCGAACGCGTCCATGTCCAGCTCGCCGGAATCGGTGATCGGTGCCACACGCAACGCGATGCCGCGGTCGTCGCGCAGCATCTGCCAGGGAATGATGTTCGAGTGGTGCTCCATGGCGGAGATCACCACCGCCTGGCCCGGCAGCAGCACGCCGCGGCCGTAGCTGTGCGCCATCAGGTTGAGCGATTCGGTGACGTTGCGGGTGAACACCACCTCGTGCCGGTCGCGCGCGTTCATCAGCGTGGCAACGGCGTCGCGCGCGGCCTCGTAGGCGTCGGTGGTGCGCTCGCTCATCCAGTGCAGGCCGCGATGCACGTTGGCGTATTGCGTCTCCATCGCGTTGCACATGGCGCCGATGACGGCGCGCGGCTTCTGCGCGGACGCGGCGCTGTCCAGAAACACCAGCGGTTTCCCGCGAACCTTCTGCCCCAGGATGGGAAAATCGGCGCGAATGCGCGCGATGTCGAATTTTCTCCCCTGCGCGGCGGAGAGCATTGCGTCGTTCATGCGGCCTGCCTTTGCCACCAACCTTCGACGGCGGATTCCAACACCGTGCGCGCGGCGTCGTGCGACACGGCGTCCAACGCTTCCGCGAGGAAGGCGCGCACCAGCATCGAGCGCGCTTCCGCATCCGGAATGCCGCGGCTGCGGAGATAAAACAACTGCTCGGCATCCAGTTCGCCGACCGTCGCGCCGTGGCTGCACTTCACGTCGTCGGCGAAGATTTCCAGCTCGGGCTTGGTGTCGATCTCCGCGTCGGGCGACAGCAGCAGCGACTGGCTCATCTGGTAGCCGTCGGTCTTCTGCGCGTGGCGGGCGACTTCGATGCGGCCCTGGAACACGCCGCGCGAACGCCCGGCCAGCACGTTCTTCACCGTCTGGCGCGAGGTGCCGTGCGGCGCGTCGTGCCGCACCACGGTGGTAAAATCGGCATGCTGGTTGCCGGAGAGAAGCTGCGCGGCGTTCAAATGCGTGGTGGCGCCGGAGCCCGCGAGACGCGCGTGCACTTCATTGCGCGCCATGCGGGCACCCAGGTTCAGTGTGAAGCTGTCATAGGTGCCGTTTTCGGCGATCTCGGCGTACAGCGTCGAAAGATGGAAGGCCGCGGTGGATTCGTCCTGGTGGCGGATATGCGTCAGCGTGGCGCCCGCCGCGACGTGCAGTTCGGTGACCGGAGCGTGCAGGTAAGTGCCGTTGCCGAGCGAGGTTTCCAGCATCGTCAGTGTCGCGCCGGGGGCAAGGCGGACGCGGTGGCGCGGATGGAAATCCGCGGCGCCGCCTGGCGTGTCGGTCGCCAGGCTGATCAGGTGGATCAGTCCGGCATCGGCGTTCTCCGGCACGTCGATGCTGGCACCGTCTTCCGCCAGCATGGTGTTGAGCGCGACCATCGGCTCGCGATCGGGACGGGCCAGCATGCCGAAATCGGCCTGCGTTGCGAACAGGGCGAAGCGCGCGGCGGTCGGGGCGGTGGACAGGTCGCCGCGGAATCGGCCATCGACGAACACAAGGCGCGCGCCGTCCACGCGCGGCACGCGGGCCAGGAGGGCGGCGCAGTCGGTGGGCAGGTTCAGTGGTTCGTGGAAGGCGGCGGATGCGAGCGGGCGCAGATCAGTGTATTTCCACGCTTCGACGCGGCGGCCCGGCAGGCCGGCACGGCGGAATGCGTCCGCCGCGGCGTCGCGGACGGACAGGTCGCCGGGCAGGCGGTCACGAACGTCCACATAGCGCGCGAGGAAGCCGTCGGCGCCGGTGAGGCCAGCGGCGGTCATCGCAGAGCCCCGTGCGGCAGGCCGGTGTCCGTGGTTTTCCGTTCTGCCTCCGTGTTAATATTCTTGCGGTATTGCCCCTCCGTACCGGCGATGCCGAGGACGCTACCGCTCTGCGCTACGACGCCGGTCACGCCGCTTCTCCCACCGTCTCGGTGTAACCGCGCGCTTCCAGCTCATGCGCCAGCTCCGGGCCACCGGAACGCACGATCCGTCCGCCGGCCAGCACGTGCACGCGGTCCGGCACGATGTGGTCCAGCAGCCGCTGGTGGTGCGTGATCACCAGCGCGGAAAAATCCGGACCGCGCAGCGCATTCACCCCATCCGCGACGATCTTGAGCGCGTCGATGTCCAGCCCGCTATCCGTCTCGTCCAGGATCGCCAATTTCGGCCGCAGGATCGACATCTGCAGCACTTCGTTGCGCTTCTTCTCGCCGCCGGAGAACCCGACGTTCACGTTCCGCCGCAGCATGTCGTCCGGCATCGCCAGCCGCTTCGTTTCCCCCCGCGCCAGCTTGAGGAACTGCACCGCGTCCAGTTCCTCCTCGCCGCGCGAGCGGCGCAGCGCGTTCAGCGCGGTGCGCAGGAAATTGGCATTGCCGACGCCGGGCAGTTCAACCGGCGCCTGAAACGCCAGGAACACGCCGGCGGCGGCCCGCTGCTCCGGCGCCATCGCCAGCAGGTCGCGCCCGTCGAACGTCACCGACCCGCGCGTGACCGAATAGTCTTCCCGTCCCGACAGCACATAGGCCAGCGTCGATTTGCCGGAGCCGTTCGGCCCCATGATAGCGTGCACCTCACCCTGCGGCAGATCCAGGGAAATACCGCGCAGGATGGGCTTGTCGTTGATCGAGGCGGCCAGGTCGCGAATTTCCAACATGCGGCGTTATCCCACCGAGCCTTCGAGACTCACCGCCAGCAGCTTCTGCGCCTCCACGGCGAACTCCATCGGCAGCTCCTTCAAAACGTCCTTACAGAACCCGTTGACGATCAGGTTCACCGCGTCCTCTTCCGACAAGCCGCGCTGGCGACAGTAAAACAACTGGTCGTCGGCGATCTTCGAGGTGGTCGCCTCATGCTCCACCTTCGCCGTCGGGTTGCGGCTTTCGATATACGGCACGGTGTGCGCGCCGCACTGGTCGCCGATCAGCAGCGAATCGCACTGCGTGTGGTTGCGCGCGCCCGCCGCGGAGGGCAGCACGCGCACCAACCCGCGATAGGTGTTGTTCGAGCGCCCGGCGCTGATGCCCTTCGACACGATCGTGCTGCGCGAGCCGCGGCCGATATGGATCATCTTGGTGCCGGTATCCGCCTGTTGCCGGTTGTTGGTCACTGCGACGGAATAGAACTCCCCCACGCTGTCCTCACCCAGCAGCACACAGGACGGGTATTTCCAGGTGATCGCCGAGCCGGTCTCGACCTGCGTCCAGGAGATCTTCGACCGGGCGCCACGGCAGGCGCCGCGCTTGGTGACGAAATTATAGATTCCCCCCCGGCCTTCCGCGTCGCCCGGATACCAGTTCTGCACCGTGGAGTATTTGATCCGGGCGTCGTCCATCGCCACCAGTTCGACCACCGCCGCGTGCAACTGATTCTCGTCGCGCATCGGCGCGGTGCAGCCTTCCAGGTAGCTGACCGACGCGCCTGCCTCGGCGATGATCAGCGTGCGCTCGAACTGGCCGGTGTTGCGCGCATTGATGCGGAAATAGGTGGACAACTCCATCGGGCAGCGCACGCCCTTTGGCACGAAACAAAAACTGCCGTCGGTGAACACCGCGCTGTTCAGCGCCGCAAAGAAATTGTCCCCGGCCGGCACGACGGTGCCGAGATACTGCTGCACCAACTCGGGAAAATCCCGCACCGCCTCGCTGATCGGGCAGAAGATCACGCCGGCCTTGCTGAGCGTCTCGCGGAACGTCGTCGCGACGGACACGCTGTCGAACACCGCATCCACGGCGATCTGCCGGTGCTCCACCGCATCCGGATCGACACCGGCCAGGATGGCGCGCTCCTTCAACGGGATGCCGAGCTTCTCGTACATTTTCAGCAATTCTGGATCGACCTCGTCCAGGCTCTTCAACCCAGGCTTCTTCTTCGGCGCCGCGTAATAGTGCAGGTCCTGGTAGTCGATCGGCTGATGCTCGACGCGCGCCCAGTGCGGCTCCTCCATCTGCTTCCAGGCGGCGAACGCCTTCAGCCGCCATTGCAGCAGCCAGTCGGGCTCGCCCTTACGATCGGAGATCAGCGCAATCGTGTCCTCGCTCAGCCCCTTGGGCGCGAGGTCCATCTCGATCTCGGTCTCCCAGCCCCATTTGTAGCCGGACTGGGTGACAGACTGGACGGCGTCGAGCGTTTCGGTGACGGCGGGCATAGACGGTCCTTATTCGGCAGGCAGCACGTTGGCCGCATGGGCCGCGGCCGGACGTCCCGGCACGCGGAAGGCACGCGGGATCGCCGCCTCCTGCATGTCGGCGAGCGTGATCGACGACAGCGCCCGGTAAATCGCGTCGTTCACCGGGTCCCACCGGCCGCGCACCGGACACAGGCCCTGTGACTCGCACTCGGTCAGCGAGCCATCGACGCAGGCAGCCAGCGCGATCGGCCCGTCGATCGCGGCGATCACGTCGGCCACCGGGATGGCGCCGAGCGGGCGCAGCAACCGGTAGCCGCCGCGGGCACCGCGCTGCGAGGCGACCAGGCCGCCGGCGGCGAGCGTCTTCAGCACCTTGGCGACGGTCGGCTCGGGGATGCCGGTGGTCGCGGCGATGCCGGGCGACGTCTGCACCCGCTCGGTATCGGCCAGGCGCACCAGCACCACGACCGCATAGTCGGTCAGCTTCGACAGCCGGAGCATGGCTTCTCGAAACCCTTCAGCCTGTGGCGTTGCGTTAACTGGACCGGGTCGGTCCTGATTGGCTGGAAATGGCGTATCGGGCGGGTGGCGTCAAGAGGTACGTGGCCGCAGAGATACGTGGCCGCAAGGCGGGGCTGTGGCGTTTCGCCTGCCGAGTGGGTTCCACGACTGATCCGACCGGCGCGTCCCGGGGACCCATCGGCCTGTCGCCAGCCGGTCAATGTGGCCAGCCCGCTCTTGCCCCCACCGTCTCCCGCACTACCATCCCGCCCGCATTCATCAGGAGACGCCATGTCACAGCTTCGCGATGCGGCGCGCCCGGCACTGCCCGAGGACGCCGTCAACGCCGCGCTGGTCGGGCGAGCCTGGCGGCCCGACGCCGGCGGCCCCTCGGTGGTGGCGCTACGCGATGGCGCGGCGTTCGACATTTCCCGACGTTTCCCCACCATGCGCGACCTGTGCGAATCCGCCGACCCGGCCATGTCGGTTCGCGAAGCCGGCGGCGAACGCATCGGCAGTATGGACGAAATCCTCGCCAACACGCCGCCGGAGACGCGCGACCTCGGAAAACCCTGGTTGCTGGCGCCGATCGACCTCCAGGCGGTGAAGGCCGCCGGCGTCACCTTCGCCATCTCCATGCTCGAACGCGTCATCGAGGAGCGGGCCCGTGGCGACATGCACGCTGCCGCGGCGATCCGTGCCGAGGTCAGCCGCCTGGTCGGCGACGACCTGGCGAAGCTGAAGCCGGGGTCGGCGCAGGCCGCGCAACTGAAACAAGTGCTGATCGCGCAAGGCGCCTGGAGCCAATACCTCGAAGTCGGCATCGGCCCGGACGCGGAGATCTTCACCAAGTGCCAGCCGATGGCCGCGGTCGGTACCGCGGTGGACGCCGGCATCCACCCAATGTCCACATGGAACAATCCGGAGCCGGAAGTGGTGCTGGTGGTGTCCTCCGCCGGCCGCATCGTCGGCGCGACGCTCGGCAACGACGTGAACCTGCGCGACGTGGAGGGGCGCTCGGCGCTCTTGCTCGGCAAGGCGAAGGACAACAATGCCGCCTGCGCCATCGGTCCGTTCCTGCGCATGTTCGACGCGGGCTTCACCCTGGACGACATTCGCCGCACCACGGTGACCTTGCGGGTCGAGGGGGAAGATAGCTTCGTGCTGCAGGGCGCCTCGTCGATTGCCCAGATCAGCCGCGATCCGGCGGACCTGGTGGCGCAGATGGTGAACCCGCACCACCGCTATCCGGACGGCGCCGTGCTGTTCCTCGGCACCATGTTCGCACCGGTGCAGGATCGCGACGCGCCGGGCCAGGGCTTCACCCACAAAAGCGGCGACATCGTCACCATCGCCGCGCCGAAGCTGGGAAGGCTGGTGAACCGCATGCGGCCGACCGACCAATGCGCGGCCTGGATTTTCGGCGCCGGCGCGCTGATGCGCAACCTCGCGGCGCGGGGCCTGTTGCACTGACCAAACCCATGGCGGCAGCCGACGACAGCGCCCTCGACGCGCTGATTCCGCGCATCGGCCGGCTGCACGTGCGCCAGCGCCTCGGCATGGAGCATGACTTCGAGGCGCATGTGTTCCGCCGCGGCACCCATTTCTTCCACATAGAAAACTGGCATTCGATGCACGGCCTGGTGCGCGGCGGCCTGCGATCGGTCGGGTTGCTGGCGCGCGCCCGGCGCAATGCGCGGCGCATCGTGCTGCGGCGGCACGAGCTCGCCTTGCCGCATCTGCCGCCGGAGTTCGACGGTTTCTCCATGCTGCAGCTCACCGACCTGCACATCGATGCGGCACCCGATTACGCCGAGGTGCTGATCGAGGCGATACGGCGTTTGGACTACGACCTCTGCGTGCTCACCGGCGACTATCGCGCGCGCACCTTCGGGCCGTTCGATGCGGTGCTCGCCGGCCTCGCCGCGCTGCGCCCGCATCTCAAGAACACGCCGTATGCCATCCTCGGCAACCACGACACCCTGCGCATGGTGCCCGCGATGGAAGCCATGGGCTACCGTCTTTTGCTCAATGAATGGACCGCGATACGGCGCGATGGCGCGGCGATCTATCTCGCCGGCATCGACGACGCGCATTTTTACCGGTTGGAGAATTTTCATCGCGCGGCTGACGAGATTCCCGCCCGCGCGGTGTCGATTCTGCTGTCGCATACGCCGGAGGCCTATCGCCACGCGGCGCATGCCGGGTTCGACCTGATGTTGTGCGGCCACACGCATGGCGGGCAGATCTGCCTGCCAAACGGCGTGCCGGTGCTGACCGACGCCAGCAGTCCGCGCCGCTTCGCCCGCGGCGCATGGCATTATCACGCGATGCGCGGGTACACCGCGACCGGCAGCGGCACGTCGCTGGTGGACGTCCGCCTGAACTGCCCGCCCGAGGTCACGCTGCATACTCTGAAACCTCTCCCGCCTGCCGCGGACGGTCGAGGCGCGTGAGCGCTCCGGGGGAGGGTGCCGCCTGCCGCATCGTCGATTTGCCGCGTGCCGGCCCAATCATCCTCGCCCGCGTCACTGCGCGCCTCGACCCGCCGCGGGCGGGAGAGGTTTACTTTGCGCGCCCCGCGATTAGACAATCGACCCGGACAAGCGGGAGGCAAACGCATGCGCATCGCCATCATCGGCCAGCAGGATTTCGGCAAGGCCACCCTGGACGCGTTCCTCAACCGCGGCGACGCGGTCGCCGCGGTGTTCTGCGCCCCGGAAAAAGGCCGCCCCGACCCGCTGCGCCTCGCCGCCGAGCAACGCGGCGTGACGGTGCACCAGTTCCCCAAACTCACCGACCCCGCGGCGCAGGAGGCGATGCGCGCCGCGCGCGCCGATGTCGGCGTGATGGCCTATGTCACCCAGTTCGCCCCGCAGGATTTCGTGAGCATCCCGAAATTCGGCACCATCCAGTTCCACCCCAGCCTGCTGCCGCTGCATCGCGGCGCCTCCTCCATGAGCTGGGCGATCATCCGCGGCCGCACTGAGACCGGCTTCTCCATCTTCCGCCCCACCGACGGGCTGGACGAAGGCCCGGTGATCCTCGCCCGCGCCGTGAAGATCGAGGAGGAGGACACGCTCGGCTCGCTGTATTTCGGAAAAATCTTCCCGATGGGCGTCGCCGCGCTGGTCGAGGTCGCAGACCTTGTCGTCGCCGGCAAAGCCCCGGCGCTGACGCAATACGAGCCGGATGCCGGCTACGAAGGCATCATCCGCGACGCCGAAACCCGCATCAACTGGGCCATGCATGTCGATCTCACCTACAATCTCATCCGCGCCGTCAACCCGGCCCCCGGCGCCTGGACCACTCTTGACGGGCGCAAATTGTTCCTGTTCGAATGCCGCAAGCGCATCGCCCGCACCTTCGCCGAGGTGAAGGGCAAGAAGCTGGGCGAGGTGGTGGCGGTGACCGGCTCCGGCGCGCTGATCCACGGCCAGGGCGGCTTCATCGAGGTGCAGCGCGTGCGCTGGGACGGCGGCAAGAAGCTGGCCGCCGCCGAGGCCGATCTCACTGCCGGCTCGATTCTCGGCGGATAGACGGGCCTCGGCGGATAAACGCCGCGTTGCCGATCCGCGCGGCGGATTGTAGCGTCCGCCGCACCTCAGGAGCGCGAATCCTCTGCCCGTCCCCGCCCGCACGTTGCTCGTTGCCGTGGCATTGCTCTCTGCATGCTCTGCCGCCGCCCTGGCGCGCGACCTCACGGTCGTCGTGCGCGGCAAGACGGCGCTGGATGCCGTCGTTCACTCGATCGCCTCGCCGTTCACCGCGGCAACCCGCATTCCGGTGCAACTGGAAAGCTGGGATGGCGGCCTGGGTCCGCTGCGCAGCCACCTGAAGGCGCCTGACAACACCTGGGACCTGGTCGAGGTGAACGCCGAGGAACTGGCCGCCGGCTGCACCGAGGGCCTGTTCGAGAAGCTCGACTGGTCGGCGATCGGCGGCAAGGACCACTATCTCCCGCAAGGCGTCAGTGATTGCGGCGTCGGCGCGGCGCTGACCACGCAGGTGCTGGCCTGGGACCGCGACAAGTTCCCCGCCGCGCCGAGCTGGGCGGATTTCTGGGACGTGGCGAAATATCCCGGCAAGCGCGGCCTCCACAGAGGCGTGCGCGGTAACCTGGAGTTCGCCCTGATCGCCGACGGCGTGGCACCCGCCGACGTTTACAAGGTGCTGGCAACCAGCGAGGGGGTGGATCGGGCCTTCCGCAAGCTGGACCAGCTCAAGCCGTACATCGTGTGGTGGCAGACCGGAGCCGAGGCGGCGCACATCCTGAGTTCCGGCGACGTGTTGATGACCACGGCGCCGTCCGGTCGGATCGTCATGGCGAACCGGGTGGACCATCGCAATTTCGGCATCCAGTGGAACGCCGGCCTGTACCGGGTTGAAAGCTGGGCGGTGCTGAAGGGCAGCCCCGAGCTCCGCCAGGCGCAGCAGTTCCTCTATTTCGCGGGAATGCCGGCGGTCGAGGCGCAATTGCTCGACAGCACCGGGATCGCCGGATTGGCGAAGGGCGCGAATGACGGCCTGACACCGGAAATGCAGGCTCTGTCACCGACCGCCGCGGCCAATCTGAACGGCGCGGTCCGCCTCGATACCGGCTTCTGGCATGACAACCTGGCGAAGCTGCGGCAGCGATTCGACACCTGGCTCGACGGGCATTGAGTACGGCGCAGCGTGGCGGCACGAGCGCCGCCTGCCGCGGACGGGCGGCCCGACAGCGGCTGACACGTCCGGCGCACGCCGGCGATGCGGAATTGACCAGTCGCGTTCGCGCGGCCCCTCGCGGCCTGCAACTTCGTGACCGTCGCGCCGCGCGAAGCAACGTCACCGCGGCATGCCACCGCGCTTGCAAGCGTCGTTGGGGGAGATGACGCTATCCGCCGGCGCGTGATCTCAAAGCCCAGCATATGGCTCGTGCCGCCGCCGCGAAGCGCCGGGTGGCCAGGCATCAACGCGTCGCGCCGGAGGATTTTCCTCCGGGGCGAGCGCCATACGCCCCAACCACGTCATCCACCGGGTCGAAAATGCCGTTGATCACCTGCTTCAGCCCGGCCAGGTTGGTGCGCGCCTGCGGGTGGCCGGAGCGCGGCGGACGCATTTGCACCTCATGCAGCGCCAGCATCCGGCGCGTCGCGACCCAGCTCGGCGGATTGTCGCTGCGCAGCGCAAGATGCGTGACCAGGTGCCGCAGCATAGTCTCCAGCGCGACCAGCCGCGCAGAGAGATCGTCGGTCTCTGTCATCCCAGTCTCCATGTTATCGGGTCTGGTCCGGACTCTATCGACGGGCCGGCATTCCCGCGACCGCCAATTGCCGCCGGTCGCCGCATCGTGCGCGGCATTATCAAATGATTACGGAAAATACCTTGTAAACTTCACAGGTCCACGGCACGGCAGGAAGCAGTTTGCGGCACGATCCAATCCGGCCAGCATGCGTCGCGCACGTCCATCAGCGCCGGTTCGGCCGGCCAGCGCACGGCGAAGGCAGGGTCGTTCCACCGCACGCCGCGTGCCTTTCCCGGCACGTGCAGCGGGCTGATCTGGTACAGCACGTCGGTGTCCGGCTGCAACGTCAGGAAGCCATGTGCGCAGCCTTCCGGCACGAACACCGCATTCATCGCCAGGGCATCGAGTTCCACGGCGATCCACTCCCCGTAACGTGGACTGTCGTGGCGCAGGTCGATCACCACATCGTAAGCGCGCCCGCGCGCCACGCGCACCAGCTTCGCCTCGTCGTGCGGCGACGCCTGAAAATGCATGCCGCGCAAGGTGTGGCAGGTCGGGTTGCGCGACAGACTCACCTGCCATGCCTCGCAGCCGGCGATGCCGGCGGCGGCAAACTCCTCGGGGCAGTAGAGCCGCGCGAACAACCCCCGCGCGTCGCGCTGCGGCTCCGCGTCGATCCGCAATACGCCGGGCAGCGTGGTCAGCAGGAAGCGCATGGCTCTACAGGGCGCGCGCTTCCGGCACGGCGACCCATAACCGGGTGCCGGCGGAACGCAGGGGCGCAAGTTCCGCTGCCACCTCCTCGGCAAGGTTCCACGGCAGGATGACCACGTCGTCCGGCCGCGCGGCGGCCAACGCCTGCGGGGAGACCACCGGAATGTGGCTGCCCGGCAACAACCTGCCTTGCTTGCCCGGGTTGCGGTCGGCGACGCAGATCACGTCGCCGGCGGTGATGCCGCAGCAATTCAGGAACGTGTTGCCCTTGGCGGCGGCGCCATAGGCGGCAAGCCGGCGGCCCCGCGCGTGTCGCGTCGCGACGAAGTCGCGGAAGCCGTGCCGGATGCGGGCCACCTTGGGTGCGAAGCCGTCATAGGTCTCGGGCCGGTGCAGGCCGGCCGCCGCTTCCCGCGCGCGGACCGCTTCGAGGCCGGACCGCGGCGCGTGGCTCGCATCGGCATGGCAGGCGAAAACGCGCAGCGATCCGCCATGCGTCGGCAGGCACTCGACGTCGAACACGCGCAGTCCGGCGTCGCGCAGCACGTGTTCCACGACCAGCAGCGACAGGTAGGAAAAATGCTCGTGGTAGATCGTGTCGAACTGCACGAGCCGAATCAGTTGCAGCAGATGCGGAAACTCGAACGTGGCGACGCCTTCTTGGCACAGCATGGCGGCGAATCCGGCGACGAACCCCGGCAGATCCGGCACGTGCGCGAGCACGTTGTTGGCAGCTATCAGGTCGGCGCGGCCATAGCGTGCCGCCAGTCCCGCCGCGCTGTCCAGGCCGAAGAACATTTGCTCGGTGCGCACGCCGATCCGGCGCGCCGCGGCGGCGACACCGGCTGCCGGCTCGATGCCCAGCACCGGAATGTCGGCCGCGCGGAAATGCTGCAGCAGGTAACCGTCGTTCGAGGCCACCTCGGCCACAAGCGAGCCCGCGCCTAGCCCATCTTATTCACCGGATAAGTCGATCCCGGATTGATAGTGAGCAAGCAATGGAACCCGGCGCGCCCCATCCGCGGCAGGGTGACCCGCATTTCAGTCCATATCTGTCAGGCGCCAGGGGTTGATCAGGAGGG
>DATLQW010000243.1:0-9593 GCA_035535035.1 Acetobacteraceae bacterium
ATGAAGCGGATGACCAGCGCGAGGAGATGGGCGACCCACTCGGGCAGGCGCGCGGGCGCGTCCGGGGCGGCCCGATCCGCATCGGGGGCACTGGCGTCGGCCGGAGTGGTGAGTGGATCGTGCATCATGGCGGGACGGGTACGGAGCGGCCTTTCGTGGCGGGTTGCGTAGCGCGCACGGCGTGTAGCATGGCGGGGGGTGTGTGTCAATGGGAATAACTGGATATGTCAGAGATACGCACACGCGCCGCGGATGTGGCGAGGCTCGCCCGGTGGATTGGCCCGGTGGATTGGTTCGGTGGATTGGTCCGTGCGGCGGCGCGGTGGATCGGTCCGGTGGAGTGGCCTGGTGATTGGTCCGGTGGATCGGTCCGTGCGGCGGCCCGGGCAGATCGGGCGGTTTCCACAGGCATTACCGGTGTTGCCGGAGCGAGCGGTTCAGAAATCGACCGCACAATCAATGACGGGCGGCACTAGGGGACGCTTCCCGGGAGAGGCAGCTCCAGCAAGTCGTCCGCCGCCGCCCTCGCGGCCTCGGTGACCGTCTCGCCGGCCAGCATGCGGGCGATCTCCTCGCGCCGCGCCTCGGCATCCAGGGCATCCACCCGCGTCGCCGCCCGTCCGCGCGCCGCCTGCTTCGCCACCAGCAGATGCGCCGCGCCGCGCGCCGCCACCTGCGGGCTGTGCGTCACCACCAGCACCTGCAAGCCTCCGGCCAGCCGCGCCAGCCGGTCGCCAACGGCCGCCGCGGTCGCCCCGCCGACATCCGAGTCCACTTCGTCGAACACCAGCGTCGGTACCGGCGAGCCGGCCGACAGCACTACCCGCAGCGCCAGCATCAGCCGCGACAGCTCGCCGCCCGAGGCAATCCGCCCCAGCGCCCCCAATTCCTGCCCCGGGTTCGTGGCGATCAGAAACCGCACGCCGTCGGCGCCGCCCGCACCCCAATCGGCCTCCGCCAGCTCGGCCACGCGGGCATGGAACCGCGCCTTGTCGAGCCGCAGCGGCGGCAGCTCCTTGCCCACCGCGCGATCCAGCCGCGCGCCCGCCGTTCGCCGCGCCGCCGACAACCCCGCCGCTGCCGCCATGTAACCCGCCCGCGCATCGCGCGCCGCCTGTTCCAGCGCCACAACCTCGGCGGCGCCGGTATCCAGCGCAGCCAGCCTTGCTGCCAGCGTGTCCAGCAGCGCCGGCAGGTCCGCCACCGCCACCGCGTGCTTGCGGGCCGCGGCGCGCAGCGCGAACAGCCGCTCCTCCGCCTGTTCCAGCAGGCGCGGATCGACATCCGCCTCGGCCGCCAGCCGGGTGAGCAGGGTTTCGGCCTCGGCCAGGGCCTCTTCGGCGCGCTCCAGCGCGGCCATCGCCGCCGCCGCGGGACTCTCTTCCGTTGGCTGCCCCGGCGTGACCAGCCGCTGCAGCACCCGGGACGCGGCGCGCAACGCGGCGGCGGGACCGGCGCTGCGCCGGTCGTGCGGGGCGATCTCGGCCAGGGCGGCGGCAATCGCTTCCGCCCGGCGCTCGCCCTGTTGCAGGCGCTGGCGCTCGGCGGCGAGCCGGTCCTCCTCGCCCTCCTGGGGGGACATCCCGGCAAGTTCCCCCACGGCGTGGCGCAGCCAGGCCTCGTCGCGCTCGGCGGCGGCGATCGCCTCGCGCGCCGCGTCCAGCGCCGCCAGCGTGTCGCGCCAGTGCCGCCACGCCGCGCGCACCGCCGCGCCCAACGCCTCCGGCACGCCGAACGCGTCGAGTAAACCGGCATGGCGCGCCGGGTCGGCCAGCCCCAATTGCTCGTGCTGTCCCTGCACCTCCACCAGCAGCGCGCCGGCCCGCCGCAACAGCGCGACCCCCACCGGTTGCTCGTTGACGAAGGCGCGCGACCGCCCGTCGCGCCCGACAATGCGGCGTAGGACAAGCTGGTCCTCGGTTTCCAGCCCCTGCGCCTCCAGCAGGGCCTGCACCGGATGGCCCGGCGGCGGCGTGAAGCACGCGGTGACGCTGGCATGTTCGGCGCCGGCGCGCACCAGCCCGGCATCGGCCCGTGCTCCCAGCGCCAGCCCCAGACTATCCAGCAGGATTGACTTGCCGGCGCCGGTTTCGCCGGTGAGGACCGTCAGGCCGGACCCGAACGACAGGTCCAGCCGCTCGATCAGCACCACGTCCCGGATCGACAGCGCGGTGAGCACCCTGCCGCCCCCGCCTGTGCTGTCAGAATACCGAGTGCCAGGCGCGCGTGAGGAAACCGCTTGCACCGCCGCGCGGCGGTGGCACGCCCGCCAGCAGTCCGTCGGCGCGGAGTTGGTCGTAGGTGTCGGCGTACCACACGCTGCCCGGATAGTTGTAGCCCAACACGGCGGCGGTCTTCTTTGCCTCGTCGCGCAGCCCGAGCACGAGATAGATCTCGGTCAGCCGCGCCAGCGCCTCCGGCACGTGGTTGGTGGTCTGGAAATCGTCCACCACGCGCTGGAAGCGGCCGATCGCCGCCTCATAGAAGTGCTGGCCCTGATACCAGCGGCCGATTTCCATCTCCTTGCCGGCGAGGTGGTCAACGCACAGGTCGATCTTGAGCTGCGCATCGCGGGCATAGATCGTCGCGGGGAAGCGGTTCACCACGTCCTGCAAGGCGTTCATCGCGTCCTGCGTGCCCTTCTGATCGCGCTCGATATCCGAAATCTGCTCATAATAGCAGAGCGCGCGCAGGTAATAGGCGTAGGGCACGTCACGATGCGTCGGATGCAACTGGATGAACTGATTCAGCGTGCCGATCGCGTCGGTGTAGTGGTTCTGCAGGTACTCGGTATAGCCTTGCATCAACTGGGCGTTGGCCGCCCAGGGCGAATACGGGTAGTTCTGTTGGACCGCGCCGAACTGGTCGCTGGCGCTGCCGTAGCGCTGGGCGTTCAGCGCATCCATGCCGTTGTTGTACAGTTGATCGACCGGGGTTGCGCTGGCGCCGGTCGCGGCATCGGTTGCCGCCTTCTTGCTGCCGCAGCCGGCCACCAGCGGCAGCACGGCAAGCGTTACCAGGGCGAAGCGCCGCAGCGAGGCCGGCGGCAGGATGCGATTCGGGATCATCCTGCGGCTTATAGCATCACCGGTCGCGAGCGGGAGGGGGCCTGCGTCAGGCCGCCACCGAAACCGGCGTGGCACCCACTTCCCGCCAGGCGGAGGCATCGGCGAACAGCGCACGCAGCAGGCGGTTGTTCAGGCTGTGGCCGGAGCGGTGGGCAATGAAGCGCCCGGACAGCGGTACGCCAGCCAGCGCCAGGTCGCCCACCGCGTCGAGCAATTTGTGGCGGGCGAATTCGTCGCGCATGCGCAGGCCGCCGGGGTTCAGGATGCGGGCCTGGTCCACCACCACGGCGTTGTCCAGGCTGCCGCCCTGCGCCAGTCCGGCGGCGCGCAACTGCGCCACCTCCTCCGCCATGGTGAAGGTGCGGGCGCGCGCGAGTTCGGCGCGGAAGCTTTCCGGGGTGAGGCGCAGCGACAGCGCCTGGCGGCCGATCGCGGCGGCGGCGAAGTCGATCGACAGCGCCATCTCCAGCCCGGATTTTCCCGCGGCGGCGGGACGCAACTCGGCGAAGGCGTCGCCCTCCGACACCCGCACCGGGCGGCGGATTTCGATATGGGTGCGGGGCACCGTCTGTTCGGCCACGCCGGCGCAATCCAGCAGGAAGACGAAGGGCGCGGCGGAGCCGTCCAGCACCGGAACCTCCGGACCGTCCAGTTCGGCCAGCACATTGTCGATGCCGAGCGCCGACAGCGCCGCCATCAGGTGTTCCACCGTGCCGATGCGGGCCGAACCCCAATGCGGGTCGCCGAGGACAGTGGCAAGCTGGGTGTCCACCACGAGATCGAACCGGGCCGGGATGTCGCGCCCCAGGTCGGTGCGGCGGAAGACGATCCCGTGGTTGGGGTCGGCGGGGCGCAGGTTCAGGCTGACGCGCTTGCCGGTGTGCAGCCCGACGCCGACGCAGCCGATCGGCGCCTTCAGCGTGCGCTGCCAGTCGGCCGGAAGAGAGAGCGGGATCTGCGGCGTGCCGTCCATCGCGTTGATTTGTCCACGCAGGTGGCGCGTCGGCAGGTTTGCCCGCGTCCAGCGGGTATGACTACGCCCCTGGCGGAGTGCTTGCGAGTCACTGATTGTTGCCGAGTGTTACCGCTTAGGCCGCTGATTTTGTTGATTTCGCTGCGGTGCACAGACGCCGGGTGCGACGGCGTTGCGCACTCCGTGGGGGTTGCCGGCCGGCGGCGCCAACGCGATTCTTCACGGGCGAGCCGGTCACCGCCGTCGCATGCCGCCGGGCCGAGGGGCCAGGACATGGCCTGGCCGGCCACGGCGGCGCGGGGCCGCATCGGCCAAGCGGCGCCATCGGGGGCGGCGATCAGGCGGGGCGGCGCTCGCCGTTGGTTCGTCTCACATGGTCGGCGCACGGTTGGCCGCCCGCTGGTCCACCTGCGATCGTCCGGCGAGGGACCGGGAGCAGTCGACCGGCAACATGGGTCAGACCGGGACGGCGGTGCCCGAAGCGGCGCGGGCGCGGTTCAGGTCCAACAGGCGGCTGAGGATTTCGTCGTCGGACAGGTCGGCCGGCCAGCCATAGGCGGCGGCGACCGCCTCGTCGAGCGCTCGGTGCAGGTTGTCGAGCCAGACGCCCTCCGGCGTGCCGCGCGTGTTGTAGAGGTTGGTCAGCGTGCGGGTCTTCAGGACGGCGGCGGCCTTGGGGTTGCGCGGGACGATGCGGTCGGGAAAGCCGGGCACGATTTCGGGCACGCGTCCCACCAGGTCCGGCGGGTTGAGCCAGGCGTCGCGCTTTTCCACCAGGTCGCGCGCCGCGGCGGCGATGGCCTGAGCACGTGGGTCGGCGGCGTAGGACGCGGCGGGGAGATTGGGGGTGAGGCCCGCGGGGAAAGGATAGGTTTCGAATGTGGTGGTGGGCGTGTAGCGCGGGCGGTCTTCCAATGACGTGCCCATCCGCAACGCCCAATTTTCGTGGAACCGGCTGTGCAGGATGCCGAATGTTGTGTCGTTGCCGCACGCGATCGCGATCAGTTGGTGATCGGGCAGGGTCGGATGCCGCATCCAGGCAAACAGCCGGTGCTTTGCCACCGTCGGCGTGACGATGAAACGCGTCAGGCGATCGAGCCGGGTAACCATTCCGGGTCGCGGTTCCACATGGCGCCACCAGACTCGCCGATAAGTCGCCCTGTTGTTCTTGCTGCGGACCGGTTGCACGTTGCCCAGCACATGGGCGAACGGCGCCGCATAATAGGCGGCTTCGGCTTCGCTCATGGTCCAGCCGAAATCGACGATCCAGCTATCCGATGGCCGACGTGTAATATCCATGCCGTTGGCCCATGGCCGCAGCACGTCCGCATTGGGGCGGCCGTTGGCATTGGCCGGCATTTCGAGCCATTGGCGAGCGAGCTCGCCGGGCATGTCGAACGCACCGCCCTTGGTGTCGCCCATGAAGGCAACGCCGCGGTTTTCCGCCAGCGGTGCCACCCGGGTCAGATCGACACCATTGCTGGCGGTCAGGTCGGAGAAAATTTCGCTGGTCGGGTGGCCGTTCAGCATCGCGGGACTCGCGATACCGGGATCAGTAAAACAGACGAGTGACACGCGAACCGCCGCGCCTTCCACCGCCCACGCCTCGTCGCTCCAGGCATCGTGGATGACACTGGACTGGCGAATCCGGTTCAGCACCTCGCGGTTCGCGCCGCCGCGAATGCTGTTGGTCGCGACCAGGCCGACATCCTTGACCTTCTCGCCGGCAAGCTGCGCCCGTGCCAGTTCGAACCAATAGCAGACCAGATCGGCTTCCGCCGGCACCCGGTCGGCGAACGCGGCAAACAACGCGGCGCAATAGTCGTCGCCCAGCACACGCCGCATCAGCTTGCCACCCAGGAACGGCGGATTGCCCACAATCACGTCCGCCGCCGGCCACCCGGCCACCGAGCCATCCGGCGTCAGCACCGCATCGCGGCACTCGATCGTGTCGAGCGGTTGCAGCACCGGGTTGGACGGCGCCGCGTAGCCGTGCCGCCGGGTCCACTGGATGTGCCCGATCCACACCGACACCCGTGCGAGTTCCGCCGCGTAGGGGTTGATCTCGATGCCCAGCATCGTCTCCGGCCCCACCTGGGGAAATTCGCGCTGCAACCCCAGCGCCTCGGCCTCGGCGCTGGCCTGGTGTTCCAGGTCCTTCAACGCCTGCAAGCCCAGATACAGGAAATTGCCGGAGCCGCAGGCCGGGTCCAGGACGCGGAACCGCCGCAGCCGTTCGAGGAACCCGTGATACAGCACCTGCGCCGCGGCATGACCGTTGCCGTTGCCGGTCCGCCGCCCGCGCGCGGCGGGCTGTGCCAGCGCCGTCTCGATCTTCGCCCGCGTTTCCTGCCACTCCGCCAGCAGCGGCCGGCGGATCACCGGGTCGATCAGCAGTTCGATCTTGGCACGATCGGTGTAATGCGCGCCGAGCTGGCTGCGCTTGTCGGGGTCCAGTCCGCGCTCGAACAGCGTGCCCAGGATCGAGGGATCGATCTCCGCCCAGTCCAGCTTCGCCACGCGCAGCAGCAGGTCGGTGTCCGCCACCTCCAGCGGCAGCGCCGTTGCGTCGTCGAACAGCCCGCCGTTGAACCACGGGACGTCCACGAAGCCGATCTCGCTGTCCCTTGTCGCCATCGCCGCGAACAACGCGCTGGCAAAGCGCTGCGATCGTGCCGGCCGGCGCTTCGCCAAGGCGAGCATCTGCTCGAACATCCCGGGCGGCAGCAGTCCCACCTTGTCGGCGAACATGCAGAACACCAGGCGGTTGACGAAATGCGCCACCGCCTGCGGCGCGTGGCCGCGCACCCGCAGCCGCCGCGCCAGCTCGGCGAACTCCGCCGCCGCTTGCTCGGTCAGCGCCTGGCGCGTGCGCGCCGGACGCAATTGCTCCGGGTCCGAGAACGCCCATTTCAGCAGCCGCAGCCGTAGCGGATCGGTCAGCTCCGTCAGCGCGATCGTATGCGTCTCGGTGACCGCGTTGGTGAAGTTGGTGCGGATCACGATGCGGGCGATGTCGGACACCACCAGCAGCGGCGGGTTGCCCAGCGGCCCGGCATACAGCAGCAACTGGCGATGGGCGGCGTCGAGGTCGCCACGCTGCCGCTTGTATTCCCAGGCGAAGCGGTTGCGCCGCCAGACATCGGCCCAGCCGTTCTCGCCGGTGAATTTCGTGGCGCCCTTTTCGAAGGCGTAGTCCTCGCCGGAGGGATCGGAGTTCGGCGTCGGCTCGTCCAGCAGGCGGCACAGGTCGATGAAATGCTCCTGGCACGCCGCGCGCTCGTTGCGTGTGCTGTCCTGCCATTTCGCGATGAATTCCGCCGGGGTCATGCGGGCAGGGTAGCGGGCTGGGCCGATTCTGTCAGGGCGGGACCCGTGCGCCATCCGGCGCGGCAATTGTTGCGTCTCGCGCTTTGAGGTAGGGGTTTTGAGGCAGGGGTAAAGGCAGGCATTCATCACGTGACGGTAAAGCAATGTGCGGTGCTGGTCGGCGGCCTGGGCACGCGGCTGGGCAGCCTGACCGCCGCCACGCCGAAGCCGCTGCTGCCCTGCGGCGACCGGCCATTCCTGGCCTGGCTGCTGCGCGAGTTCGTGCGGTTCGGGGTGACCGATTTTCTGCTGCTGACCGGCCACCTGTCGGATCAGGTCGCCACGGCCGCGGCGGCGATCGAGGCCAGCCTGCCGCGCCCGGCGCGCATCACGATCTCCCAGGAGCCGTTCCGTGCCGGCACCGGCGGCGCCGTGTTCCACGCCCGCGACCGGCTGCACGAGCACTTCCTGCTGTGCAACGGCGACTCGCTGCTGGACTGCAACCTGGCCAACCTGCTGGCCACCGGCGCCACGGACGACGCCAGCGTGACCGGCCGGATGCTGCTGCGTGCGCTGCCGGACGCCACGCGCTTCGGCGTCGTCGCGCTGGAGGGGGATCGCGTCACCGGGTTCCGCGAGCGGCCGGCCGCCGGATCGACTGTCCCGGGGCAGAATGGCTCCGCCGGGATGATCAACGCCGGCATCTACAGGTTCAACCGCCGCCTGATTGATGCGCTGTCCCCCAATTGCTCGCTCGAAGCCGACGTGATGCCGCGGCTGGCCGCCGCCGGGGCGCTGCGCGGCACTGTCGCCGGCGGGTATTTCCGTGACATCGGCGTGCCGGAGGATTTTTCCCGGGCGCAGACGGAGATCCCGGCGCTGCTGCACCGGCGCGCCTTGTTCCTCGATCGCGACGGCGTGCTGAACGTGGACCACGGCCATGTCGGCACCCGCGAGCGGTTCGAATGGATGCCGGGCGCGCTGGATGCGATCCGCTGCGCGACGCAGGCCGGCTGGCATGTTTTCGTCGTCACCAACCAGTCGGGCGTCGCGCGCGGCTACTACGATGAAGCGGCGGTGCGCGCGCTGCTGGACTGGATGGCCGACGAGGCGAGGCGCGCGGGCGGCACGATCGACGATGCGCGCTACTGCCCGTTCCACGAGGCGGCGCCGGTCGAGGCATACCGGCGCGCGAGCGAGTGGCGCAAGCCGGCGCCCGGCATGCTGCTGGACCTGATCCGCGCCTGGGAGCTGGACCCCGCGCGCTGCGTGATGATCGGCGACCAGCCAAGCGACATGGCGGCGGCAGCGGCGGCCGGCACCGCCGGGCACCTGTTTTCCGGCGGCAACCTGCTCGAGTTCGTGCGTCCCATCCTGGACCAGTAGAGCTGTACCGCGTCACGGCCGGAACGGCACTCGGGGCCCCGCTTGCGACAGCGGCTGAGGCAACGCCCGACAATGTGCGAATCGATCAATGGCATGCTGACCCGTTCCCCCCGTCATGCCGACCCCCGGGTCAAGCGCCGGGGGGGCAGGCTCCGACCGGCATCCATGACTTCCTTGCCCGCATCGAGGAAGTCGTGGATAGCGGGCCTTCACCCGCCATGGCGGGGTGGTTCGCACCTAACGATCGTCGGCGCAGTGAGTCCCGGGCGTCGCCTGAGGTTATGAAGGTGCGGGTCGGCCGGCTTGCACGGCGCCTTGCTGACGACGTAATGGTTGAAAATCCTGTCCAACCAGACCTAGGCTGTTGCTGAAACGGATGGACCACTCGCCCACCCGGGAATCCTGGCCAAGTTCCGTAATCAGTCTCGCAAGAAGGTCTCGTGCCATGGGAAATGCCCGACCGCCTCGCTCCACCTTCCGCAGCGAAATGCGCGGCGTTGCCGTCGCCGGCATCCTGGCGGCCGCGGGCCTTGCGACAATGACCGCCAGGGCCCATGCCGGCGTGGTTGCGGCAGCGGCTTATGCCTATGACCTGAATGTCAACCTCACGATCACGCAGCCGCTATTGCCGACGGTGACTGTCGCATTCGGTCCGGTCAATCTGGTGACGGCATCCGGTCCCTCGTCGTCGTCCAGCTCGACGATCCCGGTGTTCGGTCCGCTAGCCCATCTTATTCACCGGATAAGTCGATCCCGGATTGATAGTGAGCAAGCAATGGAACCCGGCGCGCCCCATCCGCGGCAGGGTGACCCGCATTTCAGTCCATATCTGTCAGGCGCCAGGGGTTGATCAGGAG
>DATLQW010000244.1:0-14457 GCA_035535035.1 Acetobacteraceae bacterium
CGTATCGTCGTCGTTGGCGGGCATGGCAGATTCTGTCCGGGTGCCGGGGTTGGCGTCAGCACCCAATCGCTACGCGATTCCAGACGGTTGTACCATGCCCGTCAGCGAATCCCTGCTATGCGGTGAATAAGATGGGCTAACCGCACTACCCGAACCGCCGCGACCACGACAATCGTGACCAGTTTCAGCGACGCGGCCGGCGTGGTGATCTGCGACGTTTCCACGTCCGCGCCGTCCGTCTTCATCGTGCGGAACACCTGCGCGATGAGCCAGCGCATTTTGTGCCAGCCGGCAATCGGTATCGCCGCCTCCGGGCTGCCCACCGCCCGCGTCGTCAGCAGGCACCAGTGCATGCGCTACCGTAGGTCCCGCTGCGGATTTTCCTCCCGCACATCGACCACGCGCAGCGTCAGTTGCGCCGGAAGGGCTTTGTCGGCACCGGCTGGCCGGCGCACCGCAACCTCGCCAAACCGCACCGACACCTTGGCGGTCCGCTGCTCGTACAGCCCCCGCTTCGCCGGCACCTGGATGCCGTAACGCCCGGCTTTCGGCCACTTCGGACAGCGTTCGAACAGCGTCTCGCCGCCAGCCGAACGGTTCCGCGCCGCACGCACCAGCAGGTGCACGTTGACCGGCCGGCGCGCGAATTGGCGTATATGTCGCCCTCGCGGTCCTCCACCCCGGTGATCATGGCCGCACCCGCCAGCACCTCGCCGGCCGTCTCGTGCCTGCCCGCCAGCGCCGCGACTCCTTACTCGTCCGCTGGCCGCGTCTTGTGATCCTCGGCCTTGCCTGCGGTGCGGTTGGTCGCGACGGCGCCGGGCAGCCCGATCACCCCGCCCTGATCGGCGTCCACCGCGACCGGCGCGGTTTCATTCAGGGCGGGCCGGCCACCGCCGGCCGGCGGTCAACGCGCAACGACAAGGGGCGATGACAGGGAGCACGCGCGCCCGAGGGGAAGCGCGCGCCTGCGCTCAGACCAGGACTGCCACCTCAACCCGCGTATCGTTAAAGCATGCGCCATCGGCCAGGTCGGCCCGGGTGTCGGCCGATACGAGCGCGGAAATCGTCTGGCCGGTGCGGCTGGTGGACAACCACGCGCCCTTCTCGCTGGCGACGACGCCGGGACGCACGGCGCCGGTGACCTCCAACGGGAGAATCACCTCGCCGCGATCGTTCCACAGCCGCACCTCGGCGCCGGATCGCAGACCGCGCGCCGCCGCATCCGCCGGGTGCATCAGCAATGTCGGCGACCGCGACGATCCTGCGAGGCCGCCCAGCGTCGAGGAGATCCGCTTGTCGGAAGCCGGTGAAATCAGCATCAGCGGCAGCGCGGACTCTTGCCCGCGCCAGCCGGCGATCCGCGCCGCTTCACCCCAACGTTGCGCCAACGCGTCCGACACCAGCTCCACCTTGCCGGACGGCGTGGCGGGGAACACGTTCTCGAACAGCACTTGCTCCGCGCCGTCCGCCCCCGACATGCGCTGCGCCCGGGCGGTGGAAATGCGGCTGGGCCGCACGCCGCCGAGGCGCGGATCGTCGGGATCGACCGCTGCATCCATCAACTCGGCATCGCTCGCTTTGAAGCACGCCTCGCCGAAACCGAAACGCGCGGCCAGGCGGCGGAAGATCTCCGTGTTCGGCAGTGATTCGCCTTGCGGCTGGATCACCGGCTCGGCGCGTTGCAGCCAGTGGTGGCCATAGGACGCATACAGGTCTTCGCATTCGAAGCTGGTCGCGGCAGGCAGCACGATGTCGCAATGCGCCATGCTTTCGGTCATCGTCACGTCGATGCCGACGGTGAATATATCCTCCCGCGCCAGGCCGCGGCGCATGCGGTTCTGGTCCGGATGCACCACGATCGGATTGTGGTTGTAGATGAACACCGCGCGCAGCGGCGGATCGACGTCGTCGCTGTCAAGGTGCCGGCCGACCTCGATCAGGTTCAGCGTGCGGGTTCCCGGTGGCACCAGATCCGGCCGTTGCAGGCGGGCCATGGTTTTCGGAAACGCATTGCCGGCACCAAGCACGATGCCGCTGCCGTTGCCCAGCTTCCCAAGCAAGGCCGGCAGCGCGATCGCGGCACGAATGCCGCTGCCGCCGTTGCGCCCGCGTTCCAGCCCATTGCCCGGCGCCAGCACCAGCTTGCCGGCCTCCGCCAGCCAGCGCGCCAGCGTGAGGATCTGGGCTTCCGGGATACCGCATGCCTCGGCCGCCCGCGGCGCCGGCCATTCGCGCGCCCGCGCCATGAATTCTTCGGCGCCCAGCACGTGCGCGGCGATGAACGCCGCATCGAACGCGCCGGCCTGCTCCAGTTCCGCCGCCAGCGACCAGGCCAGCAGCGTGTCGGTGCCCGGCAGCAAGGCCACGTGCATATCCGCCTGTTCGGCGATCCTGGTGCGCAGCGGGTCCACCACCACCAGTTTTCCGCCGTTGCGCATCGCCCGGCGGACGGCGCGCACCAGGTGCAGATTGGCAACCGTCGCGTTGTTGCCCCACACGACGTTGAGCTGCGCATGCTCGGCATGCTCTGGCGGGCAGCCGGGCACCGGCCCGAACGTCCCGGCCCAGGCCTCGCTGCGCACGCCGCCGCACAACGACCGGCGATACACCAGGCTGGCGCCCAGCTTGTGGAAGAACCGCAGCGACATGCTGTCGCCGGACAGCAACCCGTGCGGACCGGCATAGTTCAGCGGCGCCACGGCCTGCGGTCCCCAGCGGTCGATCACGGCACTGGTGCGCGCATGGATTGCGTCCAGCGCGGCGGCCCAGGAGACGCGCTCGAATTCTCCGGCGCCCTTCGGGCCGATGCGGCGCAGCGGATGCAGCAGCCGCAGCGGACCGTGCACGAAGGCCGCCATGTCCCGCGCCACCTTGTTGCAGATCACCCCGTCGGTGAACGGCATCGCCGCGGAACCGCGCACCTTGACGATATGCTCCGCCTCGACGGTGACGCTCAGGCTGCAGGTGTCGGGGCAGTCGAAGGTGCAGACGCTGGGGCGTTCCTCGATGTCCATGGGCGGTCCTCCTGGTCGGGATGCGGCAGGATGCACGGTAGCTGGGAATTGGCCTTGCGTGGCAAGCCCGATTCCTGGGGGGTCGATGAGACCATTTCCGGCCGCCGGGACCGTCCGCCGGTGCACCCGGGCTTGAATACCGCCCCGCGATGGCGCAATTCACTGGGTGGAAGGAGTACCGCCGCTGCCATGATCGACCCGTTCGGCCGTGCCATCACCTACCTGCGCGTCTCGGTCACCGATCGCTGTGATCTTCGGTGCGTCTATTGCATGGCCGAGGACATGCACTTCCTGCCGAAGCGCGACCTGCTGACGCTGGAGGAGCTGGACCGGCTGTGCGGCGCTTTCATCGGGATGGGCACGACGAAAATCCGCCTGACCGGCGGCGAGCCGCTGGTGCGGCGCGACGTGCTGACGCTGTTCCGCAGCCTCGGCGCCCGCATCGGCGACGGGCTGAACGAGTTGACCGTCACCACCAACGGCACGCAACTGACCAAACACGCCGAGGCGCTGTTCGCGGCCGGCGTGCGGCGGGTGAACGTGTCACTGGACACGCTCGATGCGGCGCGGTTCGGGCAGGTGACCCGCTGGGGCAAGATCGAGCAAACGCTGGACGGCATCTTCGCCGCCAAGGCGGCCGGGCTGGCGGTGAAGATCAACGCGGTCGCGCTGAAGGGCGTGAACGAGGAAGAATTCGACGCCATGCTGGCCTGGTGCGGCGAGCATGGTTTCGATTTGTGCCTCATCGAAACCATGCCGATGGGCGAGATCAGCGAGGACCGCACGGACCAGTATCTGCCCCTGTCGATCGTGCGCGGCCGGCTGCGCAAGCGCTGGACCCTGGAGGAGACGAACTACCGCACCGGCGGTCCGGCACGCTATTTCAACGTGAAGGAGACCGGGCGGCGGATCGGCTTCATCACGCCGATGACGCATAATTTCTGCGAGAGCTGCAACCGCGTCCGGCTGACCTGCACCGGCACGCTCTACATGTGCCTGGGGCAGGACGACCAGGCGGATCTGCGCGCGGTGCTGCGCTCCGGCGCTTCAGACGCCGCGCTGGAGGACGCGATCCGCGAGGCGATCAGCCGCAAGCCGAAGGGCCATGATTTCATCATCGACCGGCGGCACGAGCGGCCGGCGGTGGCGCGGCACATGAGCGTGACGGGCGGATAGAGCTCCGGCAAAGACGGGTCGGAATCCATGGTTTTGTTCCATAGACGACCGCATCACGGACCGACAATTCCAAGAAGTCGCGAGTATTGGCTAAGTCCGGACAGGCCGCTAGGAGTTTCTTAACCGCTCCGTGGACAACCTGACGCGGCATGATCCAGCCCGATCCGCCAAACCACGACGTGTTTGCCGCACTGGCCCCGCCGGCGCCATCCCTGCGCGACCCGGCCATACTGGGCGCGCGGGAAACCTGGGCCGCACTCGCCCCGTCGTTGCATGTGTGCGACCTCCCTTTCATCCGCTCGCGCGGCCCGCTCCACCTGGCGGACGATGCGCTCGGATACGCAGCGCACCAGATGCTCAGCGAAGGCTATTTCCAATTGCCCCCGGTGGACTGGGATCTGCCGTTGCCGGCGATGGCTGGCATCGTGCACCGGCTCGCGTCGCAGGATGCGCCGCCTGCCCTGGCCTGGCATTTCGACGAATTCTGGCTGATGTTTGCCCGGCTGCAGCGGCTGCTGTGCGCGCTGCTGGGGGATCGGCCGGTCATGCTGCCGGAATTCTGGGCATGGCATGTCGATCCGCGAAAACAGGAAGCCGGCTGGCGTCCCCATCGCGACAAAGGGCGCGAGTCCTTGCTGGAAGACGGGCGTCCCAAAGTCGTGACGCTGTGGCTGCCGCTGACCGATGCCACGCCACTCAACGGCTGCATGTACGTCGTCCCGGCGGATCGCGATCCCACCTACGGCACCGCGGAGGAAAGCCAGCACCGCTTCAGTCTCGCCGATATACGCGCCCTTCCGGCGCAGTCGGGCGCGGTTCTGGGCTGGGACCAGGCAATGCTGCACTGGGGTTCCCACGCCGCGAGCCGCGCGATTGAGCCGCGCATCAGCATCGCCTGCGAGTTTCAACGCCGCGATGCAAGCCCGTATAATTCGCCATTGCTCGATCCGGGCGATCCGCCGGATTTCGTCACGCGGCAGGTGCTGATCGGTCGTCAGATGTTGCGCTACCAGCACATGGTCCATGCCGGGACGGACTGGCAGGCCTGCGCCGAATGGATGGCCGGCGGCGCCCGCATATGACCCGTTCCGCGAGCCCTTACACCCGCGTCACCAACTCCCCCACGTGCCTGCGCGCCACCACCTTGTTGCGCAGTACGCCGATGCCGGCGACTTCCAGTTCGATCGTGCTGCCGTCCGCCAGGAAGCGGCCCATCTCCAAACCGCAGCAGCCGCCGACCGTGCCGCCTGCAATGATCTCCCCCGGATGCAGCGTCTCATTGCGTGAAATGAATGCGATGATCTGTTCGTAGCTGTGCAGCATCCCCGCCGTGGTGGTGCGCACCCACTCCTCGCCATCGACCCGCACCGCCACCGACAGCGCATAGGGGTCGGCGATCTCATCCGCGGTCACGATCCAAGGGCCGATCGCGTTGCCGGTGTCGAAGCTTTTGCCTTTGGTCGGACCCAGCCCGCCTTCCATCTCGCGGCGCTGCTGATCGCGGGCGGAAAAATCATTCATGATCGTGTAGCCGAAAATGTGCTGTCGCGCCGCATCGACAGCAATGTCCGCACCGCCCTTGCCGATGACGATCGCGACTTCCAGCTCGAAATCCATCACCCGGCTGTATGCCGGCCAACGCACCACCGCGTCCTGGCCGACCACGCTGAACCGGTTGCTGATATACCAGATCGGCTGCGCGCGGTACACCTCCGGCACGCTCGCTTCCGGCAAGGCGCCCGCGCCATGGCCGTCCAGCGCCGCCTTCAGCCGCTGCATGCCGAGCGGTGCGTGGCTGACATGCTGCGCGAATACCGAGCAATCGCGAAGCTGCGGCGGCACCGGCAACGGCGCCAGCAGGCGCACCGTCGCCAGGTCGTGGGTGAACGGCGCGATCGCCGCGAGTTCCGCCAGCGGCAGGCGCCGCAGCAGCGCCAGACCTGCCGCGCCGCTCTCGATCAGCGCCAGCATGCCGGACAGCGCATGGTGATGCGACCCGAGCAATTGGGTGCATGCCGCCGCCGCGTTGACGATCTGCCGGCGCTCCGGCAGCACGATGCCAAGCCGCGGCCCATCCGCCGTCTGATAGGTTGCAAGTTTCATGGCGATTCCCCTCGGGCGAAATTCTAGCCCTCGCCGCGCGCCTTGACCATCCGCAGCGGCGTGTAGGTCAGCACCAGCCGCCCGTCCTGCTGCACCACGCGGTTGCGCGTGCGCACCAGGCCGCGTGTCGGGCGGCTGGCGCTGCGGCGGCTTTCAACCACCTCGCATTCCACGTGGATGGTGTCGCCCGCGAAGGTCGGGGCCTCGACGTTCATCTCCATGTGCAGAAAGGCAAAGCCGGTGTGCTGCATCGTGGCATGCACCAGCAGGCCCTCCGCGAAGGCATACACCATCGCCGCCGGCACCACGCGCTGCTTGATGTCGCTTTCCTGGCGCAGGAACTCGAGATTGGAGAACAGCACCTCGGTCATGCCGGTGACGCCGATGAAGGCGACGAGGTCGGCTTCGGTCAGCGTGCGGCCGATGGTGCGGAATTTCCGGCCGAGCGGCAAGTCCTCGAAACACAGCCCCAGTCCCAGCACTTCGTAGCCGTCGATCTCCGGCATGCAGCGTGTTCTCCCGATTGTCGCTGGCGCCCCGCTCTGTCATTGCAAGAAGCGCGACGACGAACCAATCTCCCGCCTGGGGAGCCAAGCCTCCGGCAGCGGTGCTCCCCTACCATGAAAATAGCCGGCGCCCCCGGCCCAGCGACCGCCCGAGGCCATTTTCAGCCATGCGGTGCGGCCCCGGTCACTGGCCAACTCCGTGCCAATGAAGGTGGGACACCCGGCCGGCACCACGGGAGCAACTGACGCTGTCACGCCGTCCGGTCGCTCTCCACGCCCAGCGCCGCCTGCGCCGCCGCCAGCCGCGCCACCGGCACGCGATACGGGCTGCACGACACGTAATCCAGCCCGAGCTTCTCGCACAGCGCGATCGACGCCGGATCGCCGCCATGCTCGCCGCAGATGCCGAGCTTCAGGTGCTGCTTCACCGACCGCCCCTTCGCCACGCCGATCCGCATCATCTCGCCGACGCCCTCCGGATCGATCGACACGAACGGGTCCTTCGGAAGAACCCCCGCCTCGAGGTATTTCGGCAGGAACTTGCCCGCATCGTCGCGCGACAAGCCAAACACCGTTTGGGTCAGGTCGTTGGTGCCGAAGCTGAAGAAGTCCGCGATCTCGGCGATCTTGTCGGCCACCAGCACGGCGCGCGGAAGCTCGATCATGGTGCCGACGCTGTAGTCGATCTTCTGGCCGGCTTCGGCGAACACCACCTCGGCCACCTTGTCCACCTGCGCGCGGGTGATCTCCAGCTCGCGCCGCGTGGCCACCAGCGGAATCATGATCTCGGGGTGCGGCGGATTGCCGGTCTCCCTGGCCACCGCCAGCGCGCCCTCGAAGATCGCGCGCGCCTGCATCTCGTAGATTTCCGGGTGTGAGATGCCCAGCCGGCAGCCGCGATGGCCCAGCATCGGGTTGGCCTCGGCCAGTTCCGCCGCACGGCGGCGAATCGTCGCGACATCCGTGCCCAGTCCTTGCGCTACTTCCTCCATCTCGGCATCCGCGTGCGGCAGGAACTCGTGCAGTGGCGGATCGAGCAAGCGGATGGTCACCGGCAGCCCGGCCATGATGGTGAACAGGGCGCGAAAATCCTCGCGCTGGAACGGCAGCAGGCGGGCGAGCGCGGCGCGGCGGCCGGCCTCGTCGCTCGCCATGATCATCTGCCGCACCGCACCGATGCGCGTCGGGTCGAAGAACATGTGCTCCGTGCGCGACAGCCCGATGCCTTCGGCGCCGAACTTGCGCGCGGTCTCGGCGTCCAGCGGCGTCTCCGCGTTGGCCCGTACGCCCATGCGGCGGGCCTTGTCCGCCCAGACCATCAGCGTGGCGAAGTCCTCGGACATCGCCGGTTCCACCATCGCCACCGCGCCGACGAATACCTCGCCGGTGGCGCCGTCCAGCGTGATGATCTCGCCGTCGCGCACCGTCTTGCCCGCGGCCGACAGCGTCTGCGCGTTGTAGTCCACGGCGATGCCGCCGGCGCCCGCCACACAGGGCCGGCCCATGCCGCGCGCCACCACCGCGGCATGGCTGGTCATGCCGCCGCGGGTGGTCAGGATGCCGCGGGCGGCGTTCATGCCGTGGATGTCCTCGGGGCTGGTCTCGATGCGCACCAGGATCACCGCCTCGCCCTTCAGCGCGCGGCTTTCCGCCTCGTCGGCGTTGAATACCACCGCACCGGACGCGGCGCCCGGGCTGGCCGGCAGCCCCTTGGCGAGCAACGTCCGTGGCGCCTTCGGGTCAAGCGTCGGGTGCAGCAACTGGTCGAGCGCCGATGGATTGACCCGCCGCACCGCCTCGTCCTGGTCGATCAGCCCCTCGCGCGCCATGTCCACCGCCATGCGCAGACTGGCCGCCGTGGTGCGTTTGCCGTTGCGGGTCTGCAGCATATAGAGCTTCTTCCGCTGCACGGTGAATTCCAGGTCCTGCATGTCGCGATAGTGCTGCTCGAGCGTCTCGCGCACGCGCATCAGCTCGGCATAGGCCTCCGGCATCACGACTTCCATCGGCGTCTCGCCCGGCTTGGCGCGCGTCCTGGACACCGGCTGCGGCGTGCGGATGCCGGCCACCACGTCCTCGCCCTGCGCGTTGACCAGATATTCGCCATAGAACGCGTTCTCGCCAGTGGACGGGTCGCGGGTGAAACACACGCCGGTGGCGCAGTCTTCGCCCATGTTGCCGTAGACCATGGCCTGCACGTTCACCGCGGTGCCCCATTCGGCGGGGATTTCGTGCAGCCGCCGATAGGTGATCGCCCGATGGTTCATCCAGCTTCCGAACACCGCGCCGATGGCACCCCACAATTGCTCCTGCGGGTCGCGCGGAAACGGCTTGCCGATGTCGCGCGCCATCATCTCCTTGTAGCCACCCACCACGCGCTGCCAGTCCTGCGCGGTCAGCGCGGTATCTTCGGCGACGCCGGCGTCGAGCTTGGCGTGTTCGATGATCTCCTCGAACCGGTGGTGGTCCACGCCGAGCACCACCGAGCCGTACATCTGCACGAACCGGCGATAGGAGTCCCAGGCGAAACGTTCATCGTGGGCGGCGGCGGCCAGCCCCTCCACGGTATCGTCGTTCAGGCCCAGGTTCAGCACCGTGTCCATCATCCCCGGCATGGACACCCGCGCGCCGGAGCGCACCGAGACCAGCAGTGGGTTCTTCTTGTCGCCGAACGTGCGGCCCGCGGCTTTTTCCACCTGCGCCAGCGCGCTGCGCACCGCGTCCTCCAGGCCGGCCGGATATTGCCGGCGGTTGGTGTAGAAGGCGGTACAGACTTCGGTGGTGATGGTGAACCCCGGCGGCACGGGCAGGCCGATCGACGCCATTTCGGCGAGGTTCGCCCCCTTGCCGCCGAGCAGGTTTTTCATGTCCGCGCGGCCTTCGTTATGGCCGGCGCCGAAACTGTACACCCACTTGCTCATGGCAATCCTCTTTCAGCCTTCGATACGGGAGAAATCGGCTACCCGGTCCATGGTTGCCCTGAGAAGATTGAGAAGACATAAGCGGTTACGGCGCAAATCCGGCTCCGGGGCGTTGACGGTGACGCGATCGAAGAACGCGTCCAGCGGGGCGCGCAGCCGTGCCAGCGACGCCATGGCCGCGCCATATTGCTCCTGTTCCAGCAGCCCGATTACCTCATCCGTCGCCCCGATGGCATGACCTAGATCAACCTCGGCCGGCTCACGGAACAGCGAGGCATCGGGCGGTGCGCGGTGCGGACCATCCTTGCGCTCCTCGATGCGCAGGATGTTGGCAGCGCGGCGATACGCGGTGAGCAGGCTTGCCCCAACATGGGCAGGGGCAGATTCCTCCCCCTCCACTTGAGGGAGGGGGTTGGGTGGAGGGGGAGGAATCTGCACCTCGGCTCCGCCGCTCAGCAGCGCGGCCACCGCGTCGGCGCGCGCCAGCAGGCGGGTGAGGTCGTCATCGGCGCCGTGCTCGCCCGAGGCGGCAAACACCGCGGCCAGCACGTCATGGCGGGCACCTTCTGCTCGCAACTGGATGCGCAGGCGCTCGGCAAGGAACTCCAGGACTTCCCGCGGTGCCACCGGATGCACGCCATGGTGATGCAGCGCGTGCCCTGCCGCCTCGATCAGCGGCAGCAGGCGCAGGCGCAGCTTGTTCTCGCGGATGATGCGGATAATGCCCAGCGCGGCGCGGCGCAACGCGTAAGGATCGCCGGCGCCGGTCGGCCTCTCACCGATGGCGAAGAAGCCCGCAAGCAGATCCAGCTTGTCGGCGAGTGCCACGGCGATGGAGACCGGGTCGGTCGGCACTGCATCGCCGGGGCCTTTCGGCGCGTAATGCTCGCGGATCGCGTCCGCCACCATGCGGTCCTCGCCGTCATGCAGCGCGTAGTAGCGCCCCATAATGCCTTGCAGTTCGGGGAACTCGCCGACCATGCCGGTGACGAGGTCGGCCTTGGCGAGTTCGGCCGCGCGTTCGGCCAGTGCCGCGCCGGCATCGACGTGCGGGGCTATCAGTGCGGCCAGGCGCCGCAGCCGCCGCACCCGGTCGCCCTGGCTGCCGAGTTTGGCGTGGAAGGTGACGTGCTCCAGCAGCGGCACGCGGGCTTCCAGCCGCGCCTTGCGGTCGAGGTCCCAGAAGTGCCGCGCGTCGGCAAAGCGCGCGCGCAGCACGCGTTCGTTGCCGGCGATGATGGCGCTGCCGCCATCCGCCGCTTCGATGTTGGCCACGAAGGCGAACCAGGGTGCGGTGTGGCCGTCCGCGGTGCGCAGCGCGAAGTAACGCTGGTTGACGCGCATGGACACCTGCATGACCTCCGGCGGCAGGTCCATGTGCTCGGCGGCGATGCGGCCGAGCAGGGGCACCGGCCATTCCACCAGGCCGGCGACCTCGTCGAGCAAACCGGGGTCCTCCGACACGCTGAGCTGGCGGGCGGCGGCGAGGTCGTTGATGCCGCCGGCGATGCGGCGCTTGCGTTCCTCGGCATCGACCAGGACGTGGTGGGCGCGCAGTTGTGCCGCCCAGTCGGCACTGGATCGCACGGCGAAAGCGCCGGGGGCGTGGAAGCGATGGCCCTCGGTCTGGTTGCCGGCGGCGAGACCGTGCCCGTCGTCGTCGCCCTCCCGCAGGTCGAACGCCACGATCGTGCCGTCCAGCAGGCAGATGATCCGCCGCAGGGGCCGTACCCAGGTGAAGCCACTGGAGGCTCCCCAGCGCATCGACCTGGGCCAGGGAAAACCGCGCAGCAATGGCGGGATAGCGGTGGCGATCAGCGCCGCCGCGGAAACCGCCGCCGCCGCCTTGTCCACAACCCAATACTCACCTTCCCGGCGGAGCTGTTCCCTGGCGGCACCATGCTTGCGCAGAAAACCTTCCAGCGCCTGCGGCGGAGCGTTGATCCGCGGTCCGCGTTCGGCGGTCTGGCTGGCGGCGACCTGGGCAGAAACCTCGGCGGCCAGGGCGATGCGGCGCGGACCAAAGAAAACGCGCGCGGCGGACGGCGCGAGCGGCGACAGCGCCTCGGCGGTCAGCCGGGCGAGGTCCTCCGCTGCTCGAGCCTGCATGCGGGCCGGGATCTCCTCACTGAACAGCTCGAGAAAGAACTCCGGCATGCCGCATCCTTCGGTAACCTTCTATCCCGCCACGGCATGCCGGACGGATATTTCCCCGCGGTCGTTGGCGGCGGGGTCGCGCAGGCTGGTGGCGATCTCGCGGGTGATCGCCATGACCCGGTCCTGCCAGTCGCGGCGCGCGCGCTCGCGCTCGAACCGCTCACGCAGGGCGGTCACGATCACCCATTGCAGGCTTTCGCCGGTCAAGGCGACCAGCTCCGTGGCCAGGCTGCAGGCGTCCGCACCCTCGATCCGCAGTTCGTCGGACATGGCCGTTTCCTTCGGGGTTTGTTGGCGTTGGCGGCGTTCTAGGCCAGCTTCGAGGCCGTGGCTAGAGTGCCGCGCGCGTGCTGCGGTGCGAAAATACGCCGGGCCCCACGGCTGGCCTTGGCGTCCGGCCCTGGCATCAGGCAGACGATGCTTCGCCGGCGACCCACGCCTCGCAGCAGCCCTTCGCCAGTGTGCGCACACGGCCGATATAGCTCGCCCGCTCGGTCACGCTGATCACCCCGCGCGCCTCGAGCAGATTGAACAGGTGGCTCGCCTTGATGCACTGGTCGTACGCAGGCAGCGCCAGATTCTCCTCCAGCAGCGCGCCGCACTCCTGCTCTGCATCGGAGAAATGCCGCGTTAACAGTGCGGTATCCGCCTTTTCGAAATTGAACCTGCTGTATTCTCGTTCGGCGCGCAGGAACACGTCGCCATAGGTGACGCCGGCGCCGTCGAAGTCGAGGTCGAAGATGCTCTGCTTGTCCTGCACATACATCGCCAGGCGCTCGAGCCCGTAGGTCATCTCGAAGCTCGGCAGCGTCACCGGGATGCCGCCGACCTGCTGGAAATAGGTGAACTGCCCGACCTCCATGCCGTCGCACCAGACCTCCCAGCCCAGGCCCCAGGCGCCGAGGGTCGGGCTTTCCCAGTCGTCCTCGACGAACCGGAAGTCATGGTGCAGCGGGTCCAGGCCGAGCGCGCGATAGCTGCCCAGCAGCAGTTCCTGCGCGTCGGGTGGGCTGGGCTTCATGATGACCTGGTACTGGTAGTAGTGCTGCACCCGGTTGGGGTTCTCGCCATAGCGGCCATCGGTGGGCCGGCGGCTGGGCTGCACATAGGCGGCACGCCACGGTTTCCCCCCGAGGGCACGCAGCGTGGTGGCCGGATGGAACGTGCCGGCGCCCATCTCCATGTCGTACGGCTGCAGCAGCAGGCAGCCCTGGCGGGCCCAGTAATCCTGCAGCCGCCGGATCAGCGCCTGGAAGCTGGTGTCGGTGCCTTGCATGGCGTCGCGCGCGCGGCCTCGGTGGTGATGCGGCGCAGGGTAAAGCACCGCGGAGGGTCTCGGGCAAGGAAGGACCGCGTTCGGTGCAACGGTCACCAGGGCGCTGGTCCCTGGTCGTTGAAGAACCCGCCGTCGGACCGTCGGCATCCGGCGTGGCGAGCCGAACCGCGCTCTCGGCCGCCTGTTCGACGGTGCGATAGCCCCTGTGGCCGTTCATGTCCGTGGCCGCATAGCCTGGATCGGCCGCGTTGACCTTGATGCCCAGCGGCGCAAGTTCCTTGGCGACGGCTACCGTGACGGCATTCAAGGCCGCCTTGGACGAGTTGTAGCCGAGCAGATTGATGGCATGGAACTCGCGTCCTGGATCGAACGCCAGGCCGATGGAGCCCAACCGGCGTTGTTGACCAGCACGTCGAGCCGGTCCGTCTCCCGCCCGCCCGCCCACGCGGCGGCCGACATGCGCACACCCATGATGGACAGCGGCACGTGCCGCGCGACAGGCCGGACATAAGGGCGCAACTGACCGGATCTTTCACCGACGTCGATCAGCGGTTCATAACGGAGCGCCAAGGTGTTTCTGTAACAGCAAAGGTTCGGCGATCTCTGCCCTGCCTGACAGACCGCGGTCGGCACGCCGAGTTGGTAGCGCATCCCTATCCATTGCACTCGTGACGGGTCACTGGGTATCAAGCTCGGATGCCAGGACCACCACTCGCGGCGATCGCGCCGCGACCCCCGCCGAGGGATCCGCAGCCCATAGGGCGCGGCGCAAGGCTATTGTCGCAGCTGCGCCGACGAAGCCGCCGGTGGTTGTCCGATACCGCCGGTCTGCCGATCGACGCAGCCGACCGCAACTGTGGGCTGACGCAGTGCTGACGCTGGGCGACCTGCTGGACCGGTTTCACGAGTGGCGGGACAACCGGCCCGCCAGCCTCGCAAACAGCGCAACGGCAGAAGCGCTCGATGCCGTGCTGGAACTGCGCGGATATGTCGAAGAGCTCCAGGCGGTCGCGCTGCCAAAAGGCTTCGGACGGGACTGACGGCGCTCATCGGTCGCGCGACAGGACGCGCTCTGGCAGAGCAAATTGCGCTTGCCACTTCCGGGGCCGTCCACATAAGGCCGCTAGCCCCCGCCATCGATCGTCAGGATCGTCCCCGAGGTGTAGCCCGACATCGGGCTCGCCAAAAACGCCACCGAGTTGCCGATCTCGGCCGGCGTCGCCGGCCGCCCGAACGGCATGCCCTTGCTCAGCTCGCGCCAGCGTTCCGCATCGCCCAGCTCCTTCGCCGCACGATCCCGC
>DATLQW010000245.1:0-6398 GCA_035535035.1 Acetobacteraceae bacterium
CTCGCGCTTGTGGCGCACTGCCCGCGCGCGCAGCAAATGCCCATGGGCGCCTTGCGACGCCCGCATCATGGCGACGTACTGGGCGTTGAGCCGCATGACGACGTTGATGTCGCCTTCATGCTTGCGCAGCAGCCGCAGCACGTCGTCGGCCTGGGCGCGGGCGGCGACGCACTGGGCGGCGAAGCCGGCCTCGTTGGCGTTGGTCGGCAGCATGGCGGCCACCGCGTCGATGGCGGCGTCGTTGCGGGCGAGGAGTGCCTCGGGCGTGTCGTTGACCGGCGGCGGCAGGACGGCCGCGAGGGCGTGGACGAGCTGGTAGTAGGTGCGGGCGGGAAGGCCGAGGTGCGAAGAGGGTTGCGTGATGTTATTCATATTCCCATTGTATGTTATGTACTTTGACATTACAAGGGAAATCGGTGGCCGGTCGGTTGGCTTGGGGGGCACCTGCGGACCCAAGGCAGCGGTCGCCGGGTCGCCTGGGCTGATTGCCCACCAACTCCGCGGCCCCTCGGCAATTAGCCGACGGGTCGGTCGGCGCGTTGCGTTGGGTGGGGTCCTGGCCCCGGTGCGCGTGCTGGGCCGCGCGGCGCGGGTGGCGATCACGGCGCGGCGCCCGGTTGCCGGCGACGGGTTGCTTGACAGCGTCCCGCCCCGCCCGTATCCAGCGCCGCCCGATTTCCGCCGAAAGCCCCGTGTCATGCGCATACGCAACAGCCTGAGAGCCGCCAAGGTCCGCGACAAGAATTGCCGCGTGGTGCGCCGGCGTGGGCGGGTTTACGTGATCAACAAGAAGAATCCGCGGATGAAGTGCCGCCAGGGCTGAGCTACCGGCTCAGCCGGGGCACCGCCACGACACATCGGCACACGACACATCGGCAGTTGAAGCCGGACCGCTGCTCGACCCTGGCCGCCGGCCTGGTTTTCCGGGCCGATCCGGATTGGCGCGAGGGCCTTGGCTCGACGGCGATCCTGCTGTCCGCAGCCGTGGCCTTGTATGCGTGGGGTGTGCTCAACGCCGCCCGCCATGCCACCGTCGCCCGGTTCGACGAGTTACGTCCTCGATCACGGAGTGAGCGCGGCCTGGCGGCAGATCGGTTCGCGGAACTGCTTCGAGGCGGATCCGGCAAGACGGGAAATCTGCCTCGGCTGCGTGGAGAATCTGTTGAGCCAGTATGAAGCCGCAGCCCAGCCGGCGCTGTTCCGCATCGCCTGTTACGGCGCGGTTCGGCGATGGTTTCCCCGGTAACCCCAGGCGCACCACGCCTGGGCGCCGCGCCGGCACGATCGTTCGCCACCAACTCCCGTAATCCCGCCGCCCGACGCTGCTACCACCCGGTATGACCGGCGTTTGACAGGCAGCGCGACCGCTGCCTATGGTCCGCGCCCTCTGTTGCAGGTGCGAACAGGCGGGCGGCCTGCCCGGCTCTGACCCTCTGCACGACTCCTGGAAGCGGCACGGTTTCGCATGAAAATACTTGTCCCCGTCAAGCGGGTGGTTGACTACAACGTGAAGGTCCGCGTGAAGTCGGACGGCTCCGGCATGGAGACCGCCGGGGTGAAGATGTCGATGAATCCATTCGACGAGATCGCCATCGAGGAAGCGGTGCGCCTGAAGGAAAAGGGTGTGGCCAGCGAGATCGTGGCGGTCTCGCTGGGCGTTCCGCAATGCGCCGAGACGATCCGCACCGCGCTGGCGATGGGCGCCGATCGCGGCATCCTGGTGGAGACCGACGCGGAGCTGCAGCCTTTGGCCGTGGCCAAGCTGCTGAAGGCGATCGCCGACAAGGAACAGCCGACGCTGATCATCCTGGGCAAGCAGGCGATCGACGACGACATGAGCGCCACCGGGCAGATGCTGGCCGCGTTGCTCGACTGGCCGCAGGGCACCTTCGCCTCGAAGATCAGCATCGAGGGCGAGCAGATCACGGTGATTCGCGAGGTGGATGGTGGGCTGGAGACGGTCACGCTGAACCTGCCGGCGATCGTCACCACCGACCTGCGGCTGAACGAGCCGCGCTATGCGTCGCTGCCGAACATCATGAAGGCGCGCAAGAAGCCGATCGACAAGCTGAGCCCAGCCGATCTTGGCGTCGATCCGGCGCCGCGGCTGATCACGCTGAAGGTCTCCGACCCGCCGAAGCGCAAGGCGGGGGTAAAGGTCGGCTCGGTTGCCGAGCTGGTGGCCAAGCTGCGCAACGAAGCGAAGGTGATCTGAGCGATGACGAGCCTGGTTCTGCTGGAATTCGACGCCGCCGGGATCAAGCAGCCGTCGCGCAGCGCGGTCGCCGCGGCCCGGAAGCTTGGGGAAGTGCATGCGCTGGTCGCCGGCAGCGGCCTGGATGAAGCGGCGCAGGCCGCCGCCAGGCTGCCGGGCGTGGCCAAGGTGCTGGTGGCCGATGCGCCGGGACTGGACCACCTGCTGGCGGAGCCGGCCGCGGCGCTGCTGGTCGCCCTGGCGCCGGCCTATTCGCATTTGCTGGCGGCCACCACCGCCGTCGGCAAGAACATCATGCCGCGCGTCGCCGCGCTGCTGGACGTGCAGCCGATCAGCGACATCGCCGACGTGGTGGATGCCGACACGTTCGTCCGGCCGATCTATGCCGGCAACGGCCTGGCCACGGTGAAGTCGGCCGACGCGACGAAGGTCATCACGGTCCGGGCCGCCAGCTTCGACCCCGTGGCGGCCGAAGGCGGCAGCGCGGCGGTGGAAACAGCCGCCATCCCGGACCTGCCGAACGTATCAAGGTTCGTCTCCGCCGCGCTGTCGAAGAGCGAGCGCCCGGAGCTCACCGCGGCGCGGGTGGTGATCTCCGGCGGGCGCGGCATGCAGGCCGGCGAGAACTTCAAGCTTTTGGAACCAATTGCTGATAAGCTTGGTGCCGCGGTGGGGGCGTCCCGCGCCGCGGTGGATGCCGGCTTCGTGCCGAACGACTATCAGGTCGGGCAAACCGGCAAGATCGTCGCCCCGGAGCTTTACGTTGCTGTCGGAATTTCTGGTGCCATCCAGCATCTGGCCGGCATGAAGGACAGCAAGGTGATCGTGGCGATCAACAAGGATGAGGAAGCGCCCATCTTCCAGGTCGCCGATTACGGCCTGGTGGCTGATCTCTTCACCGCGCTGCCGGAGTTGGCGGCGGAACTGGAGCGCTCCTGAATGAACGTTGAAGTCAAGCCGGCGCCGGCCGCGGCGTCGATGCTGGTTGAGCCTCCCCTGCTCGCCCGTGTCGGGGTGATCGGCGCGGGGCAGATGGGCAACGGGATCGCCCATGTCTGCGCGCTGGCCGGGCTTCAGGTGAACCTGCTGGATGCGAAGCAGGACGCGCTGGACCGCGCCATGGCGACGATGAGCCGCAACATGGACCGCCAGGTCAACCGCACGCTGATTTCGCCGGAAGACAAGGCCGAGGCGCTTGATCGCGTCACGGTGGGCACCGACTACGCGATGTTCGACAACGCCGACCTGGTGATCGAGGCGGCGACGGAAAAGGAAGACGTGAAGCGCGCCATCTTCAAGCAGTTGGTGCCGCATTTGAAGCCGGCGTGCCTGCTGGCGTCCAACACCTCGTCGATTTCCATCACCCGACTCGGCGCGGCGACCGACCGGCCGGAAAAATTCATCGGCATGCACTTCATGAATCCGGTGCCGGTGATGAAGCTGGTGGAGATCATCCGCGGCATCGCCACCGATGAGCCGACCTTCCAGGCGGTGCAGTCGCTGGCGATGAAGCTGGGCAAGATCCCGGCGGTGGCCGAGGATTTCCCCGCGTTCATCGTCAACCGCATCCTGGTGCCGATGATCAACGAGGCGGTCTATGCGCTGTACGAGGGGGTCGGGTCGGTGGCCGGGATCGACACGTCGATGCGGCTGGGCGCGAACCACCCGATGGGACCGCTGGAGCTGGCGGATTTCATCGGGCTGGATACCTGCCTGTCGATCATGCAGGTGCTGTACGAGGGGCTGTCGGACAGCAAGTACCGGCCCTGCCCGCTGCTGGTGAAATATGTCGAGGCGGGGTGGCTGGGGCGGAAGACCAATCGCGGGTTTTACGACTACACGCAGAACCCGCCGCGGCCGACGCGGTAGTTCGCCCCCGCCCCGTCCGAGCCGATCGCCAGCAGCGCCTGCCGCAGTGCGATGGCAATCGTGCGCGGATCCTCGCCGTCTTCGGGATGGTAGTCATGTGCGGCGGTCCCGAACAGCAGTGTGGCATCGGCGTAGTAGGAGTCGGGCAGCTCGTTGCCCGCACGCGGCGGATGCAGGCGCAGCTCCACCAGGTCGGGCGGCGCGGTGGCTTCGGTGAACACCCAGCCGGCAGCCAGTGCGTCGGACAAGTCGGACTCCTGCTGCGCCGGCGCGGACGCGTTGGCCTCCGCGGTGCGGTCGGCGAACTCGTCGAAGTGCAGATGCAGCCAGACGACCTCGCAGCAAACGCCGTCCCGCACGAAGGCATCGGCAATGCGGCCTAGCGTTTCGGGCCTGATGGTCGAACCCGTTGTTTCCTGGCCGTAGCCGAACAACTGCGTCACGCGGCCGGGGGTCAGCGCGATCGCCTTCGCCACTGCTGCGAACGTGGTTAGGCGACGCCGCAGGCCGCCGCAAGCTCGCACAGGCGGCTCAGCTTGCTGTACGGCTGACTGATCCTGCGTACGTCGGACGGCGTGTCTGCGCCCATGGCGGCGACCTCCGATAGCGGCCACCCAACAGATATCATTGCCGCAGCCGTGGCGCGACAGGCCGGCAGCTTAATTGTTCTGCGCCGGGGGCTAAATCAGGCTAAACCGGGTGGGCTAAAGAAACGTTCGGAGGCAGGCGCTCCGCGACCGCCCGTGCAGGCAGGAAATTCGGTTCCTTTAGAGCGGCATGGTCGCGGATACAGGCGGCGTCGCCTCGACGCTGCCAAGGAGCCGCACCCATGCTTCCCTTCCCCATACGGTTCGCCGTGCAGGCGGATCTCGCTCTGAACGCCATCGCGGCGGTGGTCGGGCCGCAGCACGTACTGCTCGTTCAGCAGCCCATCGCACAGTTCGGCGTACTGGTCACCGCCGGCATCATCCTGCATGAAATCATCGCCACGATTGGCCGCGCATCCGAATCGGTGCGTCGCCGGTGGCGGCGTCGGCGATGAGGTGCCGCTTGGCCACGCACTCGGTTCATCGAGGCACGATCACTGGGCCGAAATACTCAAGTGTTGTCAGGGAACCAGTCCCCCAGCACTTGCTCCGCCGTATAGCGAAGACCGCCCAGGTCCACCCGCGGTTGCTCTCCGTAATCGGCCAGCGCAAGCGCGGCCACCCGCTTGGCCCTGCCCAATTCCTTGTCGATCATCATCGGGATGGCGGGCCGCAAACTCGGGGAATCTGCCAGTACGCGCTCGATATCGCCGCGCTGCTGCGCAACGGTCTCTTGCCAGCCGATGCGAGGCGCATCCGCCGGCGAAGCCTCGAGCTTGATCAGATGCAGCAGGATGACCGCGATCCGGCTGGCCAGCTCCCGACCCTGCGACTTGCCCAACGATTCGATCTCCTCGGCGACGTTCTCCCAGTCGATCGGCAGGTTGGTGCCGGCATGGCCGGCGTCGCGGAGCGCGCGCGCCTGATCCTCGGCCCAAAGCGCCAGGTCAGTGTCGTAGCCCTGATCCATCGTGCCACCTCCCTTGCGGGGTCGCTCGTCGCAAGACAAGAGCCATTTTATAACATGGTGCTATCCCTGGGAAGCTCCCCAGCCTGTGCTGCCGGGAGGAGGGTGCGGGCGCAGCGAGGCCGATATCCTCACCCTCGGCACTTTCACGCCATCGATCCCTCCCGCCGCGCAGGGAGGCTATATTCGTCCCACCAGCAACAGGACGACGACGATCAGCAATATCAGTCCAAGTCCGCCGCTCGGATAGTAGCCCCACCCGCCGCTATACGGCCAGGTCGGCAACGCACCGAGCAACAGCAGAATCAGGATGACGACAAGGATGGTGTACAACGCGAAGTACTCCCGTTCATGCGCCGCGGCGCACGGAGGTCATGGCGTGTAGTGCGTGTGATCGGCGGCTGAGTTGCTCAGGCTCTTGCCGGCTGCCTGCATGTCCTGACCGGCGCCCCGCGTAGTATAGCAGGCGGAAAGCAGCGGCGCGGCGCCAAGCAGCGTGGCAATAGCGAGCACGATGGCGAGTTTTCTGCGCATTCGGTTTGTCCCTTTCACAGTCTCACGACGGTGCGAACGCCTACACGGCGCTGACGCGATGACGAAACTTGGCAGCGAATATGGCGCTAACCCATCTTATTCACCGCATAGCAGGGATTCGCTGACGGGCATGGTACAAGTGTCTGGAATCGCCTAGAGATTGGGTGCTGACACCAACCCAGGCACCCGGACAGAATCTGCCATGCCCGCCGACGATGACGATACG
>DATLQW010000246.1:0-3182 GCA_035535035.1 Acetobacteraceae bacterium
GTGCGACGCGTGCTTTGGTGCCCGCCGGATTTTTCCATGTCGCGGAAATCCGGGGAAACCGTGGAAATTCCCGCCGAACTACTGAACCGACTCGTCCAGACTCTCTGCCTCGCCGCGTGAATTGCGCAAAGTCGAGCTGAGGGGGGCGTGCATTAGCCGAACACCCGGCGTCCCGCCTTCCAGGTTCCCAGCACGACGCCCTCCAGCGCGCGGCCGTCGAACGGGGTGTTCTGCGCCTTGCCGGGCAGCTTGCCGGATTCGACCTTCCAGATGCGCTCGGGATGGAACAGGCACAGATCGGCGGGCGCGCCCTTGACCAGCCGTCCGGCTTCGATGCCGAGTAATCGGGCCGGCCGCGCCGTCAGCAGCTCGATCGCCAGCGGCAAGGCGATGGTGCCGTTGTGGGCCTGCGCCAGCGTCACGCCGAGCAATGTGGCCAGTCCGACCCCGCCGGGGGTGGCCTGGGCGAAGGGCAGGCGTTTGTCGTCGGCGTCGCGCGGCTGGTGGTCCGATGCGACTGCGTCGATCGTGCCGTCCGTGAGGGCGGCGGCGACCGCCTGGCGGTCCGCGTCCTTGCGCAGTGGGGGAGATAGCTTGGCGTAGGTGCGGAAGTCGCCGATCGCGGTCTCGTTCAGGTCGAAATACGGCGGGGCGGTGTCGCAGGTGACCGCCGCTCCGTCCTGCTTCGCGCGGCGGATCAGCGCCAGCGCGTCGGCGGTGGAGACATGCGCGAAATGCACCGCGCCGCCGGTAAGCTGCGCCAGGCGGATGTCGCGCGCGACCTGGATCGCCTCGGCGGCGGCGGGAATGCCGGGGAGGCCAAGGCGGGTGGCCAACGCGCCCTCGGTGGCGGCGCCGCCGGCGGCGAGCGAGGGTTCCTCCGGGTGCTGCACGATGCGTGCGCCGAAGCCGCGCGCGTAGGACAGCGCCAGGCGCATCAGCCGCGCGGACCGCAAGGTGTTGGCGCCGTCGGTGAAGGCCACCGCGCCGGCCTCGCGCAACAGGCCGAGCTCGGCCAGTGTCTCGCCGCGGCAGCCGGTGGTGACGGCGGCGTAGGGCAGGATGGTCAGGCTGCCGGTCTCCTCCCCCCGCCGGCGCATCAGGTGCACCAGCGCGGGGTCGTCGATCGCCGGCAGCGTGTCGGGCAGCGCGGCGAGCGTGGTGATGCCGCCGGCAGCCGCGGCGGCGGCGGCGGAGGCGATGGTCTCGCGGTATTCGTAGCCCGGTTCGCCGAGCGCAGCGCGCATGTCCACCAGGCCGGGGCAGAGCACCGCGCCATCCTCCTGGACGACGAGCGCGCTGTCCGGGCGGCCGAGGCCGGGGCCGAAATCCACGATGACGCCGCCGCGGACCAGCAGGTCGCCGAGTGTGTCCACGCCGGAGGACGCATCGAGCAGACGGACGCCGAGGAAGATCGTGTCAGGGGTCATGCGGCCGTGCCGGAATTCTTTTTTTTCCGTTGAGGGAGGGGGAGCAGCCCGTTGCCTTTGCCTCTTCTTGGTATTTTCACCCGCCATGGGATGGGGCGGTCAGTCATTGCGGCCGTGCCGCCGCGCCAGCGTGTCGAGCACCGCCATGCGCACCGCGACGCCCATTTCCACCTGCTCGCGGATCAGGCTGCGGTCCGGGTCGTCGGCCACGGCGCTGTCGATCTCCACGCCGCGGTTCATTGGCCCGGGATGCATCACCAGCGCATCGGGCCTGGCGTAGGCGAGCTTCTCGGCGTCGAGCCCGAAGAAGCGGAAGAACTCGCGGGCGCTGGGCACCAGGCCGCTCTGCATGCGCTCGCGCTGCAGGCGCAGCATCATGACGATGTCGGCGCCGGCGAGGCCACTGCGCATGTCGTGGAAGACCTCGACGCCGAGCGCGGGAACCTCGGCGGGCATCAGCGTCGGCGGGCCGACCACGCGCACGCGGCTGCCCATCGCGGTCAGCAGGTGGATGTTGGAGCGGGCCACGCGGGAGTGCAGGACGTCGCCGCAGATGGCCACGGTAAGGCCCTCCAGGCGGCCCTTGCGCCGGCGGATGGTGAGGGCGTCGAGCAGCGCCTGGGTGGGGTGCTCGTGGGTGCCGTCGCCGGCGTTGATCACTGCGGCATCGACCTTCTGCGCCAGCAGGTTGGGTGCGCCGGACTGGTCGTGACGCACCACCAGCAGGTCGCAGTGCATGGCGTTCAGCGTGGCGGCGGTGTCGAGCAGGGTCTCGCCCTTGTTCACCGAGGAGGTGGCGACGGACATGTTGATGACGTCGGCGCCGAGTCGCTTGCCGGCGAGTTCGAAGCTGGTACGGGTGCGGGTGGAGTCCTCGAAGAAGAGGTTGATCAGCGTCTGGCCGCGCAGCACGTCGCGCTGCATTTTGCCGGAGCGGTTGAGGAGGACATAGCTCTCGGCCAGATCGAGCAGGTGCCCGATCTCGGGCGGGTGCAGGCCTTCGATCGCCAGGAGGTGTTTCTGCCGATAGGACACGTGGGGTGTTTGCGGGAAGCGGGTGGGGGCGTCAATCCGGGGGAGGTTGAGTGCCGGGGCAATCGGGTGGCGGAGCGCGTGGCGAGCCCATGACGTGGTGATTCCACGGCCACCCTGGATTCGATTGGCGGGGCGCGGGCATGCAAGACGCGACGAGGGATTGCGTCGCACGATCAGACACATGGCCCACAAGCCGATCCGAAAGGCCTCTTGGCATGGGTCCTTGGCGCGAGGTCGTTGCCATGAGGGAGGCGTTCCCTCAGTTTCGCGGAGTGCGGTGCGGCGGGGAGCAGGCGGCGTCTCATGATCGTGTCGTTTCGCGAGTGGAGGGATAATGGCGCATGGGATGAGACGCGGCCGGAGCGGATCGAGCCGGTGCGGATTGGATGACGAGTGGCGGCCGGTGGGGCAGGGGCGCGACGCTGCCCGCGGTTTCGCGTGATGGCCCTTCACGGCGTGCGCAACGCGGTTGTTGCAGGCCGCCGGAGTCTCATGGGCGTCTCGTTTTGTGTTGTGTGGGATTGAGTCGCGTCGGGCGAGAGGCGGTTGGGGGTTGGTTGCGGTTCCCTCGATCGGCGGTGCCAGCGTGCGGCAGTGCAAGGATTTTTAGCACGGAGTTAGGGTGGAGGGGCACGGAGAGCCATAGGAGTCGGAGCGGTTCCGCGTGCGGGGGACTGGCCGGACGATGGTGGCAGGTAGATCGGCCGGTGGATCGAG
>DATLQW010000247.1:0-32166 GCA_035535035.1 Acetobacteraceae bacterium
GTGCGACGCGTGCTTTGGTGCCCGCCGGATTTTTCCATGTCGCGGAAATCCGGGGAAACCGTGGAAATTCCCGCCGAACTACTGAACCGACTCGTCCAGACTCTCTGCCTCGCCGCGTGAATTGCGCAAAGTCGAGCTGAGCTTGGCCTGTCTTATGTGGTTGGTGTCTTCTCCAGCATGCTGGTCTGGCGGCCTGGCGAAGCACCAGCCCCGCGAGCACCGGGTTCCGGCCGCCGCCGGCGGGTCAAGCCGGCAGGTCAGGACAAGCCCCCTCGGCCGGTCTCGGTCAAGGCGCTGGCCAAGGAACTTCCCGCCGATGCCTGGCAGACGATCACCTGGCGGGAGGGCAGCAACACACCGCTCACCTCGCGGTTTGCCCGGGTGCGGGTGCGGCCGGCGCATGAGCATGACCCGCACGGCGAGCCCGCGGCCGAAGAGTGGCTGCTGATCGAGTGGCCGGAGGGCGAGGCCGAACCGGACCACTATTGGCTCGCCACCCTGGCGGTCGATATCTCGTTCGAGCAGCTGGTGGACCGCGCCAAGCTGCGCTGGCGGATCGAGCGCGATTATCTCGAACTCAAGCAAGAAGTTGGGCTTGGGCACTACGAAGGGCGCGGCTGGCGGGGCTTTCACCATCATGCCACGCTCTGCATCGCCGCCTACGGGTTCCTGATCTCCGAAACGGAGACGATTCCCCCCTCAGGACCGTCCTGCGCCTGGCGCCGCACGCGATCTGCCGTTCCCGCCGGTTGTCAACGCAGAGGGACTGCCGCTGCGTTCACAACGCCATATGCCACACTCCATCGCGACACTGCGCATCCGCCTCGCCCGCACTTTGCTCCGCAGGCTGCCGCGATGCCCCTGCTGCGGCCGCATCCGCGACAGAAGCGACGTGCGGAATGAGTGACGCAGTAGGATTAGGAGCGTAGCGACGAAGCAATCCCCCGCCCGGGGAGCGACGCCACCCTCCGTCACGCAGGAAATCGCTTCGTCGCTATGCTCCTCGCAGTGACAATGGAGCGGTTGACATACCAATGAGGCGTTGACCATACTGATCGGCATATCGATGCCTGCAGTGCCGGAGGACATCCATGAAACTGATGTGGTTCCACCTGATGCCGTACACCGAGCTGCCGGACGATTTCCGTGATGCTAACCCATCGGTTTGGGTGGACATCCACTCATCGCTGTTCGACCCGAAGCGCGCGCATCACATGTACAACGACTTCATGGACGAGCTGGAATACGCGGCGACCTGCGGGTTCGACGCGGTGTGCGTCAACGAGCACCACTCAAACGGCTACGGCCTGATGCCGTCGCCCAACCTGATCGCGTCGTCGCTGGCACGCCGCACCACCGACACCGCGATCTGCGTGATGGGCAACTCGCTGGCGTTGTACAATCCGCCGACCCGCGTCGCCGAGGAATTCGCCATGATCGACGTGATCTCTGGCGGGCGGCTGATCGCCGGCTTTCCGGTCGGCACGCCGATGGACACCTGCTACGCCTACGGCACCAACCCGAGCCAGCTTCGTCAGCGTTACCACGAAGCGCACGACCTGGTGCTGCGCGCCTGGACCGAACCGGACACGTTCGCGTTCAATGGGCGGTTCAACCAGCAACGCTATGTGAACATCTGGCCGCGTCCGGTGCAGCGTCCGCATCCGCCGATCTGGATTCCCGGTGGCGGCTCTGTCGAAACGTGGCAGTGGTGCGCCGAGATGGACTATGTTTACTGCTACCTGTCCTACTACGGCTACAAGGCCGGCCGCGCGATCATGGATGGATTCTGGGCGGAAATGGCCCGGCTCGGCAAGGAACCGAATCCATATCACGCCGGCTTCCTGCAATTCGTCGGTGTCGGCGAATCCCGCCAGCACGCCTTCGATCTTTACGGCGAGGCGGCGGAGTATTTCTATGGCCGCTGCCTGCATGTCGATGCGCGCTGGGCGGTGCCGCCCGGCTACACCAGCGAGGGCAGCCAACGCGCCGGCATCGAATCGCAGATCAGGCAGGCCGCCGATGCAAATGTGCGCGGCAAATCCACCGGCGAGCGCTTCGCCTCGGTGGCGCGAGAGATGGACGCGATCGTGGACAAGGGCTACGTCATCATCGGCTCGGCCGATGAGGTCGCAGAGCAATTGCGCGAGGTCGCGGTGAACCTCAACGTCGGCCACCTGATGCTGCTCCTGCAGTTCGGCAACATGCGCAAGGAGCTGTGCCGTTACAACACGCAGATGTTCGCGCGGGGCGTGATGCCGAAACTGCAGGGCCTGTTCTCCGAATGGGAGGACCGCTGGTGGCCGCGGCCGATGGCCTCGGCGCAACGCGCTTCGGTGCCGGCCCGCATGCCAAGGCTGGCGGCGGAATAGTCGTTTCTTCAACGGAGCATGTCGTGAGCGAACTCGAGACGCTGACCGTCGATGTCAACGGCTTTTCCACCCGCATCTGGCGCAAGGGCAGCGGTCCGAAACTCGGCTTCCTGGGCGGGTTTGGCGGGTTGCCGCGTTGGGTGCCGTTCCTCGACGAACTGGCGCAACACCGCACGGTGATTGTGCCGTCGCTGCCCGGTTTTCCGGGCGGCGACCGCGGCCATACCGTGCTGGACACGCATCTCGATTGGTTGCTCGCGGTGCACGCGCTGCTGGAAAAGGCCGGGCTTGGCGGCGCTGACTTGGCGGGCAGTTCGGTCGGTGCGTCGCTGGCGGCGGAGATGGCGGCGCTGTGGCCGGCATCCGTGCGGCGGCTGGCGCTGGTCGCACCGTTCGGGATGTTCGACGAAACGGACCCGCCGACCGATCCGTGGGCGCAGCGCGGCGACGCGGTGCCCGGGCTGATGTGCGCCGATCCGGCGGCCTGGACCGCGCTGAAGACGGCGCCGGAAGGGGCGAACTCGATCGAATGGCCGATCGAGCAGGTGCGGGCGAATGAAGCGGCGGCGCGGATTTTCTGGCCGCTCGGAAATACGAAGATTGAGAAGCGGCTGGGCCTGATCCACGCGCCGACGCTGCTGCTGTGGGGGGCGCAGGATGGGATCATGCCGCGCAGCTATGCGGAGCGTTTCGCCAAGGGCATCGCCGGGAAGACCGAAATACGCGTCATCGACGGCGCCGGACACCTTGCCGAATTGGACAAGCCGGCGGAGGTCGCGCAGGCGATTCTGGCGTTCACACAGTAGAAGGACTCTCCCTCTCCCCTTGTAGGAGGGGGCTGGGGGGAGGGGTTCTTGCGGTTCACGCCGCCCCCTCCCCCCAACCCCCTCCCACAAGGGGAGGGGGAGCAGTGGAATCGGAGACCGTCATGCCGCTTGATCCCGACGTTCAACTGGTGCTCGAGATGATCCGCGCGGCCGGCCGGCCGCCGTTTGAGACGCTGACGCCGGACGAGGCCCGTTTGGCCTATGTCAACGACCGCAAGGTGTTGCAGCCGCCGCCGGAGAACGTCGCCGATATGCGCGACATCATCGCACCCGGGCCGGTGAGCGACATCCCGTTACGCGTCTATCGCGCCACCGGCACCACACAAATCGACAAACTCCCCGTCCTTATCTACTACCACGGAGGCGGCTGGCTGCTTGGCGACCTCGACTCGCATGACGGCGTGTGCCGGCGCTTCGCCAATGCGGCACGGTGCTGCGTCGTGTCAGTGGACTACCGCATGGCGCCGGAGCACAAATTCCCCGCGGCGGTGGACGATTGCGCGGCAGCCACGCAGTGGACCGTCGCGCAGGCCGACGCGCTGGGGATCGACCCGGCGCGCATCGCGGTCGGCGGCGATTCCGCCGGCGGCAACCTGGCCGCGGTGATGGCGCTGCTTGCCCGCGACGGTGCGCTGCCGCCGCTGACGTTCCAACTGCTGATCTATCCCGCGACCGACATGATGATGACCACGGTGTCCGCCCAGACCATCACCGGCGGCGTGCCGCTGACAGCGAAGACGATGCGCTGGTTCATCGACCACTACATGCGCGGCGGCGCGGACGAACGCGACTGGCGCGCCTCGCCGCTGCGTGCGGCCGACCTGTCCGGCACGGCGCCGGCGCTGGTGCTGACCTGCGCGTGCGATCCGCTGTGCGACGAGGGCATTGCCTACGCACGCCGCCTAGAGCGTGAGGGCGTGCGGGTGACGCACCTGCATTTCTCCGACCAGATCCACGGCTTCATGACCATGAGCCGGATCATCCGCGCGGGCGACATGGCGATCGACATGATGGGGGCCGCGCTGAAGCAGGCATTGTGGTCGCCGGGCCCGCCGGAATAGCAGCGCGGTCTAGCCGATCCCGGTCAGGAATCCCTCCAGCGCCTCGATGAATCCCTTGGTGTTCTGCCCATGCACGTTGTGCCCGCAATCGGGCACCGTCACCAGCGTGCCGCGCGGCAAGGCGTCGCGAAAGCGCTCGGCGGCCTCCGCCGTCAGGATGCGCGAATTTGCCCCGCGCACCAGCAGCGTGGGCAGGTCGAACGCCCGCGCATCGTCCAGCGTGATGTTCTCCAGCGGCCCGCTGCCGCGCACCAGACCGAGCCGGCGCGGCGTGGCGTCGCACTTGCTGACGTATTTGCCGTCGGCACGTTGCAGCAGGTTGTATTTGACGGTGCGTTCGATGTGCTCGCGGCTGCGGTAAGGGTCATATTTCCGCACGTTGCTGACGAAGTGTTCGAGGTCGTCGAACTCCTGGTTGGCCTGCACGAAGCCGGCGATCACCTCGCGTCCGCGATCCGACACCTCCGGTCCCACATCCACCACCGCAAGCGCGCGCAGCCGCGACGGGTCGCGTTTGGTCAGCAGCAGCGCATTGCGTCCGCCCATCGAGTGGCCCATCAGGATCGGGCGTTGCAGTCCGAGTGCGGCGATGAACGCCTCCGCATCGAGCGACATGGCATGGTTCGAATACTCGACGTCGCGCGGCCATTCGCTGTCGCCGTGGCCACGCTGGTCGAGCGCCAGCACCCGGTAGCGTTGCGCGAGATACAGGCTCACCAGGTCCCAGGAGTGCGCCGATTGGTGCCCGCCATGCAGCAGCACGATTGGCAGCGCGTCCGGTGCGCCCCATTCAAGGTAATGGAACCGCAGCCGCCGCAACACGATGTTGCGCGACCCGTAGGGCGTCTCGCGCGCATGCGAAATGCCGAGATCGGCGGCGCTGGCCAGCAGCGAACGAAACTCGTCCGACGGCGCGAGGTTGAGCGGCGATGCCGTGTCGGCAAAGTTGTTGAGATACATCTGACCTGCAACTCCCGTTGTGCGTCGGCGTGCGAGCCTGTGTCATTGCGCGGAGCATCGCGACGAAGCAATCCCCCACCCGGCGAGCGGTGGCCCCATGCGGCAGATTGCTGCGCCGCTCCGCGCGTCGCAATCGCAGCATAGCGGGGCGTTAGCGCAGCGTCTGCTGCGACGGGCTGAGCCGCGCCGGCAGCCACAGCACCAGCAGCAGAGCCGCCACGGACAGCATCACCGCCAGCCAATAGGCGTTGTGCAGCCCGGCCGACACCAGCCCGGTCAGTCGCGCCTGCGTCGCCGCATCCAGCGTCCGGCGCGACGCCGGCTCCAGCAGACGGTTCACCAGCTTCACCGCCTCGGGCGCCCGATGCTGGATGGTCGCGTTCAACACCGCACCGAATGACGCGGCCCCCAACGCCTGGCCGATGAATCTCAGGAACAGACAGGAAGACGTCGCCGCGCCGCGCTTCTTCCACGGCACCGCCGCCTGGATCGAGACAATGAAGGTGGTGTTGCAGAACCCCATGCCGATGCCCATGATCAGCGATCCGGCGCTCGCCCACGGCACGCCTCGCTGCGGCGTCAGCAGCACCAGCACCACACTGCCCGCCAACAGCGACAACGCGCCGAGCGTCGCAGTCAGCCGATACGTGGTGCGCACCATCAAGCGCCCTCCGAGGATGCTGGCGAACGCCCAGGTGACCGACATGCACCCCAGCACCAGCCCCGCCGTTAGCGGCGTGCGGCCCAGCGCGCCCTGCACATAGGTCGGCAGGAACGCCGACACGCCCATCATGATCGCCCCGGCCAGGCCGCCGCCCAGGCTGCCGATCACGATCACCCGGTCGCGCCACAGCTCCAGCGGCAGCATCGGCTCCGGCGCGTGGGCCTCGTGCACGACCAGCGCCGCCAGCCCGAGCACTCCGGTCGCTGCGGCGGCCCATACGATGCCGGACGGTAGCACGCTGCCTTGCACCAGCGCCAGCATCAACGCGCCGATGCCCAGCATCATCAGCAGCGAACCGAGATAGTCCACCTGGTGGGCGCGCGGCTCGATGCGCTCGTGCAGGAACAGCGAGATCATCAGGATCGCCGCCGCCCCGACCGGTAGGTTCACCCAGAACACCGTGCGCCAGCCGACATGTTCCACCAAGAACGCGCCGAGCGACGGGCCGGTCACCGCGGCAACCCCGAACACCGAGGAGATCAGCCCCTGCACGCGCGCCCGCTCCGACGGCGTATAGATGTCGCCGCAGATCGTCATGGCGATCGGCTGCACGCCGCCGGCGCCGAAGCCCTGCAGCGCGCGGAACAGCACCAGCCAGATCATGCTGGTGGCGAAGCCGCTCAACGTCGAGCCGATCAGGAAAAGTCCGGCCCCGACGTAAAAGACCCGCTTGCGGCCATAAATGTCGGCGAGCCGGCCATAGACCGGAATCGCCACCGCCTGGCTCAGCAAATAGACCGCGAACACCCAACTGAACAAATTGAACCCGCCCAAGTCGCCGACGATGGTCGGCATGGCGGTGGCGACGATGGTGCTCTCCACCGCCGCCATGAACGTGGCCATGATGCAGGCGGCCAGCACCAGCGAACGGCGCGCGGCGACGTGCGGGGTCCGGATGGCGCCGGCGGACGCGTGATGGCGGCCGGCGGGCGCGGGCTGGAGAGTGGGACCATCGGAAGGCATCCTGCTGTCATCTCATCGCCCGGCCGGCATGACAACCGCGCAACCCGGGACCCTGCTCTGCCGGCGTGATCCGCCGGCCGGCGGCGCCACGTTCCGCGCCATGCGCGCCAACGGCGGTGAAATCCCGCGCGGGCGAGATGGGCTCGCGCGCCTGACGCCAAGCCGCTCCGGGCATGGCGCGGGACAGCGCATCGTTCAGCCGCGCGGCTTCGGCGGCTCCGTCGGGCCGCCGGCCTTGCGCCACTCGCCGAAGCCGCCCTCGATATGCGCAACGTTCTCCAGCCCCATGTCCCGCGCGGTCTTCGCCGCCAACGCCGAGCGCCAGCCGCCCGCGCAGAAGAACACGAAGCGCCTGGCTTCGGCGAAGATCGGCTTGTGGTAGGGGCTTTCCGGATCGATCCAGAATTCCAGCATGCCGCGCGTACAGGGAAACGCGCCGGGCATCTTGCCCTCGCGTTCCAGCTCGCGCGGGTCGCGCAGGTCCACGAACACCACGTCGGCGCTGCCGTACAGGGCGACCGCGTCCGCCGGGGTCAGCGTCTGGATTTCGGCGTCGGCTTCGGCCAGAAGTTGCCTGAAGCCTTTCTTGATGGGCATGGGGTTGCTCCTGCCGCGTGACGTTGCCGGATGTTGTCCCGGCGCACCAGGCCAAACGGTTTGCCGCAGGTCACTCGGCCGCCATGCCGGGCACGAAGGCCGCCACCTCGGCGCGCTCGGCGCTGGGCATCGGCTGCGGCCACCAGCGATCCTCCCATTCCCCGAACAGCGGTTGCAGCTTCGGCATCACCTGCTCCGCGAACAGCTTCGTGTTGTACTTCGCCAGTTCCTTGCCCATGTTGCCGAACTGCAACAGCAGCATCAGATGGCCGACATTCAGCTCGGTCGCCACTTCGGTGAGCTGTGCCACCACCTCGTCCGGCGAGCCGATGATGACATAGCCGAGATCGACGATCTCCTTCATCTCGGTTGCCCGCATCCGCGCCCGCGCGCTGCTGGTGGCGGCGCGGCCGACCTGGCTCTCGATGCCCGCACGTTGCGTCGCCTCGGTAACGTAGCCCGGCGGCGTCGCCCACATCGGATCGGTGTGGAGGCAGCGGCCGTAGAAATACTCGGCGGGTTCGCGGTACATCTCCCATGCTTTCTCGCGCGTTTCGGCGACGCCGACGAATTGCAGGAAGCCCGCACGGTACGGATTGCGGTCCTTGCCGAGCCGCGCCATCTCGTTCCAGAACCCGTCCATCGTCGCCTTGCCGTCCTTGTAGCCGAAATAGGACAGGTAGGCGTACACGTAGTCCATGCGCGCGCACCACTGCCAGGTCTCGATCGAGCCGCCGCCGGGGATCCACACCGGCGGATGCGGGCGCTGGATCGGCCGCGGCCAGATATTCACGTAGCGCTGCTGGTTGTAGCGGCCGTTGAACGCGAAAGTGTCCGGCTCCTGCCAGGCGCGCATGACCAGGTCATGCGCTTCCAGATAGCGCTCGCGCAGCAGCGACGGGTTCTGCGCATAGGCGTAGCAGGTGTCCATCGGGGTGCCGACCGGGAATCCCGCGATCAGCCGCCCGCCGGAGATCACGTCGATCATGGCGAACTCTTCGGCGACACGGGTCGGCGGATTGTACAGTGCCAGCGAATTGCCCATGACGCAGATCACCGTGTCGCGCGTGCGGCGCGCCAACGCCGAGGCGATCAGGTTCGGCGACGGCATCAACCCGTAGCCGTTGGAGTGGTGCTCGTTGCAGCACACCGCATCAAAGCCGCAATCCGCCGCGTATTCCATCTCGTCCATGAAGTCGTTGTACATGAGATGGGCGCGCTTCGGATCGAACAGCGTCGAGTGGATGTCCACCCAGACCGAGTGGTGCTTGTCGCGGAAATCGTCCGGCAACTCGGTGTACGGCATCAAGTGGAACCAGAGCATCTTCATGGCGGGGTCCGTTCCTCGCTGGGGTGCGGCGGCGCGCGATACTGGTGAGTATGGCGGGAAAACCGCCTCCCCGTAAACCTTTCCGGCGCTTCGCGGGCCGAGGCCGCGAAGCGCCGGGTGAGGGCACCGCTACAGCCGCAGGCGCACTCCGGCCAGGAAAGTCGGCCCGGGCGTCTGGTACCCGTTGACCGGCTCGAACCTGGAACCGAAGAGGTTGGTACCATTGGCGTAAAGCTGCACGCGCGGCGCCACGTCATAGGTCACCGTGATATTGGCGATCAGCCCGTGCGGCGAGCCGACAATGTCGGCGGTGCTGAAGCCGTTATTGTCCACCAAATAGTCCTGAAACGCGCCGGTAAACAGCAGCTCCGGTGCAATCGTCAGGCGCGGCAACGGAGAAATCGTCGCATTCAGCGACGCCGCGTGCCGGGGCCGGCGCAACAGTGCCGAGCCGGTGTCGGCATCCTCCGCGTCGGTGTAGGTCCAGGACGCCTGCACCGCGAGCCAGCCCGCGGGATGCAGCGTCAGGTCGGTTTCCACGCCCTGGATATGTGCCGAGCCGACATTCTCCGCCGTGTTCACCGTCGCCGTATCCACCGCGACGATCAGATTGTTCACCTGCTCGTTGAACCAGGTCGCGCCAAAGGTGATGAAATCCGGCCGCCGCCATGCCGGCAGGGTGGTGGTGAACCCCGCCTCCCAGCCCTGCGCGCTTTCGGCCTTCAGGTTCGGATTGCCGGCATAGCCGAACGAATCCACCCCGTAGCGATCGAACAGCGAGGGCGCGCGGAACGCGGTGCCGTAGGCCGCCTTGAAATGCGTGTCGATCTCCGGCACATCGAACACCGCCCCGACCCGCCATGTGGTTGGCGCATTCGGTGCCTCCCAATCCTGCCGGACCTGGCCCGTCAGGGTCAGCCGGTGCCACACCATGCTTTGCAGCCCGAGATAGACCGCATCGTCGGTCATCGACGCATTGGCGCCCTGCCCGTACGGATAGCCGGCGTAGTTGTCGTTGGTCCGCACGTGCGCGGTGTCGGTGGTATGTTCATAACCGAACGTCAGGTCCGTAGCGGAGAGCGCGGTGGAACTGAAGAAATCGTTCAGGTGTACCGTGTTGTTCCACTGCAGGTCGGTGCGGTAGCTGTGGTAGCGGTCATCGATCGTCGCCAGGTTGGGATCCGCAAGGTTCAGCGGCTCGTAATAGCGCCGGTCGTCCTGCTCGCGTCCCAGGAACACGCTGGTCTGGTAGCTGCCGCCGAACAGCGACGAGGCGACGCCGATGCGCCCGAGCAGGGAGGCGTCGGTGCCGCTGGCGTTGGAGTCGTCGAAGGTGGGGGCGCCGAGCTCGTTAAATCCGAAGATCGACTTCCGGGCGCGCAGCAGCAGCGACAGCCGCGTGCCGGGAATGACGGTGTAGCCGAGGTTCAGCGTGGCGACGCGGTCGCGAAAACCCTGCGGCGTGCCGGTATAGACCGATTCGCGTTGCGGTGTGGTGTCGTAGCCGCGCCGCGACTGCGACTCGAAGATCAGGGCGTAATCCACCGGCCCTTCGACGCCCGATGCCACCGCGCTGCCGCGGATTTGCGCCGGATAGCCGCCGGACAGGTCGCCTTCCCAATGCATGCCGGGCCTGGTGCCGCGGCGCGTGATCAGGTTGATCACGCCGCCGATCGCACCCGAACCGTACAGCGCCGCCATCGGCCCGCGGATGATCTCGATGCGTTCGACATCGGCCAGGGTATCCACGCCGAAGTTGAACGCACCCGAGGAATCAGCGGCATCGTTGATCGGCATGCCGTCGCGCAGCACCAGAACGTGGTCGGAATTGGTGCCGCGGATGAACACGCTGGCGTTGCCGCCAGGGCCGCCGGACGAGCTGACGCGCAGGCCGGGAACCGCCTCCAGCGCGTCGACCAGCGTATTGTAGCCGCGCGTCTCGATGGTCTTGCGGTCGATCACGGTGACGCCGGCCGGGATGTCGGTGTCCGGTGTCGGAACGCGGGTTGCGGTCACCACGACCTGCGGCAGCGACTCGCCGGGGTCGGCGGCCAGGGCCGGGGTGCAGAACGCCGTTGCCAGCAGCGCAAGGAACAGGCGCATGCGGAGCCTCCATCAATCCTAGGATCGACGGCTCGCCTGCGGGTTTCTCCCCGCTGCATCGGTACACCCCGCCCGAACGCGCGCGCGCAGTCTCGACACCGGCCGGTCTCCTGGCTCGCGGGCTATTGCCCGCCCCGCCTTCTCCGCCTTGCGGCGAATGGCTACGTGGGGAAGGCCTGCCCCGGACCAGGTCCGGAGCGCACCGCGCACAGTTGCGGGGGCAGCAGCTTTTCGCTTTCCCGTTTCAGCCCTTGCGGGCCACCGGCGTCTGGCGGGAGACTAGCGCGTCCGAGAGAGAGCGCAATGCTGCAACGTATCGAGTTCGCCCCCGACGCCCCGGTGCCGCTGTCCGGCATCCGCGTGGTGGACCTGTCGCGCCTGGTCGCCGGCAACATGGTCAGCCTGCAACTCGCCGACCAGGGCGCCGAGGTCATCAAGATCGAGGACCCCAAGGTCGGCGATCCGCTGCGCGCCTGGCGCTGGAAGGGCCAGAGCCTGTATTGGAAGGTCTATGCGCGCAACAAGAAGAGTCTGGCGATGAACCTGCGGCCACAGGCCGGGCGCGACGTATTGCTCGACCTGCTGGCGACGTCGCAGGTGTTGATCGAGAATTACCGGCCGGGCACGCTGGAGCAGATGGGGTTGGGGCCAGACGTGCTGTGGGCACGCAATCCCGGGCTGGTCGTCGTGCGCATCACCGGCTTCGGCCAGGACGGGCCGTATCGCGACCGCCCGGGCTTCGGCACGCTGGTGGAGGCGATGTCAGGCTTCGCCTCGAAGAACGGCTACGAAGATCGTCCGCCGGTGCTGCCGCCGCTGGCGATGGCCGACATGGTGTCCGGCCTGTATGGCGCCTATGCGGTGATGGTGGCGCTGCGCGTGGTGGAACGTGGCGGGCGGGGGCAGATCATCGATCTCCCGCTGCTGGAGCCGGTGGTTTCCGTGCTGGGACCGGACGCGGCGATATTCCGCGCCACCGGGGAGAAGCCGCAACGCACCGGCAGCCGATCGCTGACCACGTCGCCGCGCAATGTGTATCGCACGGCGGATGACCGGTTCATTGCGATCTCGGCGTCGATGCAGGTGATGGCAGAGCGGGTGTTCCGCGCCATCGGCAGGCCCGAAATGATCGACGATCCGCGCTTCCGCACCAACACCGACCGGGTGCGCAACATCGACGCCTGCGACGGCGCGGTGGCGGACTTCATCGCAGCGCGCACGCTTGCCGACAACATGGCAATTTTTGAAATGGCGGAGGTGACCGCCAATCCGGTGTACGAGATCGATCAGTTGCTGGACGATCCGCACGTGCACGAACGCGGCGTGATCGTCGAGGCGCCGGACGAGGAAGCCGGCTCGGTGCTGATGCACAACGTCATTCCGCGGCTGTCGGAAACCCCCGGCCGGCTGCGCTTCGCGGCGCCGTCGTTGGGGCAGCACACGCACGAAATCCTGCAAGCGATCGGCTGCGACGCGGAGCGGATCGCCGCGCTGGTTGCCGGCGACATCATCAAGGAGGCCTGACCATGCGCGACGATCTTCCCGTCTGGCGTTCGCTGCTGTTCGTGCCCGTGACGGCGGAGAAATTCGTTCGCACCGGGGCTGATCGCGGCGCGGACGGCGTCATCCTGGACCTGGAGGACGCGGTGGCGCCGTCGCAGAAGGCGCACGCGCGCACGCTGATCGCGGATGCGATCCCGCAGGTGGCGCGCAACGGCGGGGATGTGCTGGTGCGCGTCAACCGCCCGTGGCGGCTGCTGGTGCGCGACCTGGAAGCGGCGGTCATCCCGGGCGTGATGGCGCTGATGCTGACCAAGGTGGACAGCCCGGAACACGTCTGGGCCTGCGCCGAGATCGTCGCCGAGTTGGAGGCCGAACGTGGCTTACCCGCCGGCGCGATGAAATTTGTCGTGCTGGTAGAGACGGCAGCCGGATTCTTCCGCATCGAGGCGATCGCCAAATCGCATCCGCGCGTGGTGGCGATCAGCCTGGGGACCGAGGATTTCACCGCCGATGTCGGCATGCTGCCGGACCCGGAATCGCTGTTTTATCCGAAGCAGCACACGCTGTTCGCGGCCCGGGCGGCGGGGATTCTGCCGATGGGCTTCGTCGGCTCGATCGCCGACTTCCGCGACCAGGAGGCGTTCCGTGCCATCGTGCGCCGTTCCAGGCGGCTGGGTTTCATGGGTGCCAGCGCGATCCACCCCTTGCAGGTGCCGGTGCTGAACGAGGAGTTCGGCGTCTCGCCGGCGGAGGTGGAGCGCGCCGAACGCATGGTCGCCGCCTACGACGCGGCCTTCGCGCAGGGACTGGGCGCGGTGCAGTTCGAGGGCGCGATGATCGACGTGCCGGTGGTTCAGCGCGCGCGGAACGTGCTGGCGCGCGCCGCGGCGATCAGGCGCCGGATGGGGTAGAGCGGGGTTCGCTTCGGGATGCGGCGACGCGGTTTTCGGCTTGTGCGGCGTCGGACCATAGGGCCGCCTCCACCGCCTCGGGATTCGCTCGGATCGCCCGCAGGTAGCTCTGCGCCGCGGTGTCCGGTGTGCGGCGGCCGCTCTCCCAGTTCCGCACCGCACCCACATCCAGTCCGTAGCGAACCGCGAATTGCTCTTGCGTGAGGTCGAGCTTCTCGCGAATGGCGCGCACGCCGATGCCGGCGTTTGGCAAGGCTGTTGCCTTCACCCCGGCCTTTGCCAACTCCTGCGTCAGAGCGTCGAGCGATTCCACCTTCGGCACGTACACGAACGCTTTGTGGTTTCCCACCATCGCATCGACCGCCCGCATGGCGCGAAGCCTCGGCATCCACCGATGCGCCAGTGCCTCGATCGCGGGGATCTTCTGGATGTCGCGGATGTCGCCGGCCCACTCAAGCAGCAATGCGGCGGGTGAACCGGATCCGATACGGGGTACGGCCTGGACCCGCCCCAGTCGTGCGAACCGCTCCCTCAACGACGAGTCCATCGAGATCCAACCCCTCCATGACAATCTGCGCTAACCGCTTCAGATTTGGGGGGCCCGACGCCATTCTACTATGCCATTGGCGAAGTGGAATTCAAGGGACGCCAGACGTCCAATCGCGCCCCGCGCCGCCCGTGTTGGTCGGTAACCGACGCGTCAATGTGCCTCGGCCGGGATCGGCTCCAGGCGCCGGTCGTGGCCCACCGCCAGCCGAACCACCGCGCTGACCACCGGCGGGGTGGCCTGCGAAGCAGCCCGATCAAGTCCTTTACGCACGCACCATCAGGCGTTCCAGCCGGCGATCATGGCCAGCCAGCACCACGGCGACGGCGGTAATCAGCGGCCCCACCGCCAGGCACAGCAGCCCGAGGTCGGCGCTGCCGGTCGCGTCCTTCACCATCCCATAAACGGTTGGCCCGGCCCACCCGCCCAAATTGCCGACCGCGTTGATCATCGCCAGTCCGCCCGCCGCGGCAACGCCGGTCAGCATGGCGCTGGGGAGTGACCAGAAGGTCGGCACCAGGGATTGCTGACCCATCATCGCGATGCACAACGCGATCATCGTGATGACCGGGTGGCCGACGCCGATGAGGACGCAGACAGCCAGCCCCCCTGCGGCGACCAGAGCGGCGCCGGCCACGTGCCAGGTGCGCTCGCCGTGCAGGTCGGAATGATAGCCCCAGTAGATCATCGCCACGAAGGCGCACAGATAGGGCAGCGCGCTGACCAGCCCAATCCAGTCCGTGGATACCCCAAGCCCCTTGACGATCAGCGGCAGGAAGAACACCAGCCCGTAGCCCGACCCGTTCTGGCCGACATAGGCGATCGTCAGCAGCCACAGCTTCGGGTTGCCGAACGCCTGGCCGAGCGAGTACTTCCGGACCGCCTCGCGCTGTGCTTGCTCGGAGTCCAGCCGCTCCTGCAGCCAGGTCCGTTGTTCCGGCGTCAGCCACTTGGCGTCCGTCGGCCGGTCGGTCAGCAGCTTCCACGTCACGAAGCACATAATGATCGGCGGCACTCCCTCCATGATGAACAGCCACTGCCAGCCTTGCAGGCCCAGCCACCCTTGCATCATCATCAACAGCCCGCCGACCGGCGGCCCGACGAACAGCGAGACCACGCTGGCCGACTGGAAAATGCCCATCATCCGGGTGCGGTAGTAGGAGGGGAACCACCAAGTCAGATACAGCAGCACGCCCGGGTAGAACCCGGCCTCGGCCAGCCCGAGCAGGATACGGTTGCCGTAGAAGCTCGGCTCGTTCCACACGAAGCCGGTCAGCGCGGCGACGATGCCCCAGGTGAACAGGATGCGGGCGATCCAGCGCCGCGCGCCGACCTTGTTGAGGATCAGGTTGCTCGGTATCTCGGCCAGGAAGTAGCCCAGGAAGAACAGTCCGGCGCCGAACCCGAACACCGCGTTGGTGAACCCGAGATACTTGATCATGGTCGTCGCGGCCATGCCTACGTTCGACCGGTCCAGGTAGGCGCAGAAATAACCAAGCATGAGCAACGGCATCAGCCGCCAGGTCACCCGCTTGATGGTTTCCCGTTCGATCGGCTCGATGTCGTGCAGCGTTAGCGCGGTCGCAACCATGTTCGTTTCCTCCTCATCACGCACGGCCCGCGTCAGTTCAGGCGATCGAGACAGGCGTGGAAATCGCCCGGCATCGGCATCAGCCGCCATGCCACCAGGTTGAAGGTCTCCCGCTCGAGCGGCTGGGTCACCGGAGTGGTCGGAGCGGCCCAGGTGGCTTTGGGCCCGGACGGCGCGGATCCCCGCCATTACGCGGGCGCGGAGGGGTCAACCATGATCTGGATCAATTCCGCGCCGGATCAGCCCGTCGGCTGTCTCACCCTCGGCGCTCACGCGCCATCGACCTCGGCGGCGCGGCAGGAGGGCCTGGCATCATACCGACCGGCCGAGAGATTGCCGTCCGCACGCCGGCGCCGGGCGGCAATGCCCGGGGGAGCAATGACACGGACCTCGCGCGGCGCACCGCCAGGGAGCGGCGTCTCGGCCGGGCGGCATTACGGTAACGCCAGGCCGCCGCCATCGATCGGCAAAGCGTGGCCGGTAATGCCGCGCGCCGCCGGCCGCAGCAGCCAGGCAACCGCATCGGCCACGTCCTCCGGCGTGGTGATGTGCCCCGTCGGCACGCCGGCGGCAGCCGCCTCGGGCGTGATCCCGAGTTCGCCGAAGCGCTGCCGCGCCATTTCGGTGTCCACCCAACCGGGGCAGATCGCGTTCACCGTGATGCCGCGATGCGCCACCGCCAAGGCCAGGGCGCGGGTGAACCCCACCACGCCGTGCTTCGCCGCGCAGTAGGCGGTCTGGTCGGCCACGCCGCGCAGGCCGAGCACCGACGCGATATTCACGATGCGTCCGCTGCCGTCCGGCAACAGCGGCAGCGCCGCCTTGCAGCAGTAATACGTGCCGTGCAGGTTCGCCGCGACGATCGCGTGCCACAGCGCGTCGTCGCCATCCAGCGCGTTCGCCCCCGCCAGCCCCGCGCTGTTCACCAGCGCATCGACCCGCGTCAGCCCGGCGAACAACCCGCGCATCGCGGCCGGGTCGGTCACGTCGCAGGCGCGGAATTCCTCCCCGCATGCCGGCGTCGCGTGGCGCGCGGCGACGACCACGCGGTAGCCGTCCGCTGCCAGCCGCGCCGCGACCGCGCGGCCGATGCCGCGCGTGCCGCCGGTCACCACGGCAATAAGCTGGCTCATGCCGCCGTCGTGCCGCCGTCCACCGGCAGCACCACGCCGGTGATGAATGACGCCGCATCGGACGCCAGGAACGCCACCGAAGCGGCAATCTCCTCCGGCCGCGCGAACCGCCCCAGCGGCACGCCGGCGCGGTAGGCGTCAGCCGAGGAGGTCGGAAACCGCTCGGGATATTTCGCCGCCAAGTCGCCGATCACCGCGGCGAGCATCGGCGTATCCGTGCTGCCCGGTGCGACGCAGTTCACCCTGATGCCGAACCGCGCCCAATCCAGCGCCGCGCTGCGCGAAAGCTGCGCGATCGCCGCCTTCGACGCGCCATAGGCGGCGCTGACCGGCTTGCCGATCAGTGCCTGGTCGGAGGCGATGTTGACGATCGCCCCCCGCCGCCGCGCCACCATCCCTGGCAGCACCGCGCGCATCAGCGCATAGGCCGCGAGGAAATTCACCCGGAACACCCGCTCCACCTCCGCCAGCGGCGTTTCCAGCACGCTGCCCAGCACGGTGATGCCGGCATTGTTCACCAGGATGTCGATCGGGCCATGCTCCGCCACCACCGCGGCGGCGTGTGCCTCCAGCGTGGCGGTGTCGGCGAGGTCGAAGTCCGGCAGGTCGAGCCCGGTCACCACCGCGCCGTCGCGCGCCAAGGTCGCGGCAATGGCGGCGCCGATGCCGCCCTTGTGGCCGGTGACGATCGCCCGCCGTCCCGCGAGGCCAAAGCTCAGCGTTGTTGCCATCTTGCCTCCCGGCGCGCGGCTGGCATTGTGCCGGTCCTGCCGCAAAACACCACCCCGGGGAGTCCGTCATGTTCCGCCGCGCCGCATTCCTGGCTGTTGCCCTGCTCGCGGCACCCCGCGAGCCAACGAGCACGTCACCTTCGGCCTCGACTGGAAGTCGGAGGCGGAATACGGCGGCTGTTACCAGGCGGTGGCGACCGGTATCTACGCCAAACACGGTCTGGACGTGACCATCCGGCAAGGCGGCCCACTGATGAATCACACCGAGCTTCCGCTCGCCGGGCGGCTGGGCTTCAACATCTGCTCCCACTCCTTGCTCGCGTCGAACATCGTCACGGAGCACATCCCGGTCCGCACCGCCGCGGCGATGTTCCAGAAGGACCCGCCCGTGCTGATCGCGCGTCCCGGTATGGGCAACGGCGGTTTCGCGGCGCGGATGGGAATCGGTGCGATGACGGCAGCGTGCGAGGCAGCGTTCCGCAAGGCGACGGCGAACGAGGACTTGTCTCCGAAGGGCATGGATGTGCCGCGCCCCTGGACGTCGAAGTTTGTCGATCGGAGGGTCGGCATGGAGATGCAGCGCCGATGGCGTTCTGTTGCGGCGACGTGACTCCCCCTCCCCTCAACCTCCTCCCACATGAGGAGCGGAAGTCAGCTTCCTGGTGCCGTGGCCCCACAGCGCCTCGACCCTCCCCCCTTCCCCGAGAGGAGGCGGAGTCAGTTCGGTGCTGACCGTTTCCTCCGTTGGGCGCCGCTTCCCGGGCGGCGTCGAAGCCCTGCGCGACGTGTCGCTGCGCCTGCACGATGGCGATTTCATCGCCTTGCTCGGCCCCTCGGGCTGCGGCAAATCGACGCTGCTGCGGCTGATCGCCGGGCTGGACCGTCCGAATTCCGGCGCCCTCGACTGGGACGCCGACCACGCGCCGACGCCGGGCGAGATCGGCTTCGTGTTCCAGGACGCCACGCTGTTGCCCTGGGCCAGCGCCGAGGACAACGTCTGCCTTCCGCTCCGCCTGCGCAACGTGCCGCCGGCGCGGGCGACGCCGGAGGTGCGGGCGGCGCTCGCCCGCGTGGGGCTTGCCGGCTTCGAGGCCGCCCGGCCGCGCCAGCTCTCGGGCGGCATGCGCATGCGCGTCTCGATCGCCCGCGCCCTGGTGACCCGGCCGCGCCTGTTGCTGATGGACGAGCCGTTCGCCGCGCTGGACGAATTCACCCGCCACCGGCTGCAGGCGGACCTGCTAACGCTGTGGCGGTCGATCGGCTGCACGGTGGTGTTCGTCACCCACTCGATCTACGAGGCGGCGTTTCTCGCCCGTCGCATCGTGCTGATGACGCCCCGCCCGGGCCGCGTCGAGCGCGAGATTGTTTCGTCCCTGCGGCCGGAGCCGGAGACGCGGCTCGATCCCGCCTACGCCGCGCTGGTGGCGGAGATCTCGCGGGCGATGGAAGCTTCCATGGAGGAACGGTGATCATCGACCGCATCGCCCCTGCGCTGTTCGGCTTGCTCGCGCTCGCCGCGTGGGAGGCCGTGGTGCGCCTGACCGGCGTGCCGGTCTATCTGGTGCCCGGCCCGATCGCCGTCGTCGGCGCCTTCTTCGCCGACCCGATAGGGTTGTTGACCGCGCTCGCCTCCACGCTGGTGGTGACCTTCGCCGCGCTGACCGCCGCTGCGGTGCTGGGCACGACGATGGCCCTGGCAATGGCGGCGAGCCGCCTGGCGCAGGCGGCGATCCAGCCCTGGGCGGTGGTGCTGCAGGTCACGCCGATCGTGGCGATCGCGCCTCTGATCGTCGTCTGGGTGGGCGATCCGTTCGCCTCACTGGTAGTGTGTGCCACGATCGTCGCGTTCTTCCCGATATTCGCCAACACCACGGCCGGACTGGCGGCGACGCCCACGGACCTCGCCGACCTGTTCCGGCTGTATGGCGCGCGTCGGTGGCAGGCGCTGTGGCTGCTGCGGCTGCCGGTCGCGTTGCCGTATTTCCTCGCCGGATTGCGCATTTCCGGCGGGCTGGCGCTGGTCGGCGCGGTGGTGGCGGAGTTCGTCGCCGGCTCCGGCGGGTTCGCCTCCGGCCTGGCGTACCGCATCCTGGAGGCGGGCTACCGGCTGGAAGTGCCGCGCATGTTCGCCGCCCTGGTGCTGCTGTCGCTGGCGGGCATTGCCATCAATTTCGGGCTGGGCGCGATCGGGGCGGCGATCATGCGCCGGCGGGGCGAGGGTTGATGGATCGCGCGCCCCACCGGCCGGTCAGGCTGCCTGGCCGCGCCGGGCGATCCGCCGGCCGAAACGATCGCCCGCCGACGCCGCCTGGTGACCATCAGGCGGCATGGCCCTCCTGAACACGCCACCGCGATAGCGAGGGCGCCGGATCGGGGCGCGCCGCCGCCGTGGTGACACGCCGCACAAGCGCGATCATCTCGTGCTCCGTGACGCCGTCGCTATTCATCACCAGGCGGACCATCGGGTCTCGCAGCCATCCACGCAACGTGGATGCAGTGGTCTGGTCCGTGCACATCACAACCGTCCTTGTCGTTGAGCGCGGGTCGCATCCTACGCTCCGCGCGCAACGGATAAGTGCAAAGAATCGTGTCAGAATATTGCCCGCATTTTGCTGGACCAGCGATTTTCGCGTTAGTTGCGTGAAAGATTCCTCATGTCGCCGCGCGGTCCGTGAAGCCCGGCGGGGACGCCCATTCGTTTTGATCCAATCGACTATTCTGTGCCCGACATTACATGTGTGCTCGCCATGGCCTGAAAGCGGGGGGACAGGCCGCTCCTGCTCGGCGACGCTCCGGGGTAGGGCCCCGCAACCTTGCACGGATCGAGCTGTGCCAGGGATCAAGCACCTTCTTTGTGTGCTTGGCGCGCTTCTCGGGCTCGGTGAGAAACCGCGGCCTGCCGATGCGCCGCGACATCATCGCCGCGCGCGAGATGATGTCGCGCGCGATCGATCGGCACGCCGCCCGGAGGTCAGCCCGCGCTTCACCCGGCCCGGACGAGCCGGGCCACCCTGACCCGGCCACTACTTCCGCACCCGACCCGAGGCGATTGTCGTGCAATCCACCCGCGGGACGCCGCTCAGGACGAGCTGAGGTGGCGCGAAATGGCGTTAATCCACCGTCAAGCAACCCACTCGGATGCCCCCTTCGTTCACGCCGCGGTGTACCTGCTCCGCATGGAGCCGCCCTCGCGCGATGTTGAACGGCCCGGCCACGGGGGGAACCAGGAAATCGCGGACTTTGGCGATCCCGTCGCACCAACAAGTCAAATATTTGCCGATGACTGCCGCCGCGGCAGTCATGGCAGTCACACGCAGACGTGAAGCGGGCTGGTTACCAAAACATATCGTGTGCGACAGGCGTCGCCGACGTGCGGGCACGTTTGACGCTCCGCGCATCCACGCCGGCCAATGGCCCATTCCCGCTGATTCTACGGCGAATTCACTGCGAGAATCCTTGCGGCCGGCATTTCGTGCCCGGTATATCTGCACCGGATTGCAGCGGCTCTCGCGAAAAGGCCGCTAATAATCTTCAGGTTCAGGAATGCTGCGCTGGCGAACCGTTACGCCGCGCGGACTTGCTGTGCGGAATACCGTGATCCGGGCGAGACGACCTGGAGACGGCAGGCTCGGGTTCGGCGTTGGAGTGAAGGTGAGGCGAGTTAGCATGGAGGAAGCGAGAAGGTGGACCGACCGCGCGATCCGCCGCCAGATCGACTTGTCCAATCTGACCGCCGAGCGTGAACGCCACCTGCTGCGGATCGTCCACAGCAGCGGCAACGCGCGCAGCCAGCAGACCGCCCTGACCGAATTGTGGGAAAGCCACAGCAAGCTGGTGGTGGCAATCGCCAGCCGCTACCGCTATCTCAATATCGATCTGCTCGATCTGGTCGGCGCCGGACATCTCGGCCTGCACGCCGCCATCGGCCGATTCGATCCGGATCGTTTCGAAAGCCGCCTCTCCAGCTACGCCATCGGATGGATCCGCTGGCATATCCAGGACTATGTCCGGCGGAATTCCGGACCAGTGCGGCTTCCCAACTCCAACGCCCATCGTCAACTCGCGCAAATGCGCGGACAGTTGCAGGCCGAGGCGCGCAAAAATTGCCAGCGCGAGCGCGTGGATCCCACCGAATCCGAGATCTGCGAACGCATCGGACGCCGTATCGGCCTGCCCGGCGACGAGGTCGCGCGCAGCATGCGCCTGATGGCAGGCGGCACCCTCAGCCTGCATGCCGAAAGCCAGGGCGAAACCGGGGCGCCGAAGCTGGAGGATACGCTCGCCGACGACGCCGCGTCCCCGGAAGACGACGTCATCCTACGCCTCGACCATGCCAAGGCGCGCAAGCGAATTGTCGCTTTGTCACAGGAGATCCTCGGCGATCGCGAACGCGTCGTGTTCCTCGCCCGGTGCATGAGCGACAGCGACGAAGTGACCCATCTCGATGCTCTTGCCGATCAATTCGGCGTTTCGCGGGAACGCGTGTACCAGATCGAAACGAGCGCGAAGCGCAAGATCGCCATCGCGCTGACACAAGAAGGCTATGGCGACTTCGCCCGTGCCGGCACCAGCTTTCGCCTGCCGCGGGTGCGGGCGCGACGCCGCGGCGCGAGCCCAGCATTGCCGCTGCACAAGGAGCCGCCGCGCACCCAAAGCGCCGCACAATCGTGACCGAGGCGGCCCGGCTCCAAACCCGGCGCGCACCACAGGCTACGGACCCCCGACCGAGCACGCCCCGCCGGCCGCTTGTATCCTCTGACAAAACACCGCCGCCTCGGTCGTATCCGAAAACGCGCCGGTGCGAACCCGCCAAAACGTTTGGCCGTTGCGCTCAACTTTGATGAACGCCGGCTGGCGGCCCGAGAGCAATGCCGGCATTTGCTGCTGCAGCCGCTGCCAGTCCGCCTGCGCGGAATCCTGGGTGGGAACCGCGGCAAGCTGCACCTGCACCCTGCCGGGTGGTGGCGCCAGGGCAACCGCCGCCTCGGCCCCGCGCGGCGGGACGGCCAGCGACGCTCCGGCTCCTCCCGAACGCGCCGCCGCATAGTCATCCAGCGCCTGCTGCACGTCTTCCGGCGAGAGATCCTTGCTCAGGATGCGGGCCGCCTCGTCGCGCTCGCCGGCCATGGTCAGCACCGCCGCCAGATCCTGCTGCAGCTTGCGCGACGCGCCAGGGTTGCTCGCGATCGGCCGCAGCATCCGCACCGCGGCCGCGGCCGAGCCCGACATCGCCATGGACAACGCCAGGTTCACCTGGGCCGCGGAATTCTGCGGGTCGATGCCAAGCGCCTTACGATACGCCTCCTGCGCGCCGGCATGGTTCCCTTGCAGGTCCCGCGCAACGCCCAGGTCGCTCAGCGCAGTGGTGTTGCGCGGGTCATGGTGCAACGCCTCAAGAAACACGGCCTCGGCCGCCGCCGGGTCGTTGGTCAGGCTTATGCGTCCCAGCCCCACTTCCGCCCCGACCGAGGCGGGATTGCTCCGCAACGCCCGATTGTAGCTCGTGCGCGCCTCATCCAGCCGGCCCAACTCGGTCAGCGCGTCGCCCTGCACGACCAATGCCGCCTCGTTCCCCGGATCATGCGCCAGCACGTCGCCGGCGAGATGCAGCGCCGTTTGCGGCGAACCCCCGCGCAACGCCGCTTCCGCGACGTCCACGCCGGGTTGCAGCGCAGACAGGCCGGACGCCGTGTGACCACAGGCGGCCAACAGCAACAACAAAACCAGGGGCCCGCCGCGCATCAGCGAATCGGACTCAGTGATGGAAACTGCGCATCACCGTGATAATGGCAGGACCGCCGGCGATAAGGAAGACGCAGGGCAGGATAAAAAACATGGTCGGCAGCGTCAGCAGCACCGGCAGCCGGGCCGCGCGCGCCTCGCACCGCGTCAGCATCTCCTGCCGCATTTCCGACGAAAGCACGCGCAACGCATCCGAGACCGGCGTGCCATACTGGAGGGTCTGCACCAGCGTGGTCGCCAGCCGCTTGAGCGAATCCAGCCCCGTCCGCTGCCCCAGGTTGATCACCGCCAGCCGGCTATCGGATATGATCTGCAACTCGTTCGCCGTCGTCTCGAACTCCTTGGCGATCTCGCCATAGGCGCCCTGCAGTTCGCTGGCGACACGGATGATCGCGGGACCCATGCCCAACCCGGCCTGGGTGCAGATCACCAGCATGTCCAGCGCGTCCGGCAGACCCTGTTCGATGCGCGCGAGGTAGCGCTTGCGCTGCCGGCGCACCAGCCAGTCGGGTGCCAGCAGCCCGGCCACGCCCCCGGCCGCTGGCAGCACGGTGGCCAGGATGCCGGTCACCCCGAGATCGCGGACCAACAGCCAAGTCAGTAACGGCAGCCCGATCAAAGCCAAGATCTTGGCGCCGACGAATACGCCGACACCCTGCGATCCGCGCAGGCCGGAAGCCGCCAGCGTGCTCTCCAGTTCCGTCAACGTGCGGGCCGGAACCATCCCGCTGCGCAGGATTGCCTGCCCGATCGCCGCCATCGCGTGCGTCGCCGCCGCCCGAACCGCCGCGGTCTCGGCCGTCTTGCGGACCACCGGCGGCTGGCCATGCACCATCCGGACCCGCGCCACAACGCGCTCCTCGCGGCGCATCTCACGCATCATCCACACGCCCGACGGCAGCATCACGACAACAAATCCGGCAAATGCGAGCAGCACGATGTGCGAATTCATTTCAGGCTCCTGCGGATCATCGAGCGCATTACCATCAGCCCGGAAAACAACGACATGACCGCCGACCCGAACAATGCCCGCCCGGTCGGGTCGCTGAACAGCAGCCCGAAATAGCCCGGACTCAGCAAATACAGCGCGGCCCCCGTCACCACCGGCAGCGCGCCCAGCACGGCGGCGCAGGTCTTCGCCTCGGATGCCATCGCGTGCCCCTTGGCGATCAGCGCGATCCGTTTGCGGATCACGTCCGCCAGGTTGTCGAGAGTCTCGCTGAGCGCCCCTCCAGTTTGATTTTGCAGCGACAGCGCGGTGGCGAAAAACCGGTACTCAGGGATGCCGCAGCGCTGCGCCAATTCCGCCACCGCCTCCTCCAGCGCCACGCCGATCGACACCTGCTCCACCATCCGCAGGAATTCGGGGGCGGTCGGAGCCGGCATCTCCCGCGAAACGGCACGCATCGCTTCCATCACCGGAATGCCGACACGCACCGAACGGACGATCATCGCCAGCACGTCGGGGAATTGATGCAACAGCTTCTGCCGCCGCCGGCCTTCCGACCAGCCGAACACGTTGCGGCACAGCATCACCCAGGCCACCGGTATCACGGCATACGAAAAATCGCCCACCACCTCGGCCGCCAGCGACTGCATCGCCTTGGCGATCGCCAACGCCAGGACAAGAACCATCCACCAGCGCAGCGGGTACTGCTCCGGCCGGTCAAGATCGAAGCCGAACACCGCCGCGGCCATCGCCGGCAGTGAACGGTTCCCCGTCCGCGCCGGACGGGTGAACGCCGACATCTCCACCTGCGGCATCCGCGACCGCGGCGATCCCACCGACGCCATGCGCGCCTCACGCTTGGCCTTGGTCTTCTGCGATCTCGAGACAAGCATCCCGCTGACGCCCAGACCCGCCAGCGACAGGCAGGACAGCACCAACAGCAACCATAGCAGGCCGTGACCGGTCATGATGCCTCGTTGTCTTCCAACGCCGCTTTCCAGGCCCGCTCGAGACCGAAATACGCCAGCCGCCGCGCAAAGGACGGTGGCACCCGGCTGACGATGTAGCGGCCGATCAGCTTGCCGTTGGGCCCTTCGCCCTGGACCTCGAACTGGAAGATGTCGTTCAGCGTGATGACGTCGCCTTCCATGCCGCAGACCTCGGTGACTTGCGTCACCCGGCGGCCGCCGTCGCGCTGCCGCTCCACCTGCACGATCAACTCGATCGCGCTGACCACCTGCGTGCGGATCGCCCGCGACGGCAGCCCCATGTTGCCCATCTGAACCATGTTCTCGACCCGCGTCAGCGCGTCGCGCGTGGTGTTGGCATGAATCGTGGACATGCTGCCGTCATGGCCGGTGTTCATCGCCTGCAGCATGTCGAACGCCTCCGGTCCCCGAACCTCGCCGATAATGATGCGGTCCGGCCGCATCCGCAGCGCGTTGCGCATCAGGTCCCGCTGGGAAACCTCGCCGCGTCCCTCCAGGCTGGACGGGCGCGTCTCCAACCGCACCACGTGCGGCTGCTGCAATTGCAATTCGGCAGTGTCCTCAACCGTCACGATGCGCTCGCCCGACCCAATCATCCGCGACATCGCATTCATCAGAGTCGTCTTGCCCGAACCGGTGCCGCCCGAGATGATCACGTTGAGCCGCGCCTGGGAGGCGATCTCCAGCACGCGCGCTACCTGCCGTGTCAGCGCCTTCCACTCGATGAGCTTGGCGAAGTCGATGTCCTTCCGCCCGAACTTGCGAATCGAGAGATACGGTCCATCGAGCGCCAGCGGCGGAAACACGATGTTCACCCGCGACCCGTCGCGCAGCCGCGCATCCACCATCGGACTCGATTCATCGATGCGCCGCCCCACGTCGGCCGCGATCCGCTGGCAGATGTTGGACAGGTGCATCGTGTCGCGGAACCGCACGTTCGACAGCACCAGCTTGCCGCCGCGCTCGATGAACGTCTTCTCCGGTCCGTTCACCATGATCTCGCTGATCGAGTCGTCATCGAGCAACGGCTCCAATGGACCCAAACCGAGTATGTCGTCCACCAACTCGCCGGCAAGCGCCCGCTGCTCCCGTGCGTTGAGCTGCACGCGCCGTTCCGTGGCAATCTCCGAAATCAGCCGTTCCACGTCCGCGGTCAGCCGGTCTTCCGGCATCGCCGCGACCGCCGCCGGATCCAGCCGCGCGAGGCAGATATTGCGCAGTTCGGCAATCGACTCTTCCGGCACACTGCTCGTGTAGATCGGCGGTTCGGGTTTCGGCGCCACGGCCGGCCGGAGTTGCACCAGCGGTGCCCCGGCACGGCGGCCAAACGACGGAATCGCGTTCATGCGTTGCGCCGGAACGGATTCCAGCCACGCCGCCCGCCCGAAGCGGGAGCGCCGGCCGTCGCCCCAGAGCCCGAATCGAGCAGCCCGACAAACGCCACTTGCCGCGCCAACTCGTTCACCCCCGCGCGAAACCCGCTGGACGAAGCCAGCGCCGGCTCGCCCAACGTCGCCGCGTTGCCGACCTGCCGCGGCAGGTCGGGAATGGCCAGGTCCACTTTCATCTTCAGCGCGTCTTCAACCTGCCGGCGCGTCAGGCCCCCGGGTATGCCGACCCGGTTCAGCACCACGATCGCCCGTTGCGACTGTTCCGGTCCACCCGGCAGCGCCAGCAGCCGAAGCGTGTCCCGCACCGCCGCCAGCGTCGGCTCCATCACCAGTACCCGCTGGTCCACCAGGTCGAGCAGGTCGCGATACAGCGGCACCGGCCCATACGGCACGTCAACCACAATGAAATTATACCGGACACGCAAGGCATCCAGCAACACCCTGGCCGCGCCTGGCGCCGGATTCGGCTGGTCGGCGAGGGTCTCTTCGCCGGCAAGCACGTGCAGCCGATCCGCCGCCGGTTGCGCCGCCCGCTCGGCCAGTAGCGAATCAAGCCGTTCCGGCGCCTCCAGTGCCACCCGCAGCCCCGGCCCGGGCTGCACGTTCAGCAGGAACGCGGCGCTGCCGGTCTGAATGTTCGGGTCAAGCAACACCGTGTGCCGCCGCATCAGCACGCCGAAATTCCACGCCAGGTTCACCGCCAACGTGGTCGCCCCGACGCCGCCGCGCACCCCGGTTATCGCCATCGCCCGGCCACCCAGCACCGCTTGCGCCGCTGGAGTCTTGCCGCGCAGGAACGCCGAGAAATGCCGCGCCACGATGTCGCGCGTCAGCGGCTTCGCCAGGTAGTCCGCCGCACCCATGCCGCGCGTGACCTCGCGATAGAAATCCACGTTGTTCGTCTCGCCGATCACCAGTACGCAGACATCCGGCTCCACCACGTGGGCAAGATCGCCAAGCGCCGAAAGCGGCTGGTCCTCGCCGCTGACATCGACGATCAGCACCTTCGGCGTCGCCAGCTTCTGCATCGCCGCCACCGCCGTGCGCACCCCGCCCCGGCGAATGTCCAGTTGCTCCCCGGTGACTTCGGCGAGCCCCTCGCGCAACGCCTCCTCCGACCGCGCATCGGCGATGAAGCCGATCAGCGACGGACGATCGTAGCGGGCCGATGCCGCGTCGCTTCCATGCGTCGCGCCGTCTGGTAGAATCTGCAAGGCGACATCGTCAGGCATTCTCAGCTCCCTGGGGATCCGGACGCACCGCCGGAACCGCCGCCGCTCGCGCCGCTGCCGGTTCCGCCGCCGCCCGATTGCGCACCACCACCACCACCACCGCTTCCGCCCGGCGACAACGACTTCGGCTGGTCGAGCCACACATGGCCTACCGCCAGCGCCGGCTCGTTGCTGTTCTGAACGTCCGTCCCGCGCCCGCTGATCAGGTCATGCGGATCGGCAACCATCGCCGCGATGTTCCCCGCATTGGCGCCGGTCGGATTCCAAACATCAGTGCGCAGGTAGGGATCGCGTTGGTCGCAGCCCCCAAGCACGGTCAGGCTGGCGAGGATGGTGAAATGCAAAGCCCTGGACATGTCCACCTCACTGCACCACGAAGCCGGCGTCGCCGGGAATCCGCACCGCCACCGGCGGCAGGTTGTTAGCCATCTGCCGCATCAGCAGCAGCCGCTCGATGTCCGTCGGCGGAGTGTAGCCATCGGTCGGCAAATGCAGCGCGGCCACGTTGTTCACCGGGCGGACGATATACGGCGTGATGATGATCACCAGTTCCTGCTCCTCCCGCTGGAACGCGGTATCGCGGAACAGCGCGCCAAGCACCGGCGTGTCGCCCAGGCCCGGAACCGAAGTTCCGTCATCCGTCGTCGTCTGCTGCAGCAGCCCTGCGATCGCGAAACTCTGCCCGCTGCCGAGCTCTACCGTGCTCTCCGCCCGGCGTACCGTGATCGCGGGAACCTGGATCGTCGAGTTGCCCGCGGAAAGCTGAATCCCGTTCGCCTTGTCGAGTTCACTGACCTCCGGCTTCACGTGGATGTTGATCCTGCCGTCGCTCATCACCGTCGGCAGAAAACTCAGCATGATGCCGTAACTCTTGAAGGCGATCGAAATCGTGCCGTTTTGCTGGCTGACCGGAATCGGGTACTCGCCGCCGACCTGGAAGCTGGCCGACTGGCCGCTCATTACCGTCAGGTTCGGCTCGGCCAGCACGTGGGCCAAATTGTCGTGCGCCAACGCATCGATGATGCCGTTGAAATTGCCGGATTTGCACAACTGGATCAGACCTCCGGACCCGGTGCCGCACTGCACCGTGTCGGTATTGGCGTTCAGGGTCAGCGCCGGCAGGCCGGCAATGTTGCCGATCGTGCCAAGCGCCGACCAGTTCACCCCAAGGTTCCGCACCACCGTGCGCGACATCTCCGCGATCCGCACGTTCAGCGTCACCTGAACCGGCGACGCGATGGTGACCTGGTTGTCGATGTTCGGCGTGTCGCCCGCATACTCCTTGGCGATCGCAACCGCCTGCGCCGCATCCGCCGGGCTCGACACCGCGCCCGTCAGCAGCAGCCCCTTCGCTTCCGCCTCCACCCGCACCCGGCTGCCCGGCAGCAGCCGCGCGATCATCGACTGCGCGGACTGCGCGCCAAAGCTGGAGGGCTGCACTGTCAGGTTGTATTGCGCCAGGACACGCCCCGTGGTGTCCATCGCGGCGATCGTGGTGTGACCCGGGGCGATGCCGAACACGAACAGGCTGGACGCGCTTGCCGGCCGCACCTCGGCCACTTTCGGATCGGCGACGAAGATGTTGGCCGCCGCGCCGTTCAGCGAGATCACCCTCCCGGTGCCCGTCTCCAGCACCATGCTGCCAACCGCGCCGCTCGCGGCAGCGACGGGAACGTCGGCGCCGGCCCCGGGTTTGGCGCCGACCGCCAGCGGCGCGCCCAGCAGCAGCGCGGCGGCGCCGATCTCGCACAGCAGTTTCATGGGTGCGCGCATCAGTACTTGAACTCCTTCACCTCGCCGCCGCCCTGGAAGACACGCACCACGTCGTTGGCCGGCGGCGGCGTGCTCACCCCGAGTGCCGGCGACACGTCACCCGCCCACACCGTGTTGGCGCCGGATTTCGGGTGCGCCGACGCTTGCGAGGTGTCCGCCGAACGAACCGACAGCGACAGCCGCCCCAGCCGGGTTGCCACCGAAATCCGTTCCGCCTGCTCCTCCGTCACTTCCAGAGTCACGGTCTTTGCCTGGTTGTCCGGTGCGGCCACGGCGCCTTGCATGATCTGCTGGTCGATCGCGATCACCCGCACGTTTGACAGCACGGTTTCCGCGGCAACCCGCCGGCCGAGCGGCAGGTTCGCCTCGGAAATCGATTGGGTCAAGATCAGGTCAACCCGGTCGCCCGGCCAGATCAGCCCGGCGGAGCCGGTGGTGTTGTCCACCGCGATCGTCACCGCCCGCATCCCCGGCTGCAGCACCGCTGCCAGGAACCCGTGATCGCCCGGTCGCATCACGTCGCCGTTGGTCACGATGTCGCCGACCCCCAGGCTCCGCCGCACCATCGCCCCCACCAGGTCGCGACGCGCCGTCGCGGTGTCGGGGTTGCTGTCGCGGATGGCGGGATCGCTGATCGGCACTGCCTTGGAAGCCAGGTCTTCCGGCTTCAGCAGCTCGCCGACACGCACCGCGCGAGCCGCGGTCAGCACCAGTTTCGTCGTGGGCGCCACCGGCTTGCCCGCCACCGCGGACGGTGCCGGCCGCGTGGAAATCCATGCGACGGTGCCGAAACCGACCAGGCCAACCGCCATCAGGAAAAAGAACGCAATGCGCAGGATCATCGCTTGTGCCTATAGCAGGACGAACAGACCGCCGGCGGCGATCGCGCAGGCATAGGGGAGCGGTCCGCCGCGATAGATGCGCCAGCGTTCCACACGCAGCACGCGCGCAAGCAAACCATGCGGACGTTTCGTGCGGGGCCGGCCTACCCGGTGCCGTCCCGCGAGGTAGAGCAGCGCCAATGCGCCGCCGGCCAGCGCAACCGCCGCGATGAAGGTGGGAACCGCGCCAGGCGGCACCACGATGGCCGTGGCCGCCAGCAATTTCACGTCGCCGCCGCCCATCAGGCGGTACCGCCAGCAAAGTGCCGCGCCGGCGAACACGATCACGCCGGCAACAATGCCGCCCGGCAAATGCCCGTCGGCGGCACGCAACCCCAGGCCGGACAGTGCAAGGATCCCAGCCATCCAGTTGGGAACCGTGCGACCGATCACGTCATGCAGCGAGGCGGCAAGCAGGGCCGCCGCGCTTAGCAGGACGAGAATCGATGAGACCAGCGATGGTGGATTGTGCAACATCGCGCGCCTCGTGGTTTGGACTTGCAGTTGCGGTAGAATGGCGCGGCGGCGTAGCGTGCCGCCGCTCCGGACGAAACTTATGGGGCCGCGACTTTGCCAGCGATGTTGGTGAACTGGTCCGACAGGTCGGTGCCCAGCGTGCCCACCGCGGCGATGCACACGACGGCGATCAGCGCGGCGATCAGCCCGTATTCCAACATCGTCACGGCGCGCTTGTCGGTCTTCAGCTCCAGCCAGGTCTTCAGGTATTCGTACATGTGAGTGTTCCTCTTCTCCGTTGCCCAGATATGCCGCGCACCGGCTCGATTGGTCTCAGTCCCCTCGCGTCGCCGACCGCACGCAGGGTGTAAAAAGCACGCCCGTAGTTAAGCCGTGGTTTCACTTCTGTCCGCCCAAATTAAAGTTGCCAGGCATTCTTCGCGACGGTGGCTGGCGCCGCGTCCACCCCGCGCGCCCGGCCGGTCACCGGCCGGGCGTGACGACTCGCGGCAGCAACAGCGGCAGCGACGTGTGAATCGCGATCACCGCCGGAGCAGTCCCCGCCGGACTCGGTCCCCATACATGGATCCGTGGAAACCCCGAGAACTGCGCCGCTGACTCTGCCGCGACCGTCCCCGTTCCCGACCACGCCGCGAACACGCGCTGGCTGTACGGCAGGCCAAGCTCGGGGGTGGCGGAGTGATACGCCGCAACCGCATCATGCCAGTTGCCCAGCCGTCCCCGCAGCGAGGCCAGGAACCGCGCCGCATACTCCGCATTGGCCTGTGGATCGAACGCCTGGTCCAGATCGGCGAACGCGTCCGGATGGTGCAGCAGATTGATCTGGAAACACCCGACATCGATGCTGTGCCGGCCCGCCGCACGCGCCGCGCGCGCCGCCACTACCGCATCGCCGCTGTTCTCGAACAGCCGTCCGTCGCCATCGACATCGACCGCCCAGGGCCACGCAACCACGCGTCCCCGCCGCGCATCCCACCGGCCGGTTTCCACCCGGCCGATCGCCCGCAGCAAACCCGGCGGCAATCCGAACTGCCGCTCCGCCGCACGCCCCGCCTGCGCACAATCCAACGCGGTCTGCCCGCGCGCGGATTGCGCAAGGCCGAGCGCCACAACGCAGCACATCGCGAGCCGCGGCACGCGGCGAAGCATGTCGCTCATATCAGTGGATCACTTCTCCCCCCTCCCCTTGTGGGCTTGATCCGCTTGACGGATCAAGCCCACAAGGGGAGGGGAAAAGAATGGCTCTTATGGCGTTCTTTGTTGGTATCGGCTATGCTAGTGGCAGGACGAGGAGATCGCCATGGACCTGGCGGCATTTGAGAGCTGGCTTGGTGGGGTCGTGACCCTGACCGAGGCGCAACGACGACGGGCCTGGCAGG
>DATLQW010000248.1:0-17120 GCA_035535035.1 Acetobacteraceae bacterium
GCCACCGTCGCCGAGCCAGACCTGCGCCAGATCTACGATGCCCTGCAGATCGATCCGGCGCCGGGCGGGGTCAGGAAATACGTCGCATGACCCGCCCAATGCCCGAATGTAGTGTTACTCGGCGAAAATCTGCCGCACACAATGCTGATATTGCAGAAGTTTTTTTAGTGAGTGTCAAAGATGGGTTATGGCACCAGCCAAACCGCCGCCGGCAACACGCTCGCGTCCGTGTGACACGGTACCGATCATGACCAAGGCGTGATTGGCGCGCCGCCGCTTAAGCCGCCAATCTCGTGCCTTGACACAATTCGGATACACCGGGCTGGCATGATGCGGCCCATGATCAGCACCCGCTCGCAGTTCCTGCGTCGCTCGATCGGCTCGGTCGCGCTTGTCGCCGCGCTGACCGGCTGCTTTGCCGCCACCACCCCGGCCTCCGCGCGCCTTTGGATCGGCTTCGGTTTTCCGGGCTTGTATGCCGGGCCGCCAGCCTACTACTACCCGCCGCCGGCCTATTACCCCCCGCCGGCCTACTACCCGCCACCGGCCTACTACCCGCCGCCGCCGATGTCCTACGCCCCGCCGCCGGCAGGCCCTGCGCCCGCCGCCAACCAGACCTGCTACGCCGGCCCCTACACCTGCCCGATGGATCGACCCGTGGCCTCCGGCGCGGCCTGCTACTGCCTCGGCAACGGTGGCACCCGGATGTGGGGCAGGGCAAACTGACCAGGTCGGCGCCCCCCGCCGGCGACCTCCGTGCGCGGTCCGGGTCCGGGTCCGCCGCCCCGGCAGAGCAACCCCCGGACATCGAAGACTACGCCCTGATCGGCGACTGCGGCACCGCGGCACTGGTCAGCCGGGCCGGTTCGATCGACTGGCTATGCTGGCCGCGTTTCGACAGCCCCGCCGTCTTCGCCGCCCTGCTCGGCACCCCTGCCAACGGCCGCTGGCGCATCGCGCCGGATGCCCAGGGCGCCCGCGTGTCGCGCCACTACCGGCCGGGCACGCTGATCCTGGAAACCCTGTTCGACACCGACCAGGGCAGCGCCGCGCTGATCGACTGCATGGTGCCGGGACGCCGTTCGGTGGTGCGCATCGTCGAGGGCCGGTCGGGCAATCTCGCCATGCGGCTCGATGTGGCGCTGCGCTTCGACTACGGCTCAGCGATCCCCTGGGTGACGCGGCTGGAACATGGGCACGGCATCTGCGCCGTCGCCGGGCCGGACCAGGTGGTGCTGCACAGCGACGTGCCGTTGCACGGCCGCGATCTGACCCACGCCGCCACGTTCGACGTGGCCGCGGGGCAGCGCGTGCGCTTCGTCCTGACCCACGGCCTGTCGTACCAGCCCCGCCCGCACCCGCCCGACGCCGAGGCGGCACTGGCGGGGACAGAAACGTTCTGGACCGCGTGGTCCGCCCGCTGCACCTATCACGGCATCTGGCGCGCGCAGGTGCTGCGCTCGCTGATCACCCTGAAGGCGCTCAGCTACGCCCCGACCGGCGGCATCGTCGCCGCGCCCACCACCTCGCTGCCCGAGCAACCCGGCGGCCAGCGCAACTGGGACTACCGGTTCTGCTGGCTGCGCGACGCCACCTTCACGCTGATGGCGCTGATGCACGCCGGCTACCAGGAGGAGGCGCGCGCCTGGGGCGACTGGCTGCGCCGCAGCGTCGCCGGCACGCCGGCGCAGGTGCAGACGCTGTACGGCCTCGCCGGCGAGCGCTGGATCATGGAGTGGGAGGTGCCGTGGCTGCGCGGCTACCAGGGCGCCAGCCCGGTGCGCGTCGGCAACGCCGCCAGCACGCAGGTGCAACTCGACGTGTACGGCGAGTTGCTCGACGCCCTCTACCAGGAAGCGCATGGCGGCCTGGTGCGGCCGCAGGCGAGTTGGGACCTGCAGACCGCCTTGATCGGGCATTTGGCGGAAATCTGGCAACAGCCGGACGAGGGGATATGGGAGGTGCGCGGCGGCGCGCGGCATTTCACCTTCTCCAAGGCGATGGCCTGGGTGGCGATGGACCGGGCGATCCGCACCGCGGAGGAGTTCGGCCTGGAGGCGCCGCTCGAAACCTGGCGGGCGCTGCGCGCGCGCATCCATGACGCGGTGTGCCGCGATGGCTTCAACACGGCGAAGGGCGCCTTCGTGCAGTACTACGGCGCCGACGAGCTGGACGCGAGCCTGCTGCTGCTGCCGCTGGTCGGCTTCCTGCCGGCCGACGATCCCCGCATGCGCGGCACGATCGAGGCGATCGGCCGCGACCTGATGACCGACGGCCTGGTGCAACGCTACCGCACCCACCAGGGCGTTGACGGCCTGCCGCCAGGCGAGGGCGTGTTCCTGGCCTGCAGCTTCTGGTACGCCGACTGCCTGACGCTGCTGGGCCGCCGCCGCGAGGCGCGCACCCTGTTCGAGAAGCTGCTGGCCCTGTGCAACGACGTCGGCCTTTTGGCCGAGGAATACGATCCCGTGGCACGGCGGCTGCTCGGCAATTTCCCGCAGGCGTTCTCACACCTGGCGCTGATCAATACCGCGCTGAACCTGGAGAATGCGCACGGTCCGGCGCATCGCCGGGGCCGCCCTGGGCCTGGCATCCACGATCCGGGCGGCGCGGCTGGCCAGGCTCCGGAGGGCAGGCTCCGGCCGAAGGCATGACTTCGTTGGTTATTCCGCACGGGACGGGACGACTCTCGTCATCCCCGAGCAAGCGCCAGGGGATTCTCACATCTCCAAACCCTAAGCGATATCAACGGGTTGCTGGCGTCGGTTGCAATAGGGGCAAAACCCCGGGCACGCAGGTGCAGCATGATCGAGGGTCGGCTGGCGGAATGGCGGAAATCCGCCATCGTTACGGCGTCTGGTACCGCAACAAGGCATGATTTTCCATAATCTGCCCGGGGGTTTGCCCCTATTACCGTCGGTTGAAGGCTGCCCCTGCACCATTCCTCCGGCCAGAAAAACAGAGAAATACAGACACCACCAAAACTTTGCCCGATCGCAGTCGCCATCCATTTTGAGCACGACATCACATGTGAGCATGCCCTGGCGCGCAAGCGAGGGCCCAGCGGCATGCGTCCCCCAGCGGAGTCGCACAAGTCGGGACTTACACGGGCTTTCAATATGATGGAATTTCACTACTTATTAACCTTCCCATAATAATTGCCATGAGGTCGCCGGCAAAATAGCCGTGGCCAACAGGCTGCCCGAGAGCGCATGCAAGACAACCATTCTGGGAAGGTTAATAAGTCACAGATTACAGAAGGAAGTACCAAAATTTCCTGCCCGCATGATCCGGATCGATGGACCATGATCGATATTTCATCTGATCTGTGACTCAATCGATGCATTCTGTGTTAAACACTCGCTTTTTTTCTTTCCGCAACCCCGGGATGATCCGGGCGGCCGCGGCCAAGACCGAGCACAAGCCAAGTGCGATTGCCCTGCCTATCGCCTGACTCCTGACGCTTCCCGCGTAGAATTCTCTTGCGATCGAGAAACGTCGCACGATGGTCGGCCGGTCGCGATGGCTTGATCCCATAGGCTTCTTATCCGTTGGATCCGCCGATGCGGGACCAATCGGATGAATGTGAAGCGGCGGCTCGTCCGAATTTGCCGCGCGGCCGACGGAGAGGTATTGCCTTTTTGATTCCGGGTCCACCAGCTTGGGCTCTTGTGCTCTTGTCGCAAACTTTGTTGCAGCGGTTGCAACCTGAGCAACAGAGCAGAAAACATTGTCGGCCCCGGATGCGCGCTGATGCGCACAGATGGACCAGGCGACATGATGGGTCTGCGCGTTTTCCTGCGGCGTGGTTGCGCACATTCATTGCAGCAGCACGGTGAATCTGCGTGCATCCGCGTGCATCTGTGGCTGAAATTCCTGCGTGCTTTCGTCCGGAGCAAGTCCAAGAAGTTTGCCCCCACGGCCAAAGGCCAAACGTAGCCTGCGTTGCTCCGACCCCGCCGGCCCAGGGCATCCAGGTCGATTTGCGGCGGTTCGCCGACATCGGCCTGCTCAAGCCCGGCGATGCGCCGAGCCTTGGCGATCGCCGCCCCGATAACGACGGCGATAGTCTGGCGCAGGAAGGGCAAATCCTTCCGCATCGCTTCGATCGCGGTGCGTTGCCGCTGGCGGGCGGCGCTGGCAGCCTGATCAGGCCCGGACCGTTGTCAGCCGCTCAGCCCGGCGGTGCCACCGAAAGCCGTCCCACCACGCCATGCTTCTCGATCAGGCCCGCGACCAGCCCGGACTGCTTCGCCTCCTCCACGAAATCGCGCAGGAAGACCGCGCCCGCCGCGTTGCCGCGCGCGGTGCCGATCGCCTGCTGCACCGCGGTGAACTTGCCGTCGAGGATCCGCGCGCCGGGCATCTTCGGCAAATCCCCCAGCAGTCCGGGCCGCAATCCGGCCAGCGCGTCCAGCTTGTCGCGCACGAACAGTTCGACCGCGCTGTTGAGGCCGTCGGACCGCAGCAGCGTGGCATGCCGGATGTTGCGTTCCAGCCAAAGGTCATACGCGCTGCGCGCCGACACCGCGATCCGCACGCCCGGGCGGTCCACGTCGTCGATCGTCCGCAACGGCGATCCGGCCGGCACCAGGTAGGTCGCCTCGATTTCCACATAGGCGGCGGTGAAGGCGATCTTCTCAGCGCGCGCCGGCTCGGCGCCGATCAGCCCGATGTCCCAGGCGTCGCTGCCCGCCGCGTCCGCCAGCTCGCCGGGCTTGGCATACGGCACGTATTTGACCGGCACGCCCAGACGTTCGGCGATCGCGCGCGCCATGTCGGGTGACACGCCCGCCGGATCGCCGGAGGGGGTGCGGCCAGTCACCAGCAGGAAATTGCCCATGTTGATCGCGGCACGCAGGACGCCGTGCGGCGCGAGTTCGGAGACGATAGACTGGGGCATGCGGATGGACTCCGGAGAATGAGCATGTGGCACTGTACCGACCCACGCGCGGGCCGCAAGCGGGACGATGCCGCGCGACGCGACGGACTCGCCGGGCCATGCCTCGACGGCACATGCCGCCGCCCGATTTGCTCCGCGAGGTGCACTATCCGCACATGCTCACGATAAAGCGAAGCCGATGCAACCCATTTTGGCCATGATTTGCATCAAACGTGCCTGCTGCGAAACCGAATGCCAATTCGCAGCGCAGTACGATCAAACGGGGGAGTACAACCATGCCGGCTCAGCGACCGATTCTGATCGTCGAAGATGATGCGACCTTGCGAGATATCCTGGCGGAGTACCTCGCCGGCGTCTCCGGTTTCACCGTCGCCACCGCCGCGAACTTGGAGGAGGCCGACAAGGCGATCAACCATGCAGACGCACGCTTCGACGCCGTGATCCTCGACATCGGCTTGCCGGATGGCGATGGACGCGACTATTGCGCCAGCCTCCGGCGGCAGGGACACAAGATGCCCGTCATCATGCTGACCGGGTCGGATGGCGAGGCGGACGTCGTGCGCGGTCTCGACTCCGGCGCCAACGACTACATCGCAAAGCCGTTCCGCTCGAACGAATTGCTGGCGCGGCTGCGCGCCCAGTTGCGCCTGTTCGACGGCAGCGAGGAAGCCGTGTTTTCCGTCGGACCATACACCTTCCGGCCTGCCAAGAAGCTTTTGCAGGACCCCGCCAGGAATCGCCGCATCCGGCTGACCGACAAGGAATCGGCGATCCTTAAACTCCTCTACCGCTCGGACGCGCGTCCCGTGGGGCGCGAGATTCTGTTGCATGAGGTGTGGGGCTACAACCCGGCGGTGACGACCCACACGCTGGAAACCCACATCTACCGCCTGCGGCAGAAACTGGAGACCAATCCCGCAAGTCCGGCACTGCTGCTGACCGAACATGGGGGCTACCGCCTCAACCTGCACATGGCGACCGCCGACGCCGCATGACCGCACAGGTACGCTCAGGGCGCGTCAGGGAATAATCGTTCCGACCGCGGAGAAGGCGATCCCCCCTTGTCGTCATCCCCGCACTGTCGTCATCCCCGCACTGTCGTCATCCATGTCATGTTGCGGCATCCATGTCATTGCGAGGAGCGGAGCGACGAAGCAACCTCCAGCCCGGCGAGCCGCGGTCCTGCGTCATCGGGCGGGAGATTGCTTCGTCGCTGCGCTCCTAGCAATGACATGGTACTCGGTCCCCGCACGACTACATCAGCCTTTCGTGCGCTTGGTATAATTCCCGACCCGTCCTTGGCCGGTCCGGTCGGCAATCCGCCCGCAATGCCAGGGGGAAATAGCCAGGGGGAAATAGAACGAATGGTTCGGCGGCGGCCGGGCAATCACCCTGCGCGGAGGTTTGCCAGGGCTTCCTCGCGTGACGCGCAGTCTTCGAAAACACCACTGAAACCGCCCAGTTCGATCACCCGCCGGACCGGCGCGGTCAGGCCGCACAGGACCAGCCTTCCCTGGGTCTGCGCGGCGAGGCGGGCGGCGATCAGCAGCGCGCGCAGCCCGAGGCTGCCGACATAGTCCAACCGTGACGCCTCGATCAGCAGGCGCGCCTGTCCGGTGCGGATCAGTGTGGTCAGCCGTTCGCCGAACTGCCTGGCGGAGTCGGCATCGAGCCGGCCGGCAATAGCGACGACGGTAACCTCGCCCGCGGCTTCCTCGGTGAGTTCCACGCTGCCTCAAGCCTCCTGCGGGCTATCTTCCGGACCACGGTAGCGGCAGCGCGCCCCGCAAGGCAATCGACCGCTGGCAGCCGCCCGAGAGATTGACTCCCGGCAGCCCGCAGCCCGGCACGCCTCAATGATGGAACTGGAACCGCACGACGCAGCTCTCGCCCCGCCGTGTGGCCGTTGCGCGATCGGCATTGTGCCGCAGCAGGAAGCCTGCCAGCAGCCGCGCCCCATCCTCGCTCGCGCGGATGTCCGCATCGCTGGGCCGCCGCTCCGGCAGTTCCAGCAGATCGCCGGTGTAGCGTGCCTCCACCGCCAGGTCGAATTCGTCGAAGCTGCCCGACAGCACGACCGGTCCGCGCGGCGCGCAGTTCTCCACGATCACCTCGATCAATTGCTGCGCGGCGAAGGTGGCGCGGGTGACAACGTCACGCCGTGCACCCCACAGCCCGCCGCGTCCATCCATGAAGCTGTGGATCGCATCGAAATCGATTTGCTTCGGCTCGACGGCCAGCACCGCGCGTCGGCGCATGCCGAGGCGGAACACCGCGTTCAGTGCAAAACCGACCAGCGTGCCGAGCACCAGCGGCGAACCGACCAAAGGCTGGATCCCGTGCGGCATGGTCCGGAAAACCCCAGGAAACGCCTCCACCGCCAGGCCGGTCAGGATCGCCATCCCCACCACGAGCGTGCGCCGCGCATCCAGCATGCGCGAGGCAATCGTCTCGATCCCGCTCTTGACGATGGCGCAGGACGTAAAGATGAAGGCTGCGCCGATAACCGCTGCCGGAATCAGCGTGAAAAACCGCACCAGGTCCGGGATGAACGCCATGACAAGAAGGATCGCGCTGATCGCATAGGCCACCACGCGCGAGGCGACGCCGGTTGCCTCGTTGAGGCCGACAGCGGAGGCGCTGACATTGGCGCCGAACACACAGAACGCGCCGGAAAGAGCCGTCGTGATGCCGTCCGCCAGCACGCCGCCGCCGATGCGTTGCAGGTCCGGGCGCACCCAGTCGGCGTCGGCCTGACGATCGGCGGCGGTGAGCAGGGCGGCCGCCTTCAGCGTATTGGCCAGCGCGGCGACCACGAAGGGCGCGATCAGCAGCGCGTTGAACGACCAGGCGAAATAGCCCACGCTCGGCACTTGCAGCGGCGGCAGCGCGGCAAGTTGGCCCAACTCGTCGTGCGGCAGCAATCCGGCCGGAATGGCGGCGGCGTAGCCGGCGATTATGCCGATCAGCACGCAGGACGCGCGCAGGATGCCGCGTCCCCACACGCTCAAGGCAACGATGACCAGCAAGGTGATGAGCGCCACCGCCCAGTGACCCAGGTTCGCCGGCTCGGCCGGGCCGGGCGCCAGCAGGTAGCGATAGCCCAGCATGCCATTGCCGATCGCCACCAGCAGGATCACGGCGCCGGACAGTTCGGGTGGCATCAACGGGCGCAGCCGGTGCATCGAGCGCGACACCGCGGCCTCGACGACGCCACCGAACAAGGTCATGCCGGCCATCAGCGCCAGCCCGCCGAGACGGACCGCTTCCAGCGAAGGACCGACATACACCGCCGTCATCACGCTGGGAGCCAGGTAGCCGCTGCCGACAGGCCCTTTCGGCAATGCCTGCAGGGTCGTGCCGATCGCCATGATGATCATCGACCAGCTCAGCACGCTGTCGGCGACCGCGAGCGACGCGTGCGCCGCCCGCGTCATGATCAGCGGGAACACCAGAAAGCCAGTGAGCACCGCAATGTATTGCAGGGCAGTGACGAGGATGACCGGCGCCGGCGGAACCTCCGTCACGCCGTATTGCAGGGTGGCGGGTTTACGGGTCATGCTGCTGGTGCGCCTGGGTTGCCCGCGAGGTGGGTCGTTGAGATGGCGGCGCAGTGCGGGCCAGGCTGGCGCGACAGCCCCTGCACCGATTCGCGCCTTGGCGTGTGGATGCCAGCAGGAGAGTACCGTGCCGCGTGACGGCCGTCCATGATCGTCGGCACCGCCGGCCATATCGACCACGGCAAGACCGCGCTGGTGAAGGCGCTCACCGGCGTCGATGCCGATCGGCTCGCCGAGGAAAAACGCCGCGGCATCACCATCGATCTCGGATTCGCCTACACCGACACGCCGGCGGGAACCTTCGGCTTCGTTGACGTGCCCGGCCACGAGCGCTTCGTGCACACCATGCTGGCCGGCGCCACCGGGATCGACGCGGCTCTACTGGCGGTGGCGCTGGACGACGGCATCATGCCGCAAACCCGCGAACACGCCGCGATCCTCGATCTGCTGGGCATCGATCGCGGAGTCGTCGCGCTCACAAAGGCCGATATCGCCGGCGACAACATCCCGACGGTCATCGCCGAAGTGCGGGCGCTGCTTGCGGCCACGGGCCTGCGTGACGCCACCATCCTGCCCGTCTCCGCCGTCACCGGCGCCGGCATCGCGGCGCTCATTGACGCGCTGCGCGCGCTCGGGCCGAAGCAGCGTGACGCCACCGGCCATCCACGCCTGGCGGTGGACCGCGCCTTCACGCTGCCGGGCGCAGGACTCGTCGTCACCGGCACCCTGGTTGCCGGCCGCATCGCGGTGGACGACCGGCTAATGCTCTCGCCGCCCGGGCTGGAACTGCGCGTGCGCGGCCTGCATGCGCAGAACCGCGCCGCGACCGCCGCGGAAGCCGGCCAGCGCGTGGCGTTGAACATCACCGGCCCGCGCTTGTCGAAGGATGCGGTGACCCGCGGCGACTGGGTGCTGCACCCCGACGCGCACGCACCGACCGCCGCGATCGATGCGCGGCTGCGCGTGCTGTCCGGCGAACCCGCGCCGCTGCGCGCCGACACGCCGGTTCACCTGCATCTCGGCGCCACCCATGTCATGGCCCGAATCCACCCGCTCGACCGCGAGCGCATCCAGCCCGGCGCCGACGCCCTGGTGCGGCTGACCCTCGATCGGCCGATCGGCGCGCTCGCCGGCGACCGTCTGGCACTGCGCGACTCCGGCGCCAGCCGCACCATCGGCGGCGGCAGTGTCATCGACCCGTTCGCTCCGGCCCGCGGCCGGCGCACGCCGGCCCGCCTCGCGCAGCTCGCCGCGCTGGAAGCGGCGGAACCGGACGTCGCGTTGCGCCAATTGCTCGCCTTGCCGCCGGGCTGGACCGATCGCGCCCGCTTCATCCGGGCACGCAACCTGCCCGCGCCGGCCGCGGACTCCGTGCAAAAGGCCGCCCCGGCCGTTGCGGTCGCCGAATTGCTCATGGCGCCCGAGACGCGGGACGCGCTGCAGCAGGCGCTGCTACGGACGCTGGCGGCCTGGCACGCCGGCGCGGCCGACCAACCCGGGCTGCAACCGGAACGACTGCGTCAGCAACTGGCAGTGCCCCCGCCGCCGGCGGCGTTCCGCGCCACGATCGACACCTTGCTGCGCCGCGGCACGGTGCGGCAGGACGGCCCGTGGTTGCGCCTCGCCACACACCAGATCCGGCTGTCCGCCACCGACGAACGCGCCTGGCCACACATCCGCGCATTGCTCGCCGCCGAGCGTTTCCGTCCGCCGCGCACCCGCGACATGGCGCACGCGCTGTCGATGCCGGAGACCGCCGTCCGCGGCACCCTGAAACGCCTGCAACGCGTCGGGCGCTTGCTCGAACTGGCGCCGGATCTTTTCTTCCCGCGCGAAACGGTTGCCGAGATGGCTGGCATCGCCGCCGCACTCGCCAGGAACGGTCCGGCCGGCCGATTGACCGCGGCCGCATTCCGCGACCGGCTGGACAACGGCCGCAAGCTGGCGATCGAGATTCTGGAATATTTCGACCGCACCGGCCTGACCGTGCGAACCGGCGACACGCGTGACGTGCGCGAAGACCGGTTGGCGCTGTTCGGCCGGGCGGCAACCGACGGGGAGGAAACGTCATGAGCGAAACAACCGCGCTGCCGGCGGCCTTGGACATGCGCGGGCGGCGCGTGCTGGTGACCGGTGCCGCCAGCGGCATCGGCCGTGCGACGGCGATCGCGCTCGCCCAACTCGGCGCCACACTGCTGTTGGCCGACCGCGCGCCGCTCGCCGCCACGCGGGCCGAGGCGGAACGCTTCCAGGTGCCGTGCGAAACCGCCGAGGGAGACCTGACGGACGACGGCTTCCTCCGCGGCCTGGTGTCCGGCGCCCGGCTCCATGCCGCGGCGCATTGCGCGGCCGTCCTGGAGTCCCGTCCATGGCACGACGACCCGGGATGGCAGGATCGGTTTCATCGCGTAATGGACATCAACGTTCGTGTGCCGCTGGCGCTCGGCGCCGCCTGCATCGATCACATGGCGGAACATGGCGGCGGCGCGCTGGTGCTGGTGGGCTCCGTCGCCGGCCGCACCGGCGGCACGTCGGCCAACACGCCGCCCGACTACGCGGCCTCGAAAGGCGCGGTGCACACGCTGGTGAAATGGTTGTCGCGCCAGGGCATCCGCCGCGGCGTGCTGGTCAACGCCGTAGCCCCCGGCCCGGTGGAGACGCCGATGACCCGTGGATTCGATGCCGCCGCCGCGCTGCCGCTGGGGCGACTCGGAAAACCCGAGGAGCTGGCCTGGCCGATCGCCTTCCTGTGTTCCCCGGCGGCAAGCTATCTGTCCGGCGCGATCCTCGACGTGAACGGCGGCGCGTTCGTGGGCTGAGCCGTCCCCCGCCCCGCGGCGGGCTGTGGCCGAAACCACACGCCGCCCGGCACCACGACCTATTTTGGCTTTTTTACGGCGGACACCGGATTTTCCGGTTGCGATGTCCCCGCCGGAGCGGGCAAACATCGCCGCATGTGCGTTTCACGACTCAGTGAAGGCGAAGCCTCGGTGTAGCTGTCTGCAGTGTAGATTCGCGGAACCGCCGCGCGATCGCGGCGGTCGGCGCGCATGACCGATCAATCCCGTTTCGGAAGTGGATATGCCTATGTCGCAGACCGGCGCGTTCTCAGTCGAGGAGCACATACACGGCGACACCGTCTGGGTCGCCATCCGGGCCCGAGGCGCCGAATGGTCCTGGCTGACACCGCAGGAGGCAGCGCGCCTGGGTCGCGAATGGGTCGAGAGATACGGCGCCACCGAGCGCCACCACGCCGTACCCCACTTGGTGGCTGCCGAGTAATCCGCGTCCGCCGCCTTCACGCGCGGTGCCGCCTTCATGCGCGGTGCGTCGCTCTCGCGCACCCTCTCCCGCCCGGCGGAAGAGGGTCGCGTACGGCGATCAGGCCGTGGTGGGGAACCTGCACTTCTCGTTCAGCGGATGCAGCACCTCGCTGGCCGGTGAGGTGTGCAGCAGCTTGTAGAAATCCCACGGATACTTGCTCTCGGCTTTCGTCTTCACTTCGAACAGATATGCGGGGAACACGCCGCGCCCGTCCGCCCGGATGCTGCCCTTGCCGAATGCGTCGTCGTCGGTCGGAATCGACTTCATGGTCGCCACGGTCTCCCGGCAGCTCTTCGACGCCTTGGCCGCACCCATCGCCGCCACCGTCTTGAGGTAGTGCAGCGTGATCGCATAGCCACTGGCATGCGCCTGGTTCGGGTAGTTGTTCGGCGTCCGCGGCAGCACCCGCTTGGTGAAGGCGCGGGTGCGCGGATTCAGGTCCCAGTAAAACGTCTCGGTCGTGACCAGACCGGCAGCGAGACCGAGGCCGAGTGCGTGCACGTCGGTGATGAACATCAGCAGCGGCACGATCTTCATCTGCTTGTCGAGGCCGAACTCGTGCGCCTGCTTGACGCAGTTCTGCGTGTCCAGCCCGGCATTGGCCAGGCCGAGCGTCTTGGCGCCGCTCGCCATCGCCTGGGTCAGGTACGCGGAGAAATCCGTGGTGTCCGGGAACGGATAGCGCACCGAGCCCTTCACCTCGCCGCCCGCCTTCTTCACCAGCGCCATGTTCTGCGCTTCCAGGATATGGCCGAACACGTAGTCCGCGGTGATGAAGAACCAGGACTTGTTGCCGGCCCGCACCATCGCACCCCCGGTCGAGGCAGCGTTCTCGTAGGTGTCGAAGCTCCAGACGATACTGTTGGGACTGCACTGCGAGTCGGTGATGTCGGTGACCGTGGCCGACGCGTTGAGCATGATCTTGTCTTTTTCCTTCGCCACCTGCGCAACGGCCAGCGCAACGGAGGAGGTCGGCACGTCGATCGCCGCCAGCACGCCCTCGTCGAACCATTGCCGCGAGATCGACGACGCAACGTCGGGCTTGTTCTGGTGGTCGGCCTGGCGCAGGTCAACCTCGAACCCATGCGCCGATGGGTTGAACTCCGCGATCGCCTGCTGCACGCAGGCGATGGTGGTCGGCCCGGTGTTGTCGCGGTACGTGCCACTTAGATCGGTGAGCACGCCGAGCTTGATGACAGGCTTCCCCTGGGCACGGGCGCGGACGACCGGCGCGGCAGACAATGCGGCGGCGCTGGTAAGCAAAGTACGGCGTGACAGACGCATGAACGGAGCCTCCCCCCTGGATCTTGTTATTGCATCGGCGCGCACCGAAGGCACGACCCGCCTTGGGTCGCACGCGAGTGCGGCCGGCCCCCGAGCTTAGCCGAAACGACCCGACCTCGGGAAGCCCGCGGGCGGCATGCGCCCCACCTGCCCGCGCGCCGCCAGCCAGTCGCGCAGGTTGGTCTCGGTGCGAAGCTTGTCGCCGAGTTTCCAGGTGAGGCCTTCGGCAAGCCGGAACACCTTGGCGTCGGCCATCCCGCCCTCCTTGTAGCGTTGCAGGATCACGCCCGCACCGCGCGACAGCTCCGGAACCTGGTCGAGCGGAAAAACCAACAGCCTGCGATTCGATCCTATCACGGCAACGTAGTCGCCATCCGCAACGACGCACAGCGCGGCCTCCTCGTCCGGCTTCACGTTGAGGATCTGCTTGCCGGTGCGCTTCTCCGCTGCCAGCTCCGCGCCACCCACCACGAAGCCTCGGCCAGTGCTCGACGCCACCAGGTATTTCGCGCCTTCGGTTGCCACGAACAGCGCCACCACGTCATCCTCGTTGCCGAGCTCGGCCAGCAGCCGCACCGGCTGGCCGTCGCCGCGACCGCGCGGCAGGTCGCCCGCCTTCAGCGTGTACGCCCGGCCGTTGGTCGCGAACAGCGTGAGCCGGTCGGTGGTGAAGCACGGCAGCAGCCGCTTCAGCTTGTCGCCTTCCTTGAAATGCAGCTCGGCCGGATCGGCGACCACGCCGCGCACCGCGCGAACCCAGCCCTTGTCGGACAGGATGACGCTGATCGCCTCGCGCTCGACCAGCGCCTCGCTCGCCACGTCCACCGCCGCCGGCGCGGCACCCAGCTCGGTCCGCCGGTCGCCGAGCGCACCCGATCCGAATTTCGTCCGTGTCGCCTCGAGTTCCTCGGTGATGCGGGTCCAGCGGAGCGAAGCATCCTTCAGCAGCGCGGCGATCTCCTTGCGCTCCTTCGTCAGGGCGCGGTGCTCCTTGCGCAGTTCCATCTCCTCCAGCCGCCGCAGGGCCCGCAGCCGCATGTTGAGGATCGCGTCGGCCTGCGTGTCGGTCAGCGTGAAGCGCGCCATCAGCGCCGGCTTCGGTTCGTCTTCGTTGCGGATGATGCGGATCACCTCGTCGAGGTTCAGATAGACCAGCAGATAACCGTCCAGCACCTCGATGCGCCGGTCGATCGCCGCCAGCCGATGGGTGCTGCGGCGCACCAGCACCTCGTGCCGGTGATCCAGCCAGGCGCGTAAGACTTCCGCCAGCGACATCACGCGCGGCGTGCGCGTCGCGTCCAGCACGTTCATGTTCAGAGGAAAACGCGTCTCCAGCGCGGTGGCGCGGAACACCGTCTCCATCAGCATTTCGGGTTCGACGCCGCGGGTGCGCGGTTCCAGCACCAACCGGATCGCCTCGTCGCTTTCGTCGCGCACGTCCCCCAGCAGCGGCAGTTTCTTCTCCTCCAGAAGCTGCGCGATTTGCTCAATCAACCTTGCTTTCTGCACCTGGTAGGGGATTTGCGTGACGACGATCTGCCAGGTGCCATGCCTGGCCTTTTCCACCGCCCATTTCGCCCGCAGCCGGAAGCCGCCGCGACCCGTTTCATACGCGGACAGAACGGCGGAAGGGTCCTCCGCCAGCACGCCGCCGGTGGGGAAATCCGGGCCGGGCATGTGGCGCAGCAGATCGGCCGTGGTGGCCTGCGGGTGACGGATCAGGTGAATCGCCGCCGCGCAGATCTCGCCGGCGTTGTGCGGCGGGATCGACGTCGCCATGCCGACCGCAATGCCGGCCGCGCCGTTCGCCAGCAGGTTGGGAAACGCGCCCGGCAGCACGACGGGTTCGGTTTCCTCGCCGTCATAGGTCGGGCGGAAATCCACCGCGTCCTCGGCGATGCCGGCCAGCATCGCGCCGGCAACCTCGGTGAGCCGCGCTTCGGTGTACCGCATGGCGGCGGGGTTGTCGCCGTCCACATTGCCAAAGTTACCCTGGCCTTCCACCAGCGGGTAGCGGGCGGAAAAATCCTGCGCCATGCGCACCATGGCGTCGTAGATCGAGGCGTCGCCGTGCGGATGGAACTTGCCCATCACGTCGCCGACCACGCGCGCGCATTTCTTGAACCCGGTGCCCGGATCCAGCCGCAGAAGCTGCATCGCGTAGATCAGCCGCCGGTGCACCGGCTTCAGCCCGTCGCGCACATCCGGCAGCGAGCGCGACATGATGGTGGACAGCGCATAGGCCAGGTAGCGCTCGGACAGCGCGTCCCTTAACTGGGTGTCCTCGATATGTCCGGCCGTGTCATCCGGCATTGCTGCCCTCCGGGGTCGTGCTCGACTCGTCCGCCCGCGCGGCGACCCGGTCGTATAGCATCTGCCGCGCCCGAGGCAGCGGGCGGTGCTGCGCGCCGAACACGTCGCGCGCCAGGAAATGGCCGGTGAGCGCCAGCCCATCGCGCCAGTCGGACGCTTCCGCGGCGTCGCCGCCGGCCAGGAAGCCGGGCAGGCGCAAGAGGCGGGACTGCCACGCGCCGGCGGCGGCGTCGGTCACCGCCCGGCCCGTGCGGGGCGAGACATAGGCCAACCCGGCCGTCTCGCCGCTTATCGCGCAAGACGTGAGGTCCAGGCCATAGCCGAGATCCGCCAGCAGCGCCGTCTCCCACAGAACCAGATCCTTCAGCATCGCGGCGCCGAGCGGCAGGTGCGCCACCAGGTGCACCAGGCCGCGGAACACGCGCGGATGCGGCTCGCGTTCCGGCAGCGCGCCTTCCGCCACGGCGCAGACCGAGGACAGCATCGCCAGCGCGAGCGCATCGTCCATGACGGACGCGGCGCCGGCATGGATCATCTCGGCACTGAAACTGCCGAGCTGGTCGGACAGCCGCGCCACCCAGCGCACCTGCGCCAGGTTGCCCGGCTGCCACAACGCCGCCTGCGCGCGCGATCCGCCGCCCCGTGCCAGGCCGCGATGCAGGCCGTGCGCTTCGGTCATGACCGTGGCGATCGCGTCGCCCTCGCCGAAGGGCCGCGCGTCCAGCACGATCGCCGGCGCGTCCCAGTCCATGGGTTCAGTCCATCCGGTCGGTGGTGGTGGTCAAAGCCAGTGGAAGCCGTGCGCCATCGCGGCAAGCATCGCCCCCATGGCCCCTGGCAACGTGGTAAAGCCGGCCAGCATGACCCCGAGCAACCAGCGGAAATCGGCGCGTTGCTCCGCGGCAAGCGCTACCACCAACGCACGCAGTTCTGCCCCTTGCGTGTCCACCCGGCGCTCGATCCGCTCCAGACCGGCAGTCGTCGCCCGGGCGATCTGTTCCAGCACGGCGACGCGGCTTTCCATGTCCGCAGGATAGCGGCCGGGGCTGGCCGGTTCAACCGGAAGGTCGGGCACCGCACATCTCCATCGGCAAGCGATGGAGAGGATGCCTTGGAGGAATCAAGCAATCGCTATCGGGGCTGCATACAATTGCCTGCCCAGGCTGGTTGCAGCCACTGGAATCTTACACTATGGCGACGCCCAGAAACAAGCGAGCCAGTCGTCACGGGACGGGACGACTGAGGTGGCATCGACCACCGCGGCGATGTTCCACGGGCGGTTCGTGCCATGGTCACGCAGGCGATCACCGAGCAGCAGGGGACGGACGGATGATAGCGATGTTCCGCGCGCCGAGGTCATAAGCGCCGCGATCGTGTTGCACTGCGCCGACGCGGCCCAATTCTCCCCGCACCCTACGCCACAGGCGCAGCGTAGCGGCATCCTTCACCATTACGATCGCGCTGTCACACGCGCCCGACATGCCGGCATCCGACTGGAACGCCGTGCCCCCCGTCAGCGGCGCCTGCGCGTTCTCTTGACTTATTTCCTATAATACCCTATAAGCCCAGGTATGGACACCTATCCTCAGCCGCACCACCTCACCCCACGCCTCGGCCTCCGCCCGCCAGCTCATTACCAGCTCGTCCACGCCCTCGCGGCCGTCCTGCCGCCGCCGGTCAACGACACGCCCGAGGCACTGCTCGCCCGTAACGACGCCGCCATCGACGCGGTGGCC